>NZ_CP026118.1:1522780-1850561 GCF_004101865.1 Halobacillus litoralis
CAATGCCACTTGTATATCATTGTCCAAATGGTGACTAACTACCATCATCATGACGCCACTCGGAATCGAAGCGTGCTCCCTTTCCAATTGCCGGGCAAAAGGAACCCGCCCTATTGGACGGATCTTTGCCAGATGACCCTGAATTTGTTGGTGATGAGAGTGATCCTGGTGAAAAGGAAAATACTTACGCCCATCTCCGAGGGTCATAAAAGCCAGCGGGGAGGCTTTTTTATGAAAAGCATTCAATAATGAAGCTGTAAATTCAACCGAACCTTCAAAGCTCAATTCGTTCATTTCAGAATGATAGACTGCATTCAAAATGAGCAGCATATCAACGCTTTTTTCTTGTTCGAACTCTTTGGTCATCATTTGGTTTTTCTTTGCCGTCGTCTTCCAGTCAACCCATGCGAAACGGTCTCCCGGCATGTACTCCCTGACACCAGTAACGACATTGGTATTCTTCTCATTAAGCTTGAACGAAGGGCTCGCCCCTTGCTCGAAACTGTAAACCCGTTCTTTCATCTTCACAGGTCTGAGGTAAGGAAAGACCACCAGCTTATTTTCCTGCTGATATACTTCTTCTTTTTTTACAAAACCGAAGAAATCCCCTGTCTTAACGCGAATGGCTTTTAATGCATGTTCCCCACGCGGAACCTTCGCCAGTTCGTAATTGAAATTGATATGTTTACTGAACCATGGGAAAGCGACACGCTTCACTTTTCTCGATTCATAGTAATCTTCCGTTTTTTCCATATCCTCATACTTGCTGACGTGCTCGTCCACTTTTTTCAAAGAATCCGGCAAATACTCTTCAATCACACAATAATAGATTGGAAATGGAACCTTTCTCGTCAGTCTGACATCGACATGGATCGTCTCCCCACCCATCGCGATTCGTTTCGATAAGCGGCGCTCCACCTTCCAATTATGAATCGGATAGAAAAGAACCCCTAACATATAGAGAAGAAAGGGAAGGAAGGCATAGAAAAGGAACCAGCTGACGAAGCCCCCCTGGAACATAGCATAAGAAAACAATATCGCGAACAAAACCGCGACAACGCTCAACTTAGCTGAAAGTTTCAACGTTTGTCTCATTCACTGATATTCCTGTTCACTGGGATGGATGTAGCTGTCAAGAGTTCCTCGATGATCGATTCCGCACTCGAACCTTCAAACTTCGCTTCAGAAGTGAGGATCATTCGATGTGACAACACATATGGAGCAAGGTATTGAACATCATCCGGGATGACATAGTCACGGTCATGAACGAACGCAAAAGCTTTCGCTGCTTTCATAAGGGAAATCGAACCACGAGGACTGACACCCAGATAAACTCCTTCATGATTCCTCGTTGCTGTCACAAGGTCGATGATGTAACGGTTTACAGAATTATCAACATATACATCTGCTACTTCCTTTTGCAGTCCGACCAGTTCGTCCCTTGACAGCACGGCTGAAATCTCTTCAATCGGATGGCCGTTCGACGTTCTTGAGAGCATTTCCATTTCCTGCTTCGCTGTCGGATAGCCCATTCTCATTTTCAAGAGGAACCTGTCCAACTGAGCTTCCGGCAATGGATACGTCCCTTCATATTCGATCGGGTTCTGAGTGGCCATGACGAAAAACGGGTCACTGAGCGGGACCGTTTTCCCGTCTACAGTGATGCTCGTTTCTTCCATCCCCTCTAATAACGCGGATTGTGTCTTTGGAGATGTACGGTTGATTTCATCTGCTAATACCACATTTCCCAGGATCGGGCCAGCACGGAACTCGAATTCCATATTCTTCGGATTATATATAGATACACCAGTCACATCGGATGGCAGCAAATCCGGTGTGAATTGAATTCTCTTGAAATCGCAATCGAGGGATTTCGCAAGTGTTTTGACAAGCATCGTCTTTCCGACACCAGGAACATCCTCGAGCAGCACATGGCCTTTTGCCAGTAGTGCCACTACACTTAACAAGGCCGCCTCTTCTTTCCCTATCATGACTTTCCTTATATTCTTAAGCACTTCCGAAATCTTCGGTTGATATAAAAATGTTTGCTGAGTCATTTGGTGTACCCCTTTCTTCCTAAATAACAATTTTTCAGAATAATCACGCTCATCATAACTATACTATATCGCTTCTCATTCAACAAAGGATGTGAACAATTGGATATTAAAGGAAGAGGCATCATCACAGGGTTTAATGCCGGTAAAAATTTTGTCGATAAACAGTGAAAGGAGGTTTTACTGCTTTAAGACATTCAGGTATACCTTCTTGTTGGTTTACATTATAAAAGGGAAGAAAGGTCATTTCTGAATAGTCGATAGTGCGGGAAAAGAAAAACAAACCTGCACCTAAGTAAAAGTTTGTTTTTCTGATTCAATGCTGAATGATTACTCAAACAGAAGGACATTTACAAAACTCTAAAAAACAGTTAACAATTTTGTCATTTTGTGGTATCTTTAATTCAAGCCATCTTAATTAGAGATAATAAAACATAAGAGACGAAAGTTTGTATAGGTATAGGTGGCAGGGGGAGCCTCAGTTTTAAAACTGGGGCTTTTTTTAATGAGTTTTTGAATTTGAACAGAACGCACCCCCCCCCGACAACCTAAAGGTACCCTTTAATGTGTTTTTTTCATGCTTAAGACAAGAAAAATCTCCAGGCATTAAAAAAAGAAAGCCCCGAAGAGCTCTCTGCTAAATCTATATCAAACTATATGATTATTTCATCAACCCTAATCTTATCGCCCTCTCTCTTCCCGTCTGTTTAAAATATGAATTGAAAATATAAAGAGCTTGTTCTTTAGTGTACCTCCGGTTTCGTACTTGAGGCCATTCTTTGATGTGGGCAGGATCGATCACCCGCTCCCATTTCGATTGTACTTTCACCTTGGCCGTTTGATGACCCATGACACCGAGGGCAGCCATACGATGTTGTCCTGCGGTCAGTTTAAATCGATAATCTTTTCCACTTTTCAAGAAGTACCCTCTTATATAACCGTCCGGAAAATGACGAGGCTGGTAGCCTACTTTCCTTATTTTTTTGTACACTCGCAGCGTCCGTAAAAGCTCAGTTTCTCCAAATGCTTCCGAGTTCGGACCGAAATGCTGATGATCGCCTTCAGGTAGCTTTAAGTTGTTTTCCCAAGGTAAAGGCATCCATAGATTATGCTTTTTCAAGGGTGTATCAGCTACCTTATAAAACAATCCCTCCCGCAGTGACTTCGGTTGAAAAAGCTGATAATACTTACGCAAGATTGATTTTTTATATGAAAGGGATGGTTCATCGATGTATTGCCTGATGGTAGCACAAAAATAATGCCATCCATCATCCGCATAAGAATAACCAAGCCAATCCCGACACTTCTTCACCTCTACCTTCACAATAGCAGCTTCACTGTCAACAGCAGCAAACCCTTTAGGAATGGCCACGGAAACCTACTCCTTCACTCACGAATCCTTCTGTCTTATATGATCATTGATTTTCAGCCACTCTGGATGATTTTCGAAGGCCTTGAGCGTTTCCTTTAACGTGAATTTTTCATTTTCTGGATATAATTCCTTCAGAATATGCTCGATCAATAGGAAGTCTTCTTTTGTATCAACAGTCCAACGATGATGACTCGCATCCTGCGAATAAGTAATGTGGAAAGAAGGAAACCTCTGCTCATTCCTAATGATAAAAGGAGTCACATGTTCACGATCAAATGGGAGACGAGCTTCCCGGTAGGCCTGTTCTAAAGCTTTGAACGAGAAGATACTCGTATCCATCCCTCGTGGATAACTCCGCATTTCCGTATTGGAACCATAATCATACCTGGAATGATTATTAACATAATAATCCACTACTTGATCAATGACTTCAGGGTCAATCAGGGGACAATCCGCCGTCAACCGCACCACCGCATCTGCATCATATGCTTCAGCCGCCCGGTAGAACCGGTCCAGCACATCGTGTTCAGAACCCCGGAAGTGAGAAACAGATAACTGATTACAAAGGTCAATGATCGGGTCATCCTTCTGCTTTGTTGATGTGGCAATCACAATCTCAGTTAGCGATTTCGCCCTCTGCATTCGTTCGATTTGATATTCGAGCAACGACTTCCCCATGACCTTCATCAATACTTTCCCCGGCAGCCTTGTCGATCCCATTCGGGCCTGAACAATAGCAACGACTTTCAAAACCTCTCCCCCTTATCCAATAAAATCCCATGACATCGGGGTCCCCCGTCTCACATCGGCATTGACTCTTTTACCTAATAAAACATCGTAATAGTGAGGGGGCAAACCAAAACCTGGCCGGATAGCCCTTAGGTTCTCTTTTGTAAGGTATTCACCAGCCTTCAAATCTTCGGTGATGTATAACGAGCGACGATATTTTCCTGAAGCCTTCTCACTCGCAGTTGGACCATAACTCACCTTTCCAAGTGCCTGCCATGCTCTTTGCGTCTCTTCCACAAGACTTTTCATTTCAGTTGGTTCTAAAGAGAACTTGGCATCGACACCCCCATCCTCCCGTTTCAACGTAAAGTGTTTTTCGATGACTGTCGCCCCTAACGCCACACTGGCGACGGCCACGCCGGTCCCTAAGGTATGATCAGATAAACCGACCTGACAATTGAACAAATCTTTGAGGTGGGGAATGGTTGAGATGTTTGAATTCGCGGGTGATGCAGGATAGCTGCTTGTGCATTTCAATAAAACGAGGTCCTTACACCCCGCACCCTCTGCCGCTTCAACCATCTCTTCTATTTCCCCGACCGTAGCCATTCCTGTAGAAATGATCACTGGTTTACCTGTGGCAGCCACTTTTCGAATCAACGGTAGATCCGTATTTTCAAATGATGCAATTTTGTACAGTGGTACATTCAGACTTTCCAAAAAATCTACAGCTGTTTCATCAAAAGGGGTGCTGAAGGCGATCATGCCCAGTTCCCTGCTTCGCTTGAAGATCTTCTCATGCCAATCCCAGGGAGTGTAAGCTTCTTGATAAAGCTGATACAGACTTTTCCCATTCCAAAGACTCTCTGAATCCTTGATTTGAAAATCTTTTCCTTTATGATCCAACGTCATCGTATCGGCCGTATACGTTTGGATTTTCAATGCATGTGCACCGCTTGCCGCTGCCTGCTCTACAATTTCCAGGGCACGTTCCAACGATTGATTATGGTTTCCTGACATCTCGGCTATTATGAAAGGAGGATGATCTGCACCTATTTGTTTACTTTGCACCTTGATGTCCATTGTCCATCCCCCCTAATGCTTTCCTTATCATTTTCCATCGATTGTAGAACAATCCCATCGGAATCACATCGATGAAGTCATCCCCTCTTCTTATCTGTTCTTTCAACCGTCCTTCTTCCAAAAAACCCAATTTCTCATGAAAACGGACGCTGATTTTATTGAATCCCAATACTTCGGCACATACTTTCCGTACATCCACTTCGGAAAATATAAAATCCAATGCAAGTCTTCCCATCATCGTCCCAGATCCTTTAGGGGTGTCCTTTTCACCAATATAAAAACCCCAATAACATGTGTGATGTTCAAGATCGATATCCGTAAACCGTACGACCCCTAAAGGACGCCCTTCTCCAAGGAACAGTTTCGTATAAGACAGTGGATTCTTTTTTTCCCTATCAAACCAATCGACATGATCCAACCACGGAATCGGTTGGTCATTGTACATATTTTTTCTGATTTCTTCTCTATTGCGCCATTTCCATACAAGTTTCAAATCCGATACTTCCATATCTCTCAATAAAAAATCAGTCATGATGATCTCCACCCATGAGGTACTTGGTAACTCCATATCTTTCATGATCTTTCATGATTTCGCGGATTGACTTCCATGCTTGCATAACAATAGAAGAATCATCATCCAGTTCCTGCAACTGCTTATAAATGTCTTCCACCCTCACTTTTTCACTTTTACCTAAATTGAAAACTGCGCCTTTCTCTTCCAGAAATGCAATGATTTCGGTTTGATTACTTGCTGTTTCGATCACTATAGAAGGAAGGTTCATATAGCAGCGCTCCCAAACGGAACTCCCTCCTGCCCCGATCGCTATATCCGCTTTCTGCATTAAACGGGCGATTTCGTTGGTTTGAATATGAAGATGAAACCCCTTGACCTTTTTGCAAAAAGCTAAGATTTCTGTTTGATATGGATTAGATTTGCCGATTACCACATCAACCTCTGGCTGCTTTTCCAACATCAGAATCGCCTTGAGTGCCTTCAATGTTTCGTTGGTAGGGTCACTCCCCCCAAACGAGACTATAATCCGCTCCACGGTGCCATTAGGGTTACTCAAACGTTCAGCTTCCAGGATGAACTCCTCGCGCAATAATGTATAAGCTGGCCCCAATAACGTGACAGTCCCATCCGGTATCAGTCCTTCATATCTTTTATCCATATCGGGATAAAGATTTTGATCCAATAGAAGGTGACAATCATGCTGTCGATCAGCAAGGTCATCGATGACCATCAAACGTTTGACTGATGATTTCAATACCCTTTCCCATCTAGCATCAAGATCGTAATGATCGACAATCAACCAATCAACAATCCCGACGTTCTCCAAAATACCCAGACTCCGTGCTGCATCTTCACGCCACGATATCCCCGCTGCTCCAGTAATGACATAAACAGCGAACCTTTTCTGTTGAATAAAATCAACTAGATCTCCAGGTCTTCTTCTGCACATAAAAAAAACCTCTGCCCCTTGCATACGAAGTTCCTCCGCAAGAGTGAGACACCGCATCACATGACCGGTCCCTGAATCCGTCGAGGCATCAGTTCTGAATCCGACCCTCATACGCCCGCCTCTTTTTCATAATGGGTAACGACTTTTTTCACTGCCCTGATGACATCCCTCACGTCACCCTTTGTCATCTTCGGGAAAAGCGGCAGAGTTATGACCTGTTCATAAATCGATTCTGCGATCGGACAAGCCCCCGAAGAATAGCCGAGTCTTTGATAATAGGGCTGGGTATGAACAGGCATGTAATGGACATTGACTCCGATGTTTTCTGCTCGAAGTGCCTGAAATACCTCGGTCCTCTGCTTCGCCAATGGACCTTTCAAACGAATGATATAAAGATGCCAGCTAGATTGGCTTCCCTCCATTTGAAAAGGAGGCACCACATGGTCCATCTTTTCAAATGCTTTCGTGTATAGCCTGGCGTACTCTTTTCTTTTTTCTACAAAACCAGCCAACTTCTTCAACTGACTTATGCCAAGAGAAGCCTGAATATCAGTAAGCCGGTAATTCATGCCTAAACATTGCATTTCATACTCCCAATCTTTCCGTTCTTGTTCAAGCTGGTTCACATCTCGGGTAATTCCATGAGTACGAAATAGCTTGAGCTTCTCATAATAAACAGGATTGTTTGTGGTGATCGCGCCACCCTCTCCTGTTGTTATGTGCTTGACAGGATGAAAGCTGAACATCGTCATATCACTGAATGAACCGACCTTCTTCCCTTTGGAGTCAGCACCCAGTGCATGAGCTGCATCTTCTATGATGACGAGCCCATTTTCGCTTGCTATACTCTGCAGCTTTTCATAATCCGCGGGCTGGCCTGTGAAATCGACAGGAATAATAGCTTTTGTCCTCCGGGTTACTAAAGACTCTACAGATACCGGGTCTATATTGTAGGTATTTGGGTCGACATCAGCAAAAACCGGCTTACCTCCCATATAGAGAACGCAATTCGCACTAGCTGCAAACGTGAGGGGTGTAGTGATCACTTCATCACCCTCTGTAACTCCTGCTGCAAAACAGGCGGCATGAAGAGCAGCTGTACCATTGGAAAAAGCGACCGCATACTTAGAGCCGACATAATCGGAGAGTTTTCTTTCGAAGCGCTCGATTGTCGGCCCTGTTGTAATAAAGTCGCTCTGCAATGTTGCAACTACTGCTTCTATGTCTTTTTCATCGATCCACTGGCTTCCATAAGGTAAAAGTGTATCACGGACTGGTTTCCCACCGAATATCGCCATGTTTTCTTTCACTACCACCGTCCCCTTTAAATCAGTTTAGTTGTTTGGATCCACTCTTCCGTCCTGCGTATCCCTTCTTCTAACGTGACGGCAGGCTCCCAGCCTAACAACCGCTTGGCTTTGCTATAGTCACACAAAAGCTTAGGAATCTCACTTTGGGGATGAATATGTTCCACATAGCTGATTTTTCCTGGGTCCCCGGAAATCAGCTCTGCCAATTCCTTAATTCGAATGTCTCTGCCAAGACCTGCGTTCACGATTTCCCCATTCGTTTCATCTTTATAACCAGCTTCTACAACAAACCTGGCGCAATCCTCCACGTACAACAAATCCCTTGTCTGCATACCATCCCCATAGATTTGCAGTGGAAGTCCATTCAACTTATTCTTAATGAAAATGGCGATCACTCCACCTTCCCCTCCAGTTTTCTGAAAAGGCCCATAGGTATTGAAAGGACGAATAACCGTGACTGGAAGACCATACGCATAGTAATAGGACAAGACCATATTTTCTGCAGCGATTTTCGCACCAGCATAGGGCGAAGCAGGCTTGATTCGGTCCTTTTCAGTGATCCCTTTCTCATCAGGAGCACGATCATAAACCATACATGTGCTCATAAAGACCATCTTCACACTACGCTTCCTGCATTGTTCCAATAGATGAAAGGTGCCGATTGTATCATTATTGAAAGTCGTTTCGGGATCGTCGATGCTGTCCTGCACGTTGATACTTGCTGCCAGATGGTAGCAAAGATCGATGCCGGGATAAAATAAACTTTCCACCGTGTTGACATCTTTGATATCTCCATGCACGAATGCTTTAAAATTTTTGTGTGCCAATAGTTCATCAATGTTCTCAATTCTGCCATTCGATAAATCGTCCATCACCCAGACGTTGTGTTTTTCATCCAACAGCCGTTTGACGACCCATCTTCCAATGAAACCAGCTCCACCTGTTACGAGAATGTTCAAGTGCACACCCCTCCCTTATATTGACCATACATATTTTTCGAATGGCGACATTATTCATAGAATCATGAATAACCGAAAAGGTATCATCGAAACCTTTGGATCAGATCAGCTAGTCGTCTGCCAGAAGATTGTTTAGTCGAATAGGATTGAGCTAAAAATTTATTCATTTTGCTGTAGGTGTAATTTTTCATTTGATCTGATTTGAAAAAGTCTAAAACAAGCTCTGCTAATACTCCTGGATCTTTTTGCACAAGTTTACCCAAGCTCGTGTAATAGCCCGAATATCCTGGAAAAGGTTCATTCAGGATAAAAACAGGTTTTTTAGCTAGTATTGCTTCTAACCCGACAGTCGAAGAATAAGAAACGACGACATCGGCGAATTGGATGAGATCATAAAGTTGACAGCCATGGGCAGATAGAATAGAGGAGTGAGTTTTTGAGAGTTTGTGAGGCTTGGAATTAGGAAAGTCTTTTACGATGATATTAAGGTTCTTATTCGATCTTAACTTTGCGAGGAACTTCTTCCAGCTTTTCAACTGATTATTTCCCCTTACAATGACTAATACATTTCTCTTTTTTGGGTGGGCTCCAAGTTTTTGTGCAAGCTTTTCTTTATTCAATTTGGGAGCGCTATGAATCATGTCAAACCTCGGGTGACCGATTATTTCCATAGCTTTTTTACTGATCCCATTTTTTCTGTACCAGTCCACCTCAAACGGGCCATAAACTGCATCGTAGTCAGCGATTTTCGGTAAATAACCGAATTCACCTGATATGATGCCGTGTTGCATGCAGATTGTCGGTATCCCGTGTGCAGCTGCAACCATTACTAAAGTCCGACTTTCCGGATAGTGTGTAGAGGGGACAACAACCGCCGTGACCGGTACACTGCGGAATAGCTTCCCAGCTTCCTCGATTCGATTGATGATTTTTGCGATTTGAATAAAAAACCTTTTCCTGAATATCTCGTCACTATAAACCGGATGACCCTTGAAAGTGTTGATCAAGCCAGTTGCTTTCTGTTTCATTTTACTGATAGCAGCTTTATTGTTAATTTGGTAGCTATCAAAATAATTGGGCGTCATCGAAACCTGCTTTACTACCTGTTTGCCCTTAACATTGCGACGTGTCCTTTTCATTGTACTGGACGTTCTTTTCTTCGGATTCTTCTTTTTGTTCTTTTTTATTTTTTTCTTTGAAGTCTTCGGTTGTGTCTTGGATTTTGAAACCCTTTGCTTCGCTCTCCCCCTTTCTTGAAAAAGAAGGATACTTTTTGAATCGAAGTATTTCGCGAACGTTTCATTAGGAAAACGCAGAAGTTTATATACATCGTGGAAAATCACTTTTCCATCCGTATTTTTCTTGAGCGGTTTTTGATGCAAAGCTTTGAAAGCACTGAATTTTGCTTGAACTTCTGATGTGTTCTTCACATTGTTTCTCAGATTCTTACTGAATGCGGGGTGCGCCATGCCTTCAGCGGCTTTTAAATCCTTATTTAACAGACTACGATAATGACATAGATATGCAATGGAATAGCCTTTGTAATTCAAATCTTTGAAGTCTTCTAAAAAATCCAAGTACAAGGACCAATAGTTTTGTTCGAAGGTATTCATTATTTCCTCCTTTCTCTGAAAAACTAAACAAGACGTTGAGTTTTCAATAATTGATACAATTCCTCTAAACTTAGCGGCTGACCTCCAGATGAGCTATACGTCCCGGGCCGGGCTTTTCTTCCGCCTTCGTAACGGACATTTCCTTTTGTAAAAAAAGGGATGACGTACATATCTGATAAATCCCATGCTGTCAAAGATTCCTCATGCGTCATTAACTCTTCATACATTTTCTCCCCTGGTCGTAAACCGATTTCCTCAATACTTATCTTATTTGAATCTAAGCCATGTTGCTGGCAGGTTTCATCAATTACTACCCTTGTTAGGGTCGCTAATGAAACAATCGGCATTTTCAATACAAAGATCTCGCCTCCCTTAGCTTCCTTCAAGGCTTTAATCGTTAGCGTTGTCGCCTGTTCTAGCGTCATCATAAACCGGGTCATCGTGCTGTCTGTTACCGTGATCTTCTTATTTTCCAAAATTTGATGTTTAAAAAGAGGGATGACTGACCCTCTTGAGCCCATGACATTCCCAAAGCGAACACTGGAAAATGCTGTTTTTTTGTTCCCTTTACTGTATTCCGCAGCTGTGATCAATCGTTCCGCCGTCAATTTCGTTGCACCATAAGTATTCGTCGGCGATATCGCTTTGTCCGTGCTTGTGAACACGACTTTGCTTACATTCTGCTCCAGTGCTGCTTTAATGACATTATTCGTCCCGTGAACATTCGTGAGCACAGCTTCATAAGGATTGTATTCGCAAGCAGGCACATGCTTCATCGCAGCTAAATGAAACACATAGTCGATTTCCTGCATCGCGGTGTGAAGTCTATCATAGTCACGGATGTCACCGATTAGAAAACGGACATTCTCCCTTTCACCTAAGTCATTTTGGAGTTGGTGTTGTTTATGCTCATCACGGCTGAATACTCTTATGGCACTTGGAGACTCATGAAGTAACGTTTTTACGATACTCGTGCCGATGGTCCCCGTCCCTCCAATTACTAATATTTTCTTTCCTTTAAAAAACACAGAACCTTCTCCTTTTTCAGCAATCTAGTATTTTCACCTAATGAAGTAGGCAGTATTATCCCTTGATACAAACATACTTTTGACTATTATTTATATTCCATAAATAGAATTTGGTGAACATAATAGATTCCAGCCTAGAATCAAAAGCGGAAGCGCCTTGATCACCCCCGACAAGCTTAAGCAAACCTTTGAAGTGGCGGTCTTTTGCCACAGCAAAGGGCTTGCTTAAGACCTCGAGGGGGTAGGCGCTGGAGCTAGACGAATCAAAAGCGCAAGCGCCTTGATCACCCCCGACAAGCTTAAGCAAACCTTTGAGGTGGCGGCCTTTTGCCACAGCAAAGGGCTTGCTTAAGACCTCGAGGGGGTAGGCGCTGGAGCTGGTCGAATCAAAAGCGCAAGCGCCTTGATCACTCCCGACAAGCTTAAGAACTTCCACATCTTGCGGTGTCTACTCAAGTTTCACTTATAATTACTCACACAAAAAAGCGCAGGAAAACGCCCTGCGCTAAGTTCAGAAATTCCCTTCATTGATTTCTTATCTATACTTGATAATCAAAAATTAATTTTTCAAATGAAACAATCGATCAGCAAGCGGGGTGATTTTCACATGGTCTGTTAGATTTTGTTGTTCTATATGGTCGATCCCCTTAAAAAAATCCGCTATTTCCTGAGAAATAAGCGAAGGAAACATCTGCTTAATCTTTTTCCTGGTATCTCTCTTAAAGCGATAATGTTTGGAAGGTCGCTTATTTTCTGAAGAGAGGGAAACAGAATCCAGATGTCCTAAAATTATCTTGTATGCAAATTCATTTCTCTTTTCCGGGCCGTAAAAATCAGATAAAAGTGCTGACTTCTTCTTTTCTCTTCTTATTCTCTTTCCTTTTATCCAGGAAGACTCATTTTGACTGATCAATATTTGTAATTCCTTAAGGCTAGTTACAGATTCACTAACGTCTTGGGTGAGAGGAACATCATAAGTCGGCGATTGAACAGGCATATAAGAAATCACCATTTGATCAAGCAGATATCCCTCTATCCCAGTCGTACACCCATTATGAATGAGCGCTGATGCTCCTAACAACCAATGGAGGACATAACCACTTCGAATGACCTGGACATTTTCCAGTCCAAGTAAATCCTTTTGGTAGCTTTCCATTCGTTCAGCTGGATGAGGACGGACGATAAAGGCTAAAGCTGGGTGGTTTTTACTCAACTGTTTGATCATCGATATAAAATGACCGTAGAGTTTTTTTATATATTCTTCTTGCGGACTCAAGTGGCCACCCTTTTTCCCACTTATTGTATTGTACAGGGTGAAACGAGTGTTAATAAGTATGTAAGGACCGTACTTGTTCTTCAATTCTTCCCCTTTCTCCTGATAAACGACACGATATTTGGGACTAAGCAGATCGAACCTCGGATTACCTGTAACGGTACAATTACTTTTGAACTGAGGGTAGGCCTTTTCAATAACTCGTTTCTGGCTATCGCCCCAACAATATACGTGGTCGAGTTGTGGAAGGAGATCCTGATGCATCCGGCTTCTCAAATAAATATTTTCATCAGGAAAAATCAGCCCTTCTTCATCCAATTCCACGACGTAATGCCCCCTTTGATCTGCTTGGGTCAGTACCTTCTTCCGGAATCCCCGTGCATATCCTTTCCCTAAAAAGATACCTCTAGGGTAAATGCCGGATGCTTCTTGAACTTTACTATGCTCACCTATGATCACCTGATAACCTTCTGAAAGGGCATAATAAGCCAATAACAGTTTCCCATCTAATTCCCTTGATTTGATTTCGATAGGTAAGTAAAGAATGCCCCCCATACCACCGCCCCCTTCTATTAATCTGGGTTTTATTAAACTGAGAGATTTGTGAAGTTGACTATACCGAAACCACCAAGCCATTTCATCAAAAGGTTCTACCATGGAGGGATACCTGACCCCGCCTTACCAGATTATACTTATTTTTGAAAGCTTCTAAAGACATTTCATATCACAAGTGGTGTTGAGAAAGGGGGAGACACTTGTGGGATACACGGGTCAGGTGAGACCCAGGCTCACGCCCACGGAAAGCGCCACCTCCCCCCTTTCTTCACGCTGTATCTTGGACTCGGTCCTTCAACAACCCTGGATGTTTATGGAACAAAATTACTTTATGAATAAAATGGCTGTAGTTTATGATTTTGTTAAACGTGTAATGAGGTCCTTTAAAGTCTCCGCAGAAGACTTCTTGATCGGATATGCTGTTGCCATGAATTCATTCCTTTTCAACACAACCCTCTTCTGTAACGATCGCTTCTGAAAATAGCGATGCACGACTTCTGCCAGCTTTGCCGGGTCTTTTTGAACAAGCTCTTCTAATTGATCATAATAACCAGTGTATGTGGGGGTGGTCGTCGATAAAATAAAAACCGGTTTATTGGCAATCATCGCTTCTAACCCGACTGTAGAAATATAAGCAACTACTGCATCGGAATAGGGAAGCAAATCATATAAGTGATACTGTTTAGATGAGGAAGTATAGGTATATTTAGTAGTCAGTTCATGAGGCTTTGAAGCTGGGAAGTCTTTTATAATAATATTATAATCACCCAATTGATGAAGAGCCTGAACCATCAATCCCCATTTTTTCACATAGGCTTGCCCTCTCACAATGACTAATATGGTCTTCTTTCTAATATCCAACCCTAAGTCTTTATAAAGCTTTTCTCTAGTAAAAGAGGGTTTTCGGTTGATTATATCAAACCTTGGATGCCCCACTATATCAACCGCCTGTTCCGAAACTCCCATTTTCTTGAACCAATTCACCTCGAATTGGCCATAAACCGCATCGACATCCGCTACTTTCGGTAAATAGCCCATTTCACTAGCGATCATTCCATGCTGCATGCAAATTGTAGGTATATTCTCTTCGGCAGCGACCATCGCCATTGTCCGACTTTGATAGTAATGGGTTGAGGAAAATACAATACAAGAAACAGGGACTTTACGAAAGAAGTTTTTAGACTCTACAATACGTCGGACGATTCCATTAATCTGTCGATCGAAGGCGAGCCTGAAGGTGGGGTCGTTAAACACTGGATGATCTTTATGTTTTGAAATAATATTTTCGGACACTTTTTGTAAAGCAAGCACATCCTTATCAACATTTTCCAAATAATCGATCAGATAACTGGCCGTAAGCCCTTCTCTGGTCTTGGCGTTCGCTACCTTTTTCCCTTTACCTCTGACATCGCGAATAACAAAAGTATCCTCCGGCTTAAAATGCTTCAGGATGATATCACTCGGGAAACGCAGCAGATTGGCAGTATTATACAAGGCGACTTTCCCATTGTTCTTGCGTTTCTTATGGGTGGTATGAGATTTTTTATAATCAGTGAAGAGTTTTTGAAAAGATGGTTTATCCTTAATGTGATGAGAAAGGTGATCTGAAAAATTCTCTGAAGTAAGATTTGTTTTGACATAAGGGTTATCTCTAATCAAGCTTCTGAAATGACACAAATAAGGAATGGAAAAGCCCCGATACTCAACGGTCTTGAACACTTCCAGGAATTCTTGATAAAGTGACCAGAAATTCCGTTCAAAAACATTCATCTTATCCCCCCCTATAGCGTTATCGAATCAATTAATGCCTTCAATTGTTCAATCGCAGTTCTCGGGTCCTGTGTATAATGACCGGCTAGAAACTCCTTCCTTTTTTCTTCCCACTTCTGATTCTGTTTTCCTTCCAGCGTGATCATTAAGTGTTTAATCATAGGTTGTGGAGATTCGTACATATACTCCGCCATTCCTTTGTAATAGTTGGTTGTACTTTCAGCCAATGTCTTCAACTTCCATAAAAATACGGGCTTACCCGCCAACATCGCTTCTAAAATAATTGTTGACTCGTAACTGACTACTGCATCGACGTTATGCAGTAAATCATAAAGATGGGTATCATCAGCAAATTTAATATGAGGGAAGCTCTTCTGAAGTTCTACTGTTTTGGCAGAATTTCTTTGTTTTCCGTTCCGTTGTTTGACAATGACTTTTATATTCTTTTTCTGCCCGATCTGTTTTAAAAAAGATTGAGGAAAATCGGTTTCCAAGTGATGGATGACTAATAGCACTGCTTTGTCCTTCGCACTCATACCAAAGTAGGAACGAAAGGCATCTGGCTTCATGGGTTTCCGAACGCTGATTTCATCGAACCGTGGATGACCGATCTCTTTCAATGCGTGATCAGGAGCACCTTTTGAGGAATACCATTTACTTTCGAACTTCCCGTAAATCGCTTGATACGTAGCGACCAGAGGGAGGTATCCAAACTCCAGCATGATCACCCCATGCTGTAAGCAAATGGTCGGGATTCCTTTTGATGAAGCTACTAAAGACAGAATTCTTGTATCGCTGCTATTGGTGGTCCCTACTACCAGGCAAGAAACAGAGTTGGATTCAAAAAACTTTTTTGCTGCCACGATTTGATTCATTATTTTAGGTATTTGGTTAATAAATCGAGTACGGAAATTTCTATTACTATAAATGGGGTGTGGTTTGGCAGCATCTATATATTTTTCAGCTTTCCTTTCGTAGGCTTTAATCGTATTATCCTTGATAGACTGATAACGATTTAGACCATCGACTACAACCCCATCCTCCTTCCCGACCTTCTTCACCGCCGGTTTAAGAAGAATAGTAGAAGATGAAGGGAAATGTGCTTTCAATAAAGGGGCAGGTATCCTTAAAACATTGTCATAAAAAACCACTTTCCCTTTATTTTTCGTTATTTTCTGTTTCACGGGAGAGAGGTAGACATCAAATAAAGATTGCAATTGTTTTTCCTTTTTTAACAAACTTCTTTTTGTACCTGTATTTGGTTTACTATTTAGTAAATGATCGTGAATTTTTTCATTTTCATAAATGAGGACATAATAGGGGGAAACCAAAGGAATTGAAATGCCTAAGTAAGATAAACGTTTAAAATCATTAATGAACTCAGCATAGGACAGCCAATAATTACGTTCGAAATTATTCATTTCTATTTGTTACCTCCTCTTCACCACAGCCCATTCGGAAACCCCATACTGAATCATCGTATGAAACTAACGCAAGAAAAATTAATGAAACTGATAATTTCGTGGAGAACGTAACTGTCTCTCAGATGATATCTGGCCATTGAATGAAAAAATCCCAAGGAAAAGTTCCCTGGGATTTCTTAATCATTCATATTCTTTTTCAAAAACTTTTGTACTTCTGACTGTATCGATTGGTCGGACGTAATTTTCAATTTCCTCACGTTTCGGCTCGAGCTTTGGCGGCAATGCCAACTTCTCTCCAAGTGTTTCATACGGTTCATCACCCATGAATCCCGGTCCGTCAGTCGCGAATTCAAAAAGGATTTGTGGCGCGACATTCGCATACAAAGAGCCGAAATAATGGCGATCGACGAATCCAGACGTGCGGAAGCCGAATTTTGGTAAGCGTTCAATCCATTCCTCCAGCGCATCACGATCCTCTACACGAAAGGCAGCATGGTGGACAGTGCCATAGCCTTGACGTGCTGGCGGTAGAATTGCATTGTACTCGACTACCACAGAAGCCCCATTTCCGCCTTTTCCGGCTTCAAACAAACGGAATGATCCTTCTTCAGCAACCTCTCTGAACATCATCACTTTTTCCAACATCTCTTTAAAATACTTGACGTCATCGACTCGCACATACAATGGCCCAAGCCCTGTAATCGCGTATTCAAGCGGGATCGGTCCATTCTGCCACGGGGTCCCCGCAACTACTCCATCGTCGCTTTCATCAGATACGAGTTCATAAGCCTGATCGTCAAAATCGACGAAAGGAAGCACCTTTTTGCCAAAGCGTTCTTCAATACCTTTATGCTTTATCTCCAAACGGTCAAATCGTTTCTCCCAGTAATCAATCGCCGCATCGCTCGGTACTCGGAACGATGTTTTGGCAATTTCATTCGTCCCGTGTGAGCCCTTCGGAATTCCCGGAAAGTCAAAGAACGTCATGTCCGTCCCTGGACTCCCTTTATCATCAGCAAAGAACAGGTGATAGGTTTCTATATCATCCTGGTTCACCGTTTTCTTCACAAGTCGCATCCCCAACACATATGTGAAAAATTCATAATTCTTTTCCGCACTGCTCGTTATGGCGGTCACATGGTGAATCCCTTTCAATTCGTTCATAACATCCCCTCCATTTATCTATAGTCATCCGGCCGCAAATTGTCTCAACTTCAAGATAAATATAATATATTACTCTTCTTCTGTCAATTTCTGTGTGCTCAATTTACCTCTAAAAGCATAAACCTTAGAAAGAAGGATCCCCCTTCTCTTTTCCATCACGAATATCTTGCAAAAGGAGGTTCATTGCTATGGAAACATTTCTTGTGTTTGTGAACATCGCTATCATTTTCGCGTTTATTTTTGTTCTCATCCGTATGCAGCAAAAACATGTCTCTTTCAGTAAACGTGTCTTCGCTGGTCTAGGGTTCGGTATCTTAATCGGGGTCTATTTACAGCTCGCCTTCGGTACCGGATCAACGGTTGTTTCACAAACGACTGACTGGTACAATATCGCCGGTCGCGGTTACGTCCGTTTATTGATGATGATCGTCATTCCACTCATCCTTGTTTCTATCATCCAATCCATCATCAATCTTGAAAAATCATCAGAACTAGGAAAAATTTCGCTATGGATTATCGGCATCCTCGTGGGCACGACTGCCATCGCTGCGCTCGTAGGTATTGGAAGTTCCTTTCTATTCGATTTGAACGCGAGTCAAATCGAAGCAGGTCAGGCAGAAGAAAGCCGCGGCCTTTATCTGGAGGAACGCCTTACTGATGTGGAAGACATGACGACCCCGCAAAAAATATTAGAGTTTATTCCTGCCAACCCATTCCTTGATATGACAGGTGACAGAGCAACTTCAACAATTGCAGTCGTCATCTTTGCAGCCTTCATTGGTGTCGCCCTTTTAGGTGTCAGACGCAGACAGCCAGACCAAGCTGAAGTTTTTGTCAAAGGGGTTAATTCGATTTACGCTGTCGTCATGAGAATCGTCAAGATTGTACTCCGCTTGACTCCGATCGGTATTCTAGGTCTCATGGCTGTCACTGTCGCCCAAACCGATGTCGCTGGGATATTGGAATTAGGTAAATTCGTGGTCGCCTCTTATGTCGCTCTAGGTGTCATGTTCCTTCTACATCTTGTCCTGATTAGTGTGGTCGGTTTGAATCCATTTACGTATTTGAAAAAAGTACTCCCTGTACTCGGGTTCGCTTTTACTTCCCGGTCGAGCGCCGGCACGATTCCATTGAATATCTCTGCTCAGAAAAACAGCCTTGGTGTCGATGAAGGCATCGCCAACATGTCCGCTTCATTTGGAGCAACCATCGGACAAAACGGTTGTGCCGGTATTTACCCGGCCATGTTAGCCGTCATGATTGCACCGACCGTGGGGATCGATCCACTGAGTCCGGGATTCCTGATCCAACTGGTTCTCATTGTCGCCATCAGCTCCTTCGGGGTCGCAGGTGTTGGTGGAGGAGCAACATTTGCTGCCTTGATCGTCTTGTCATCAATGAATCTCCCAGTCGCTCTCGCTGGTTTGCTCATTTCTGTCGAACCATTGATCGACATGGGCCGTACTGCGCTGAATGTCAACGGAGCAATGACTTCAGGGACACTTACTTCACGAATATTATATAGACTGAACGTTGACCGCTTTAATGACAAGAATGCTATTGAAAAGGATATCAGCTAATAAACGTTCAGCGGCTACTAATATAGTAGCCGCTGTTTTGTGTGCTTCACCGGATATCAAGTGGTTCTTTTGCCAACTCATAAAGAAAAGTGAAGGATCACCTACTGGAGGCGACAATATGGTGCACAAACTATTCATATCTTGGAATGCACAAGAAGAGCTCCTTTGAAAAAAGGAACTCTTCTTTAAATCTATTCTGCTACACTCACATCATCCATACCATCCTGGTCCCCGATTTGCCATGTTCCTAAACGCCTCGGGTCCCCGCCTCCATACATTTGCAAGACATCACCATCTCTACGAATACCAAGCCCTTGAATTCCACCATAGAACACGGGAGAGTCATGCTCGATGACAGAATAACCCTTCACATCTCTTAAGCGGGCTATCGGGTCATTCTCGATCATATTCTCCAAATGGACGACATTATCCTCCGTATAAAAACGGGAGCGGCCGATCGCTTCTTGCAACGTCAAACGTTCGCCTGAATCTTCATTGCGCCCGTACTCATATTGGATTAATGTCTGGATAAGCATCGCAGGGATTCTTTTCCCACCAGGAGAACCAATACCGAGTACAGCACGGCCTTCTTCAGCAAAAATCATCGGAGAAACGAATGAACGCGGTCGTTTGCCTGGTTCATAGGAGTTCATCGAATCTTCTGCGGTATCGAAGTTGTTCATCTGGTGGTTCAGGAAGAATCCATTCACATAAAGTCCTGAACCGAAGAACTTCCCAAGAGAGTTGGTCGTAGACACCATCATGCCATCTTTATCCACCACGACAAAATGGGTGGTATTGCGATTATCCTCTTTTTCACCTGGAGCCGTAAACATCTCGGCTGAACTTGTCATCGCATCTTCCTCTGCAAAGAAAGCTTCTTCAAACAAACCCTCCGCGTAAGCCGTCGATGTCAGCTTTTCTTGTTCTACATCTTCAAATTCGGGATCTCCTAATGTATAAACACGATCACTATATACTGTATTGACGATCTTGTTCACTAAATGGATATATATGTCCTCATACTGTTCATCATTGACGATTTCTTCCAGGTTCTCAGGTACATTCCCCGCAAGAAAAGCCGGCAAATCTCCACTAGCCGTGGCGTACTCCGCCTGTAGCACTTCTTCTAAGTTGCTTTCCAATTGTTCGATCATCTTCAATGCCTGGATAACTATAATCCCAGACGTCGGGGAAGAACCCGCGTAAAGGGTCTGATTTCTGAATTCACCTTCAGGGGCTGGACGCTTTCCAACCTCATAAGAAGAAAGATCCCCCTCTTCAAAGCCAAGTTCAGCTGTCAACGCATCTGCAATTTTCCCCTCATAGAAAGCTTCAGGACCATCTTCCTGCAAGGTTTTCAATGTGGTCGCAAGCTCCTCTTGCACGAGGGTATCATTAATTTGCAACGGTCGATCTTCTGGATAAAATTTATTAAAAATCTCAGGATCCTCATTTCCTGATTGAATGAAGCGCCTGGAATTTTGCAATTGCTCATTGAAAATACGTCCGACTTGAATACCTTCTTCACTGTGTGTGACCGCATCTTCTAAAAGAGTACTCCATTCCATCTGATCTCCATAATCTTCATAGACCGCTTCCATTCCTTTGACAAAACCAGGGACAGCGATCCCCCGCTGCGGTCGCGCCCCGCTTTCAGGGGCAGCTTCACGATAATCATAAGTTACTGCTCCTTCATCAGGTTCATGGACGACCATTTGTCCTCCACCTCCGATGCCTGAGCCATATGGTTCTACAACATTCAATACAAAGGAAACCGCAATCGCGGCTTCAGCAGCATTCCCGCCCTGGTTCATTACCTTCATCCCTGCTTCAACAGCAAGCGGGTGGACGGCACTGACCCCGTAGACAAATGCCTCTTCCTCACCAGAAGTGTCCACTTCAACGGTTTCAGCACGGTCTTCTACGGTATAAGGCTCACGAAATTGGTCAAATTCATCTTCAAAATAGACATTCCACCCGACCAATCCAATGAAAATGATGCCCGCAAGTATATAGGTCACTTTCAAATCTTTCAAAACACCAGACCTCCTATCCCTCTATTACGCCAGCTTTTTTCAAATCGACAATGAGCCTTCCGTCTTCCATCCGCCAATATTCTTTATCCAACTCTTTACGTAAGGTACGGAAAATACGGAAATCCCGAAACGGCTTTAAAATTCCATTCGTTTCCCGCGGCCGTGTATCTGAAATCTGCATAGGAACGAATGATAGTTCCACACCATCATCGCTCAAAAAATCGAGTTGTGCCATTGTGGAATCTTTTGTTCTTGACCACCCCTGGTCAAAGACAAAATTTCCTAAGCTATTCATCACGATCGCCGTTTTATCTTCACTCGCAGGCTCCCCTTCATCCGCTTCAATATGGACGCGGGTAACCGGTTCTAATACATGAGAGTGGTGACCGATAATCACGTCTGCCCCCATATCTGTCATCAAATAGGCGAGCGTTTCCTGGGTGGTGTTGGAACCTACTTGGTACTCATCGCCCCAATGGGCGTGGACCATTACGATGTCCGCTTGTTCTTTTGCTTCACGTATCCTGCTTTGCAAAACGCCGAGCCCGGCATTTGTCAAAACACCACCAACATATTCACTGGCACTATATCCTTGGACGAAGACGTCAGTGAAACCTAAGATTGCTACATTTCTTCCATCTGCTTCGAAATATTGGATTTGTCCTGCATCCGTCATCGTTTCATCTTCATCAAACAAATCATCAGCAGGATCCAATGCACGCCCTATGCCTAGCATATCAACATCGACGCCTTCCATATGTTTCAGTGTTTCTTCCAATGATAGATTTCCATAGTCCATCATATGATTATTCGCCATATTGACAGAGTCGAAACCAGCATCCTCTAATGCCTGTTCGGCTCCTTTTTCCGCATACAAGTGGATATCTTTATTGTGTAACTCAAAGTCTTCCATGACACTTTCCACTTCTGGGTCCTCCACATCGATGACAGGGTTCTCAAAATTTCCTGTCACATAATCCGATTGTTCCAGAAATGGGGTGACATAATCGAAAACCCGACCGATCGGCTCTCCACTTCTTACAGCAGCATCCCGGACATGTCGGCCGAGCATCATATCCCCTACCATTGAAATACGATAATCTACGTCCTCTGGTCGAGTGTCTTCCGGTAAGGTCGGACGGTCGATCCACGAGTGACCAAAAAACGGCACTGCCAAAATCACCGCTAAGATCGCGGAGTGGAGTCCCGCTTTTTTCTTATGCTTTTTCGTCCATACTTTTATTTTGTATTTCAAATCTTTTTCCTGCATCACAAAGGCTCCTCTAAATCAAATGATACGCCGAAATCAATACGAAAGTCGCGAACGCAATTAAAAAAGTGGCGCTGAATGTCGGTAAAACGCCTTGTCTTTGAATCGAGTTTGCAATTAATCCCGGTACGATGACCCCGATTCCCCTCAGCTCCATGACCGGAAACGGCGTGAGCGGATATAAATAATCCATGGACATTTTCATAAGAACACCGACTGTCAACATCGCGGCAAATTTGCGACGTCCATATAAAACCGTAAATCTTGTTAAAACTTGTGATACGAGCAGATAAGTAACCAGACTGATCAAACCTACAGCCAAAACGTACATAACTTGATCGAAAATTAATGCTATGTAACCAGGGACGACCAGCCCTGCAGGTACAATCCCTGTTTTCTCTGCGTACAATAGACTCAGTAATACTCCAATGACAATTGCTATATATAAATCTGTACCGAACACGTGGACTCCAACTCCCTACCATTATTTGTTCGTCTGCAGGACTCTCCCTTGGAACGATCGCTCCCGGGTTGTTTCCTGAATCTCATCCCAACCAGTGCGTTCTTCGGTCAGTGATGGGGTGATTTCCAATTCCTCTATCGCAGCGGCCACTTTTTCTCCTGCGCCGACGATATTTCCAATTCCGTATATCACACTTCGATCAGGAAGTTCTTGAAGTTGATCTACAATCACTTCTGTCGATGCTTTTTCCAAGTTAATGAGATTCAAAGGTCTGATTTTCCCTTCTTCATAGGCCTGGGTGATCGGCCATACACTCTCTCCCATCACGATCAAGCGATCCATTTCAATATAAGGCAAGACATTTTCCGCAAAATCAATCGTCCGCTCAACACGATCACTACGACAACTCATAACGATTATACTTTCATCGCTCGGATAATCAAGTTCCTGGATCCGCTCCCAAATATTCAATGTGGATGTAGTATCATTGGCAGCAAAGCCATTGAAAAAATACTTCGGTGCTTCTTCCCTTCCGAAGCGGTGCACACGCATTGCGCCAGGATCGACTGGAGCGTTGAGCATTCCTTCCATGGCTACCTGACGTTTGATTCCTAATATATCCGCCACAGCCATTGCCAAAGCTGCATTCTGAGGGAAAATCATGAACGGGAATTCCTGCAAATATTCTTCCTCAATCCAGCTCTCTTCAGCAACAACGACCACCGTATTCTTACGGCGAGCTATTTTTTCAAAATATTTTTGGTAGGGCGTTTCCGGAATAATAAGGTATCCATTCTCTGGGATTGTCGAGCTGAAGGCTTCTGCGATATCATCAAGGGTCGGTCCCATTACGTCCATATGATCTTCAATCACATTAGCGATTATCGTAATGTTCGCTTTGACGAGACGCTCCTGAAAGACCTTTTGGTATTCAGGATTGACTGCCATACACTCACTTACGAAAGCATCCGCCCTTCGCTTCACGACACGCTCCGTTATCTTCATCTGTTCATTGATATTGGGTCCTTGCAACCCACGTATAATCGGCTCTTCATCCTCTTTATCCCAATAAAACATCCGTGCTGAAGTACCAGTCGTTTTTCCGATGACTTTACGATCATCTTCTTTCAAAATTCCCATCACCAAACGAGTAACTGTCGATTTACCCCGGATTCCATTGACCAGAATCCGCGTCGGAATTTTTGTCAGTCGACGATCCAGCTTATATTTCTCCCATAATCCTATGATCAATACAAAAACGAAAAAGATCATCAAATAGGCTAATTCATCCACAAAATTTCACATCCCTCTCTATTAAACAACGATACCATGCCTATCTCTTCTCTAAAACTATCAAATTATAACAAATTTCGCCACCGTCCATCAAAAGTACTACCATTATTCCATACCCTATTACAAAGTATTTAAAAAGAAGTTACAAGAAAAAATTTCGAATTCAAGTCTTTTAACATTGATTTCCGATAAACATTTCGTTCAACAGCAAAATTTTATGTCGTAGTACAAAAGCGCAAGTGCCTTGTTCACCCCCGACAAGCTTAAGCAAACCTTTGAAGTGGCGGCTTTTTGTCACAGCAAAGGGCTTGCTTAAGACCTCGAGGGGGTAGGCGCTGGAGCTGGATGAGTCAAAAGCGCAAGCGCCTTGAACAGCCTCGACAAGCTTAAGAACACCCGTAACGTGAAGCGGTTTTCCTTCACGCTACGGGTGGACTTAAGACCTCGAGAGGCTAGGCGCTGGAGCTGGATGAGACAAAAGCGTAAGCGCCTTTTCACCCCCGACAAGCTTAAGCAAACCTTTGAAGTGGCGGCTTTTTGTCACAACAAAGGGCTTGCTTAAGACCTCGAGGGGGGTAGGCGCAAAAAATCATGAGAGTGTAATTTTATTAATTTCTGGACGAGAACAAAGAAAGAAGCCCTTGTAACAAGGACCTTATGCAAACAATCACTCTGCAAATATATTAAATCAAATGATTCCTTAACCATTCTAAGCTAGTATCCCCACTCACTTCATGCCCGCCTTGAAAAATTTCATGTTGAAAAGCGTACTCCTTATTCTTCCTTTGATAGATCGCTTCTATCTTCTCAATAGCAAGTTTTGTATGTTTGCTAGGAAAAACTGGATCGTCTTCACCTGCTTCGATAAATAAAGCTTTCGGGGCAATCAAACCTATTAATTGTGGCATTTCTGTCAGATTAAGCAAGCCAGGTATATAGTTATCTATGCAATGCTCAGACGCCAGAATACTTCCCTTAAATGTACTTGGGAAGCCACTTAAAACAGTGGCTTGGATACGGTCATCCAAGATCGATGTCAGCGTCGCAATTAATCCTCCGCCTGAAAATCCGATCACTCCGACACAATCCTGTTGATCCACATCCTTTATGTAATCCAAAGCACCTCTAGCCTCATATGTCCTCAATCCCGCCAACGTTTTTCCTGCCATGAGAAGATGTGTTGCCAACGTATAGCAGGAGTTTTCTTTTTCTCTATCTTCCTCCAGCTTCCGATCGCCGAAACCGATGATTTCCGGGACAAAAACTTTCATCCCTTTTTTCACTAGTTGGACCGCCAAATCATTATGAATCGTAGGGAAGGTCCGGTTACTGCCATTTGGAAAAAGACCAACCATTTCTCTGCTTCCATATCCATGCCCATGCAAAGCCAGAACAGCGGGCACCTCTTGACCAGAAGAGTTTGTCTTAGGGGTGAGGATATACATCGGTACCTTCATTCCTTCCACAGAGGAAAAAAATACTCGATGACGCAGATAAAGTCCGCAATCCACCAGTTCTTCAGTAAAGCCGTATTCTCTTGGTTCAACTTGCGGGAAATCTCCCAATACCTCAGTAAGCTTTTCTATATCTATACTTTCTTGATGCGCTGTCGTTCCATCATAAAGACGCATTAAATAATGGTTGATCTCATTCATGAAATCCCCTCTTCTATCAGAATATATTAAAGGTTAATGTTTATTTGGAATAAGAGAATGAACCAAATTATATGGAAACTCGATTTCAAACTGATGACCTATCACTGCACCCTCACCAAGATAAAAACCTACCTTGTAAATACTCGCCTGAAGCGTTAAAAAGACACGAAAAATCCGATTCAACCTTGAGTCGAATCGGACTTCCCATCTATCATTTCAGTTCGTCCATTTTCACATGATCCATATCTGTAAAGGTATAGTTTTCACCCGCCATTGCCCAGATGAATGTGTAATTATTTGTTCCCACACCTGAGTGGATCGACCATGGTGGAGATAAAACGACTTGCTCGTTTTTCACAACCATGTGCCGTGTCTCATCAGGCTTGCCCATGAAATGAAAAACTCGAGAATCTTCATCCATATCAAAGTACAGGTAAGCTTCCATGCGACGGTCGTGCACATGTGGAGGCATGGTATTCCACATGTTGTTAGGGGCAAGCAATGTCATCCCCATCATCAGTTGACAGCTTTGCAATCCGTCTTCATGGATATATTTATAAATGGTCCGATTGTTAGATTCAGCATCCGATCCTAATTTCGCAGGTGTAGCTTCTTCAATCGGAAGTTTTTTCGTCGGGTATTCTTTATGAGCCGTTGCTGAAGCTAAGTAGAATCTAGCAGGCTGAGAAGCATCGACACTATCCAGCTGCACATCTTCATTTCCGCGCCCTACATAAAGGCAATCACGTTTGTTCAGTTCGAATGTTTCCCCGTTCACGATAACTTTCCCTTTTCCATCTGAGATATTGATGATGCCGATTTCTCTCCGTTCCAGGAAAAATTCTGTTTTCAATGTTTCACTGTCTTCCAGTTTCAGAGGTTTCACTGTCGGAACTGCCCCACCTGTAATCACGCGGTCATAGTGAGAATACACCATATTCACTTCCCCTTCTACAAACAGGGACTCTATCAAAAATTCACTCCTCAATCTTTCACCATCATATTGTTTTGCGTCTGTCGGATTCGTTGCATATCTTACTTCCATATTCATTCTCCTCTCATTAATCTATGTGTCTATCACGAGCTCATCCATCCACCATCAACATTCAAAATATGTCCATTCACGTAGTCGGAAGCATCAGAAGCTAGAAATATCGCTGCACCTTGCAAATCATCCGGTGTCCCCCAACGTCCTTGTGGAATCCGAGAAGTGATATAAGCATTTCTTTCTTCATTTTCACGAATTGGTGCTGTGTTGTCTGTTGCCATATAGCCAGGTGCAATCGCATTGACATTAACACCTTTACTTCCCCACTCATTCGCAAATGATTTCGTCAAACCGGCAACCGCATGCTTACTTGCCGTATAAGCAGGCACCTTCAGACCGCCTTGGTAGGAGAGCATTGAAGCAATGTTGATGATTTTCCCCGATTTATTTTCTAACATGTGCGTTCCTACTTCACGGCACAATTGGAAAACAGCGTGTTGGTTCACGTCAATCACTTCGAACCAATCTTCATTTGAAAAGTCCTTCGCGTCAGATCTGCGGATAATTCCTGCATTATTGACAAGGACATCGATACGTCCGCGAATGGCGATCGCTTCACCAGCCAGCTTTTCAGCTGCACCTTTTTCACTCAAATCAGAAATCAACTCATGAAAAGTCCCACCAACTTCTTCTACCTTTTGTTTCGTGTCTTGCAGTGTTCTCGTACCTACACCGATGACCTCAGCACCTGCTTTAGCAAGTCCAACGGAAATCCCTTGTCCCAACCCTCTGCTTGCTCCTGTTACCAAGGCTACTTTACCGTTCAAAGAAAATAACGAATCCATCTGAATTAAAGACCTCCTTAGGTTCAATCCCTTTCATTTTGTATGAATTTGCATCATAATAACAACGTTGTTATTATTGTAAATGTAAAGGCTTTCTTTGTCAACGAAGTTATTGATAATTGACTTTCGGATGATATATCCAAAATGTAACTGATATAATTCTAATCATGTCGCCATTACTGAACACAGGCTTTCTAGTACTACAACGCAAACGCCGTGATCACCCCCATCTTATGTAACGCATAAAAAAGACAGTTGAAATTTTATTATTGCCTGATT
Organism: Halobacillus litoralis; assembly: GCF_004101865.1. NCBI lineage: Bacteria > Bacillati > Bacillota > Bacilli > Caryophanales > Bacillaceae > Halobacillus > Halobacillus litoralis. Next base: position 1,550,990 of record NZ_CP026118.1, read on the forward strand.
ATAAAAAATGGAGGTTCACCTATGGGAGTTACCATTAAAGATATTGCCAAAGCAGCGGACGTCAGTTATTCTACGGTTTCCAAAGCACTGCGGGACAGCCCGCTCGTTAAAGAACCAACGAAACAGAAGATAATAGAGATCGCTCACCAGCTCGGCTACCAGCCGAACGTAGCAGCACGTAGTCTAGTATCCAAGAAATCTCATACCATCGGCGTTGTGTGGCCTACAATTGAACGTGTCACCCATTCAGCTTTAGTGACTGGGTTGAATAAGCGACTAGAAGAACTATCCTATACTACCTTGATCTCTATCAATGAGATGGAATGCGCGATCAATACATTCAACCGCTATCAAGTCGATGCCATTGTCGCTTTTGATGAAAAAAATTCTCGAGAACCGGCCAATTCTACAGTACCTATCGTGACTTATGGGATCGCTCACAAGGATGCCCCGTTTCCAACAGTGGACGTCAACCGTAAACAGGCGATCCGAACTGCTGTAGAACACTTGATCAACATCGGACATCAATCCATAAGCTATATTGGTGATATGGTCCAGGAAGATCACCTTCAAGAGGAAAAAGTGGAAGGATTCAGACAAGCAATCACAGAAGCTGAGTTAGGGCTTTCCTCAACATCAATCATGGAAGTCACGGATTTAGAGTCTTATGATGGCTATGAAGCTATGAAAAAGCTTTTAAAAGAACCAGACCATCCTACCGCTATCATTAGTGGGAGTCATGATTTATCCAAAGGGATTTTGAGAGCGATTCATGAAAATGGGCTATCCATCCCTGACGATATCTCAATCATAAGTTATGACAACATACCTGCTACCGAAACCTTTGAAGTTCCATTATCGACTGTAGGTGTTCCGTTGGATATCATTACCGAGAAGCTTTCGGAGGTCCTGATCGCTTTAATTAATGAGGAAGAAGTTAATCATAGTATTTACTTGAAGCCTGAATTGAATATTACCCAATCGTGCGCAACTCTGAATGGAGGAAAATGAATGAATGAACTGCAAGTTTTCCTAACTGGCGATTCGACCATGGCTCATTATCCCACTTCCCACTTCCCCCAGACAGGCTGGGGGCAAAAGCTGGCTTCTTTTTTCACAGAAGATGTCATTATTCAAAACAAAGCTATGAATGGAAGAAGTTCCAAAAGTTTCTTAGCAGAAGGGCGTCTTGATGAAATAAAAGGAATGCTTCAACCTGGCGACTATTTGTTCATTCAATTTGGTCATAATGACAGCAAGCCTGACAAAGCACGAAAAACGCACCCTTTTAGTTCCTATCAGGAAAATCTGATTACTTTTATAGAAGCAGCCAGATCGATGGAGGCGATCCCCTTTTTACTCACTCCAATCCAACGGAGAAGGTTCAATGAGGACGGAACCCTTCAACAAACACATGGTTCTTACCCAGAGGCGATGAGGCAGGTCGCCGAAACCCATTCGGTAACCCTCATCGATATGACTGCATTAACATCTAGACTCCTCCTTGATCTTGGTCCGGGAAACTCTAAAGAACTTTTCATGTGGCTTGAAGAAAAAGCAAGTCCCAACTTTCCGGAAGGCGCGCAAGATGACACGCATCTGAATCAAAAAGGTGCGTATCACATAGCAAGAATAGTTGCTGAATCAATCAAGTTTGAAGGTTTAATGCTGTCCCGGTTTGTCCAACTCCCCGATCAGAACAACATTTGAGCAAAATAAATAGTAAGAGTCACAGTCACCATACTGAAGACCGTGGAAGCTAATACAATTTGAGCCGCCAGTTCTGGTTCACTGCGGTATTCCTGAGCGATGATCGCACTGTTCACAGAACTCGGCATCCCTGAGGAAATCAATAATGCTTGAGCAAGCACTCCTTCATAGCCCAATATCCAAATGAGCAATAAAGCCAGAAGCGGACCAAGGAGCAATCGTATGAATAAACTGAAATATACGATCACAAGTTTGAATTTGAAGGTCAATTGTGCCACTTGTGCCCCTAAAGTAATCAAGGCGATACCGATCATAGCGTTTGCCACATATTCCCCAGGTTTCATAATAAACTCGGGCACGTCCACATTCCCTATGTTCAAAAGCACGCCAAGGGTCATCGCGTAGATCGCTGGCATCTTTAATAGACCAAGCAATGCCCTTCCTTTTCCTTCATCAACAGCCCGTAAAGAAAAAACACCATATGTATATGAAAATACATTTTGCAAAGTCATTACGATGACTTGGATCGTGGCAGCAAAGGGGTCCTGTTTAAATGCCAAGTCATTGACCGGGATCCCATAGTTTCCAGAATTATAAAGCAATACACTATTCGTAAATACACCCCTGACCCCTTTGGTATATCTTCCTAACCGTGCGAAAAGTTGTACAATAAGATAAAGCGCACAAATGAATAAAGCAAAAAACAGAATGACCTTAACCAGTAAATCAAGCGAAAAGGAAGATTCATAGAGATTAACCAGCACGAAGCCCGGGCTCAAAAAATAAATGTTGAGCTTTGCTAGAGTGAAGAGGTCTAGCTTGAACGTTTTATGCATCACCGCTCCGACCCCTATTAAGATGAATACAGGAACGATGATATTGAGAAAAATAAAAATAATTTCCATAAAATTCCTCACCTCCTCTTTGAAAACAATCTCTCCACCCTGTATCATTCATTTCCTATCTAAACAAACATGGCCCTCTTCCTGAGGGCCATGTTCTACTCACTTTACACCGCTTCACCAGCTACTTTTATTTCTTCGATGTTCTCAAAACATTTCAAGCCCAACCACATATTCAAGTGAGCAAAAATCGTAAACCCGAAGATCGGTATGAACCCGGGGAAAGATATGAAGAAATAATAGGTGGACAAACCAGTAATGATCATAAGCACCAGATTGCTCGGCTTTAAAAACCCGATAAACAGGGCCTGTTTGATGGTTTGCAGCACTTTCAAATCATAGTGGACATAAACAGGAAAGATGTACATGAGCACAATGATGAACGTTAAACAGCAAATGAGCGCAACGGTAGATAGAATATCAAATAATATTCCATCAAACTGACGGAAGAAGTGCAAGTCATAAAAGCATACGACACCAACGGAAGTCATCGTTAGAGTAAGGCCGTTCGCTCTGAAAAATTCTTGCCGGAACGTCGCAAAGAAGGTTTTCACCAGGCGAGGTACTGGTTGTCCCATTGCCGCTTTCCTGGTGACTGTATATAAAGCGACGGTACTTGGAGCAATTCCGAAAATAATTCCTCCCAATAGCGTACAACCAATCCACATCAGATTCAGTAAAGCAAAATGGGTCACCCAGTTGCATAACGCCAGGACTCCCGCTAACAAACGTCCTCCCTGCATTGTAAAAACCTCCTTGGAATGGTCTGAATCAGTATCCACGCGTTCTCTCTATTCCCATCAACCACTATAGGTCGGCTGATGTAATAACTCTTCGATCCTGATCGACTGTTTTTCTTTGACTGACTTCCATACTGCTTCGCCGGTCGTCACGGCGTATGCACCATCCTTACTCCCCGACAGAACCTTATAAGGACGCGAAGGGTCTTCCCCCATGAAGATGTCCTCTTGAATAATCGGATCGCCGCCCCCATGTCCACCTTCCTGTTTCAAAACATTGATGGTTTCTTTGGAGCCGAAGAGAGGAAAGTACTCGATCGTTTGTTCTGGTACCGGAAAGGGAACGCGTGACGGAGCATGAAACTCTGTTGTTTCAATTCTCCCTTTTGTACCATTAATGGCAAGTCGATACCCTTCATAAGGCAGAGAAAAATTAATAGAATAACTCAACAGGGCCCCTTGATCATACTTGATGGCAGCCGTGTATGTGTCTTCAATTTCAATATCAGAATCAAAGACACACTGATCCGGCCGGTAATTCGTATATCCATCTTTTCTCGCTTCATCTGAATCGATATGGTCATCCTTTACAATCGCGCTATTACTTCGTGAATTCCACCTTGTATAATAAGGGCATTCATGTTTAACCTGACATGTCTTGCAATGACGCCCATCTTCCTGCAACGGATTATGTTCACTTTCCGGCCCATAATAATTCAAAGCTCCGAAAGCAAACACTTCTACAGGTTTTTGGTCCAGCCACCAGTTGATCAAGTCAAAGTGATGCGAAGATTTGTGGATCGATAACCCGCCCGAGAACTCTCGTTTACGGTTCCAACGTTGAAAATAACTTGATCCGTGGTACGTATCAATGTACCAGTTCAAATCTACAGACGTAACACGCCCGACTTTCCCTGATAAAATCAGCTCTTTGATTCTCATATGATAGGGGCTATAACGATAATTAAAGGTGACCGTGACTTCACCTTTGCTCTTCTTCTCTGCTTCCATCACCCGGCGGCTGTCACGGGCTGTAGTAGTCATCGGTTTTTCAGTAATCACATCAATGTCATGTTCCAACGCCATCAGGATGTACTCCACATGCGTATCATCCCTGCTTGCGACTATGATTGTATCCGGTTTCGTTTCGGCCACCATTTTTTTGAATTCTTTTTCATCATATTCAGGAACATTAGCTATCTTAGGAAAAGTAGATTTGCAAACTGCGAATCGCTTCGGATCATGATCTAACAAACCTACCAGTTCACTAGTCGCTGCAAACGTACTGATCATTGGACGGATAAACATATCATTTGCCCGCTTACTCACTCCACAAACCGCAAATTTCCTCATGATTCCAACTCCATTTTTTAAATTGTGTGTTCACAGTTCAGGCAGAAGATGCTGCATTTCTATACTTGCCAGAACAAAAGATCCAACACCATGCAGATCGTTCGCTGTTTTCGGACGATTGATATAGTGTTCATAATCACCGACCCCTGTACCGATGCAAATCTCCGGCATTACAAAGTGTCCGTTTTCATCGAATTCCATCCTGTCCAGGAGGCCGCGATATCCCTTGATCGCCTGTTGCTTATAGCTTTCATCCACATAACCGGACCGAATCCCTCTGGCAATCGTGTAAACGAAAAGTGCTGAACAAGAAGTCTCTATCCAGTTGTCGCTTCTTCCAGGCTTGTCTACAATTTGATACCACAAGCCTGTGTCAGCGTCTTGGTAGTTTATCAAGCTTTCAACAAGATTCTTAAGAGCTGTCGACAGCTCTTGTTCTGAAGGATGGTTTTCAGGTAAGAAATTAAGGATTTCGTTAAACATGATGCCATACCAGCCAATTGCCCTGCCCCAGAATTCAGGAGATTTCCCGGTTTCTGAATCTGCCCATGGCTGAATTCTGCTCTCATCCCATGCATGATGATATAAACCCGACCCCTCATCTAATGTATGTTTCCGCATTAAACGTTCTTGTTGGAGCACCATTTCCAGTAATTCGGGTTCATTATAGGCTTCTGCATAATTCATGGAAAAAGCCCCGCCCATATAGAGCCCGTCCAGCCACATTTGATAAGGATAATGGTCTTTATGCCAGAAACCGCCATCAGAGGTTCGATTCAAAGTCGGAAACATGTTCCGGAGTTTCTTCGCAGCTTTCCGATATCTCGTATCCTCATACCTTTCATCTAATTCGAACAATAAAAGTCCGGCCTGAATTGCATCTAATTCTTTTCTATTCCACAAAAAGTTTCCATTTTCATCGATGTTGTGATCGACATAACCTTTGATGTATGCAAGGTAACCCTCACCCCCTGTGATTTCTCTCAGTTGACGCATACTTTCTAAAAACACACCTTGGTGGTAGTGCCATCTCCCATCAGGCGGCAGCTCAGACGGCTGAAAGGTCGCCATCAATGAATCACATGCCGCTTTCCCCCAATCCAGTGGAGTATCCAATTTTTTATTTAAAGTCGTCCTTTGATCTGAAACCATATTATCTCTCCTCATATAGAAATAGTCTAAGCTTTCATACCAGTTGAACTGATGCCATCAACAATGTATCGCTGGAAGACGAAGAAAATCACGAAAATCGGTAAAATACTTAGTGTGGACATCGCGAACATCGCGCCCCAGTTCGTGACAGAGTTAGGATCAGAGAAAAGTTTCAAAGCAAGTGAAACCGGGTACTTTTCCGGTGTAGATAGATAAATTAGCGGTCCCATGAAATCATCCCATCTCCAATAGAATGAGAAGATAGCCGATGTCATCATGGCCGGGATAATAAGTGGTACGATAATCCGGAAAAAGATATCAAAGGTGTTACACCCATCGATTTTCGCCGCTTCATCCAACTCCATAGGAATCGTTCGGATGAACTGCATTATCAAAAATATGAAAAAAGGTATTCCGAAAAATGTCGGCAGAATCAACGGAAGGTAAGTATCGATCCAGCCAAATTGATTGAACATGATGTACTGTGGAATCATGACCATTTCAAAGGGGAGCATCATCGTTAACATCATTGCGACGAACCAGATCTTCTTGCCTGCAAATTTGATTCTGGCAAATCCGTATGCTATCAACGTCGATGATGCGATACTACCGACGGTTGCGATAACAGTAATGACCGTCGAATTCCAAAAGAACGTTCCGAAGGTAATTCCTGCAAATCCATTCCAGCCTTCAATATAGTTGGCAAAATGCCATTCATTCGGAATCAAAGAATGAGAGTTCACAAAAACATTTTCACTCTTTTTCAAAGAACTACTGACCATCCAGATAAGTGGATAGATCATAATTAAAGCGAAAGATCCCATCAATACATGCTGAATGGTCTTTTTCGTAATTTTTTTCTTTTTCATGGCTTCTTCTCCTTTCTTTATTTCGTATCCGATTCATAATGGACCCAATGTTCAGAGCTCTTGAAAATCAATGCCGTAAATATAGCGATGATGACCAACATCACCCATGCCATAGCAGAAGCATATCCCATATCGAAATATTCAAAGGCGCGCTGGTACATATAAAGGACATATAACAAAGTGCTATTCACCGGCCCACCATTGGTCACAACAAAACTCGGAGTAAAAGCCATGAACCCTTGTATAACCTGCATGATTGTGTTGAAGAGGATAACAGGTGTTAATAATGGAATTGTAATAATGAAAAACTGGCGAATAGGACCTGCTCCATCCACACTGGACGCTTCATAAAACGTCTTGGGAATATTCCTTAGACCTGCTAAGAAAATCAACATAGAGGAGCCGAATTGCCATCCATATAAGACAATCAATGTCCAAATGGCTGTACCAGGATCTCCTAACCATGAGTGTGTCGGCAATCCGATGGCAGCAAGGATTGAGTTGAAAGCTCCATCATTACCGAACAATTGACGCCACATGATAGAAACAGCGATACTTCCACCAACTACGGAAGGTAAATATAACAGAGTCCGATATAACCCCACCATTTCAACTACTTTATTCAGTGCTAATGCAACCAATAAAGCAAATACTAAACGGATCGGTACAGCTACCCCTGCATAGAAAAATGTAACTTTCATCGATTTCCAGAATGTCGGATCACTCGTGAACATTCTCGTATAGTTTTCAAGACCGATCCAATTCGGTGTCCCCATCATGTCAAAATCTGTGAATGATAAATAAAGAGAGTAAAGAATCGGGAATATTGTCAGAGAGAAAAAACCGATTAAAAATGGAGAAATGAACGCATAACCCGTTACATTCTTATTCCCCGTGTTAAGTTTTTTGTTAGGTGGAGTCACTTTCATCTTTTTCTTATCTTTGGGCTTCTTTGCCGGATGCTGCGGTTCAATCTTCTCATGGACCTCTTCTTGTTTCTTCGGTATCATCGCACTCACCTCTTTCGCGTTTATTCAACTCTCCGGATTAGAAAATGGCCCTGATTAAAGCTGATCAGGGCCACCCTCCCTAACTATGCTATCTAGCCATAACCCTCTCAACAGTAGATCTGAATTGTTCAGCACCTTCTTCAGCGGAAAGTTCACCATACATGACGAGTTCATCAATCTTCTGCAATTCTCCCAGAATCTCAGAGGACTCAGGCGGGAAGTTAGAATCGATTGGAGAGCTATGTTCTGTCACCATTTCAATGTACTCGAACACCTTCTTGTCTGTTTCGCTTAGATCAGCTGATAATTCTTCACGGATTTCTTCTTTAATCGGTACACCACGGTCAGAACCGCCAATTTCATAGACTTTGACATTGTTGACGAAGAAGTCGATAAAACGAGCCGCTTCTTCTTTATGTTCAGAGCTTTCACTTACAGACCAAAGCATTGCAGGCTTTAAGTACATTCCCTGGTCGTTATTTTCACCCGGCAGCAATGTCATGCCGATCGGCTTTCCACCAGCTGAGCTATCAAGAGCAGTCGCCTGGTTGGACCACCTGAAGTCAAAAGCAGCTTCGCCACGAACAATCAACTCATCCTCTACACCCTTGATTTGCTGGATCGTGTCATAGTTCGGGACTGCACCTTTTTCTTCCAAAGCGAGGTTTCTTTCAAAATAATCGACAAGTAATTGATCGTCTTCATAACCTAAGCCTGTTCCATCTTCATTAAATAATTTTTCACCTTTTTCCCTTAAGTAATATTCAAACAAGTTCTTAGGTTCCATCAATCGTGCACCATATTCTCCTGTTTCTTCACTGATTGCTGTTGCATACTCTTCGTATTCTTCCCATGTCCACTCACCGTCGGATAGGTCCAGCCCAGCAGCTTCCACCATGTCCTTGTTATAGAATGCTGTGAGTGCATTTGTTCCCGTAGGAATACCCAGCAACTTCCCATCCTTTTTTCCAGATTCCATGATCGTTTCGCTGACACCTTCGACATCGATCGTGCCATCTTCTACTAATGGAGTGAGATCAGCCAGCAACTCTTTGTCTGCGTATTGGTTCAAGTATTCTCCAAAGTTCTGCTGCATGATATCAGGAAGATTATTCCCTGATGCTTGAGCAGCCATTTTTTCGAAATAACCATCGAACCCGGTAAATTCGGACTCGATTTTAATATCAGGGTTTTCTTCTTCAAAAGCCTTGATGATCTCTTGCGTTTGGTCATGTCGGCTTTGAGAGCCCCACCAAGTCATCCTCAGGGTCGTCACCCCTTCTTCATCTTCGCCAGAAGCTTCTTCGGACCCTGAACAAGCGGCCAGAACACTTGCTAACATCACTGCCATCAAACTGAAAATCAGGAATTTTTTAATCAATTGATAATGCCTCCCCCATAATTTTTGAAAGCGCTTTCTGTTTCATGAATCCATCATAAGACGGATCGTTTTCTTAATAAATAAAATTTTCAGATATTCATGTCAAAAAAACAGACTTGTACAAATCACACAAAAAATCGGCAGTCAAATTTTGTAAAAGATGCTGCCGTGGTTCACTTTATTTTGTATCCTTTTTCACAAAACCTGAATTAGGCGGAGTGGAAAATACAATTTCAGAAACGAAAAAACTTATAGAGCAACCCTATAAGTTTTTATACTCTTTCTTCATATAGTTTGAAGGAGTCGATCCTGTATGTTTTTTGAAAACTTGCCCGAAATACCTTGGATTATTACCGAAACCTACCGCTTCAGCTACTTCAAATATTTTCACTTGATTTGAAAGTTCAAATAGTTCAATCGCTTTTTCAATTCGGCGGTTGATCAAGAAGCTGGAGAACCTCTCTCCTTTTTCTTTTTTAAAGAGTTTCCCTAAGTAGTCGGAATTCATATAAAGTACTTCCGTTGCAATATGAGATAATGACAAGTCTTCATCCGCAAGGTTTCTTTCAACAAATTCGACCACTCGATTGATTATCGTACTTTGCGTTTGTTTTGTCCGTTCATAATGGTACTGAGAAATTTCGTTCGCAGTTTTTTCGATGAAACTCCTCATCTCATGGAACTTCTCATATTCCTGAAACAGGATGACTTGTCTGAAGTAATCGTCCATCTGTTTACGATCCGCTTGACGAATCATCGACATGAACAATTCTAAACAGTGTGATCTGAAGAGGCTGACAGCATATTTTTCTTTCCAGACTTCGCTGAAAAAATCATCTAAGTATTGTTGCACCACCTCTTGGTTTCCACTTCGAATAGCAAAAATCAAATCTTCATGGTCGTATTGAAGTTCCTCCATGCTTGATCGATCTTTTTTTATGTCCTGTGGAGTAATGATACTTCCACCCGATACGTAAAAGCGCTGGGTGAGGCAATGGAGCGTCTCGTTATATAAATGTCTCAGCTGACTTATACTTCCTAAATCACTGATGGCCACCGTATAGTCCATCGGATAAAAGCTGTGGAACGATTGTTTAGCACCTTTCACTTTATCGATAATGACCTCCCGTGAAGGCAATTCAACAAGGATGACAATCTTATCGCCGATAGTCGTTTCTAAGGGAATATAGGTCTCACCGACTTCTTCCACCATGATTTTTTTCAAAGCTAACAAGTGTTCATATTCATAGGAATCTTCCATCTCTATGACTAATAAATAAAATTCCTTAGTATCTGTATCTATCTCAAACAGTTGACTGTAATACTCCCAATCTTTCACACCATATTTCTTATTTGTAATGTAATCTTTCAAAAATTGTTCCTTCGCCTTAGGCATGACTTTCTTTAAATGCTCACTCATATTTTCCAGAAACGCCTGTCTGGCTTGCTCTTCGTCTAGATCATCCACGACTTCCTTTACAGCTTTCTCTATTTTCTGTTCATTACTAGGCTTCAGCAAGTAATGTTTAACATTGCACTCCATCGCTGTCTTCGCGAATTCGAATTCGTCATGACCGGAGAGAACGATGAACCTTATTTCAGGATAGATCTCGTGGACTTTCCGAATTAGTTGAACCCCATTCAATCCTGGCATTTTAATATCTGTCACAACAATATCCGGTTGTTGATCCATAATGATTTCAAAAGCCATCTGCCCATGTTGAGCCTTAGCGGACAACTCTGTCCCACAGGATTCCCAATCTACTATTGCTGCAATTCCTTCTAAAATATTCACCTCATCATCGACTAACAAAATTTTATACACAATGCCTCACTCCGCCTTCAAAGGTAATTGTATGCTGACTCTCGTTCCCACCCCTACTTCACTGTCAATCGTTAACCCATATTCATCTCCAAACATCATTTTGATACGTTCATTGATATTATTCAGTCCGATTCCTGAGCTTTTTGAACGGATTTCTCCTCGATAGATGCCCCCTAATTGATCCTCTTCGATTCCAGGTCCATTATCGCTCACAACAATTTCCAGACCATCGTTGACTTCTGAAATTTTCAAATGGATGCGGCATTCATCAATCATTTCTTCCAAACCGTGTTGGATTGCATTCTCTACGATTGGTTGGATAGATAGTTTTGGTATCAGGCTGTCTTCGTAGACTTCTGAAATATCGAGTGAGAAATTCAGTCGGTGTTCATACCTGTATTTTTGAATGGTGATATAATTCCGAACGATTTCCAGCTCTTCTTTAATTGTGATCATCGGTGCTTTTTTACTAATGATATTTCTCATCATATTTCCAAGAGCATCAGCCATCACTGATATTTTTTCTTGCTTGTTGATTTTTGCCATCCAATTGATAGAATCCAGTGTGTTGTATAAGAAATGAGGATTAATTTGTGCTTGCAATGCTTTATATTCTGTTTCTTGAATCATTAATTGCTTTGTATAATTCTCTTTAATCAGTTCATTGATTCTATTCAGCATCAACCTGAAATTATCGTGTAACTCTCCAATTTCATCATTATAGTATTCTTTAGGCAGTGCAGATTCGCTGAAATCTCCTTTCTGGACTTTTTCCATCTGGGATGAAAGCGCCTCCAACGGTTTCGATATATTGTTAGCTGCTCTTCTGCTTAGGAGGATCGTCAAGGTCAACATAAGTAAGAAACAGACGATCATGATTATTTTGATTGCATTCGTCTGCTTTTTGATATCTCCATATGGAAGTAAATGGTGATAAGTCAGCTGCGAAAAATTAGAATGAGAATAAGTAAGAAGATATTCTTTTCCATCAATGGATTCCACCATGTAACCGCTGCCATTATTCTCGTTGGAAAAATCACTCATTTCCCATTCACTATCGTTACTTTGATAGAAAATCTCATGCATACTCGTAATGACCATATCTTTATTTTCCGGAGAAAAGTTGAGTGTCTCATCGACAAAGGTATCCATATCGATTGAAATGATCAATGTACCAATGTTTTGCAAACTTAGATTCGCTTTCTTTCGGATTTGGCGGGCAGAAGAAATTCCATTCTCCCCTTCTATTTTTGTCCAAACATTCGATCCTTTACTGCCGGAAAGAACTCTTCCGATTTTCCCTCTATCATTTTCTAACGAAGTGTCAAATCCCGTCGTATGTTTTTGACCATGTAAATCAATAATCTGCATGGAAGCGATATATTTTCTGGTAGATGCGTAGGAAAGCATACGTTCTAACAATTTCATCTTGGTATCATAGGATTCAAAACTGTAACGATTTTCATTGATTGTTTTCAAATAGTTTTGAATGATTGAATCGGTGCTTACCTGAAAAGATAAATCTTCAATCATATTTAATTCCTTATCCACGATTGAAGACGATAATTGCAACATGTCAGCCGATTCCTCATATATTCTTTTTTCATAGGAAGAGGTAAAATATTGAAAGGTAACCAGCCCTAAAAGTCCGAAAATCATCAATAATAAAAGAGAGACGGAGAAAATCTTATTTTTTATTCTGAAATTGCTATTAAAAGGTTTCATAAACGTCTCCCTCCTCATTTTTAATCGAATTATATCACAATTCAGAAAAATATAAATGGAGACAAATACTATTAGCTCGTTTCACGTAAGGGGGATTTATTCCGGGCGCTCATTCTCATAACAATGCTGAGCACGATGACTAAAGCGACCAATTCACCCAGGGAAGCTGCGATGGAACCGTTCACCCCATTCCAGGAAGGGAAAAAAGTAACAAGCATCGATACAGTAACAATCACTGTAACCAAGTTCACGATTTGCGCCACAGCCATCCGTTTCGTCTTCCGGTGCAACATCAAATACCCATTCAAGAAATCCACCCAGGGGAAGACCAATGTTTTGATAATGAAAAACTTCATGACAACGATCGTCGTCATGGCTAGTTCCTCATCAGCCCCCATCACTTCTCCCATGAACCACATTCCGACAGGTGTATAACACAATATGACTAAAGCTAACGTTGGCAACAGACTGAGAAAAATGATGAATCGGATGACTTTCTGTTTATTCACTTCATACATCTGCAGGACAAGCTGGTGGGTGTACATGAAAAAACTCAACAACATTTGGGTGATACTGAAAGCAAGAGCGAACGAAGCGATACCCATCTCAATGTTATGGGTTTTAGCCAGAAACACATAAATGATCGGCACCAGAATTGTTTGAATGACAAAATAGAAAACGAGAGGCAAATAAAATTTTGCAATTTCCCCCTTTTTTAAATTCGTTTCTTTTTCAGGAAATGAAAACTTTAAAATGCCATGCCCTTTCCAGACACTGATGGCACACTCTATAAACATCCCTACCAAAAACAAGATGGCGCCGCTTAAACTAGTAATATAGTCAAAATAGACAAACAAATACGCCACGAGGAACATGATGATAAGGCGGATCACCACCATGATAGTCAACCACTTCGTTTCCAAATTGTTGATGATCACACCTTGATAAAGCCCGCGAATTCCAGAAAAAATAATGACAAACAATATAATCGCAAAAGTATCTGAGATCGTATCAACCATGTTCGCATCTGCGTTGAATAAGTTCATATAAACCCAATCCCCGAGTGAACTGAAGGCCATGATCAAACTGAAAACAATGATAATCACCATTGGCACGACCATAAACAGGGAAAGAACTTTGAACGATCGGACATCTTTCACGAGTGCCGAGCAGGTCTGTCTGAAGACGATAATCGGCCTTTCAATGATACCGAATAAAGCAAAAGCCACCGCATAACAAGCAATGATGAAAGCTGCATTTTCACCGCGGCTGAGCGTTCCATTTATGATGACATGAGTAATAGAGGTCAAACTTGCCGAAAACCCTAAAGGGATGAAAAAACCACTAAGTTTCTTGTAGGTTAATTGACCTTTTCTGGCATTCAATCTCATTCCTTCTTTCTTCTTCAATCGTGAAAAAGAAGAGGGAGTCCCCCTCTTCTTCCCTTTATTTCACATAAATTGTACTCGCCGCCTCGATTGGCAGTCCAGACTCCAGTTCTCCACTCAATGTAATTTCCTGTGCACCTTTTTCAAGGATGGAAGCCAATTGATTTCGCGAAAAATCTACACGGTATTCGTCTATCCCGTCTTTGTCAAAATCAGCTATTTGCTTCTTTTTCTGCTTATCCAACGGCTTAACCTCACCGTTGACTAATAGTGTATCTAAACGGATATTTTCCAAATCGACCCCTTCTTGAATACTCAGGTAGGCCGTTGCTTTAGGCCCTTTTTGATCATGTTTCTTATGACCTTTGCCTTTAAACTGTTTAATTACGGGTGGTTTCCAGTCCACGGTGGCGAAGACGTGGAATTTCATAAATTCTCCTCTTATCAATTCACCATCTTCCTTTCGATCAAAAGGAAGATCCGGTGCTAAACTGCCGAAGTTTTCATCCGTTAAAGTAACTCCAGATTTATTGATACTTACTTCTCCGTCAAAGAAGAAGTTATCGTCCGCTTCCACTTCTTCTGGATATTGATCCTCTCCACCATCTCCTGTTTGGTAGGAAATGAATCCATCTACTGTAAAATCTTCTTCGATGTTCGGGTAAGTAGTGAAGGATAGATTTCTTCCTGCATTGTTAAATGAAAGATTATCATCAGCTATGACCCCTGGGTTACTGTTACTCGTAAATCCGTCCGCACCGTTATGGAATGCCAGACTGTTGCGGATAATATGAGGCACATGAATACCTTCTCCCCCAAGCTTAAAGCCATTCTTATCACCATCACCGACAGTTCCATCTGTTAGTGTCCCATTCTCGTATGCGATACTATCCTCAATCAATACCGATCCGATAGCACCTGTTCCCGCTTTTGTATATAAATCCCAGCCATCATCGATATTATGGTGAGCAACACAACCACGGAAAATATTACCATCACCTGATGTAAGTTTAGCAGCGAACCCATCCGCATTGTTATCCGATGGATCACGGTTATCAAACGATTCACTATTCAAGATCAGATTATGCGATGGCCATTCTTCTTTTGGTGTATCACTGTTCGTGCGGCTGATCTGCACTCCCGTGTCGCCATTTTCATAAAAACGGCTTTCTTCCACAATGTTATGGTTTCCACCAATCGTAAAGCCCTTCGTATTCCCAGCTGAGCGTTTAAAATCGATACCTTTGACGTGCCAGTAGTTCCCGCTCAGTACGACTCCTTCCGACTTTTTATCAAAATTGATGACAGGACTTTCCCCATCCGCTGCTACGAGATATTTCCGTGCTTCTTCTGTTCCATCGTTATACTTCGAAATTTCCAACTTCGAATCACGCACATATTCTCCGCCGGCAAGTATGATCTTCTGTCCAGGAAGGACATATTCCACAGCTGTATCCAAATCAAGCGGTTCATTTTCCGTTCCTGTACCATCACTTGTTCCTGAAGGCGTCACATGAATCGGTTCGCCACTTCTAAACGTTTGATGAGTCACTGTGAAGTTTTGGACTTGCTTCTCGTACGAGGTTAAAAACTGCGTATCGTCCGGAAGGAAAGTGATACTGAAATCAGTACGATCCTTCACGGACAGCTCCGCAGAAATTGCTGCAACTTCTCCCTTGTTGATACGCTTTCCCTGTTCAATGGTTTCAAGTCCTTGTTTGATCGTTGCCACTCCATCCACGTTAGACTCTAACAGGAGCTCATAACCAGTTTCAGATGTTCGAGCCCGGGATTCCACATGAAATTCAGGATTCACGGGGTGCTCCGGCGCCTCTACTTTCGGAGGATCGGTCGCTGAGGCTGTCACAGAGTAATCAATGTTGCTTACTTCAATGTCTGCAAGGCGGGCCGCATAAAACCCGACATACACTTTTGAATCCTGGACATTCAAAATCTCAGGATTGAAGAAAATTTCTTCCTCACCGTCATTCCATTGACCTCTATACCCCCTATTCGTTTTTGAGAGAGTCAAACGATACTCCTGCTCAGGATGTGTATTACTTTTGTCAGGTTTCTCGTCATTCAACATGATCTTCTGTATTCCCTGGCTGCCTGCTCCATCCGATGATTCGACCCCTGTCCGGATGAAAAGCTGCGTGCCATTTTCTTCTTGTGTTCCACCACTGAAACCGCCTACCGCTGCAATGTTCGAAGCGAACACACTGGAGCTATCATTTTCACCGATAACATCCCTCGCCATGAGACCGAAGGATTCCTGGCCATCATGATTTGGGCTTTTTGCATATTCATTCACCTTGATATCAGCGGAAAGTTCAAAATTATCTTCTCCCGCCTCAATTTCTGTGTAATAAAAAGTGATACCGTCATGGTCACCGGTAATTTTCCCTGCGCCCGGTTCTGCTACAACCTGGACATGATCTTCTTCCTCCACTACATAGTTGGTATCACTCCCAGTAGATTGACCAAATTGAATCGTCTTCCATTCCGGATCAGTTTGATCACGAACAGTCACTTCAAACTCAAGCGGTTCAATCGTGTCATCAGTTGGTCGAATAACAATCGGATAGACACCCGTTTGAGAAGCATCAAACGCTGTCTTATCAAGTTCATATTCTGTCTCATCCAGGACAGTTTCATCTCCGTTATCAAAAACCTCAGAAACCTTTAATTCAGATGAGTCAAATTCTTCTCCTACTTGATAAGTCGTTTTCGGATAGGTCGTCACTTTCACACCCTGCCGTTCTTTCTCCTTTACATTGACAAGAAAGGAAACCTCTACTCCCTTGTAGGAGAGCTCTATTTGTTGATCCCCTGTCATACTAGTATCAAGACCGGAAACCTCTAATTGATCTTTCATCACCCTTACCTTCTCACCATCTGTATAGAGAGCTTCAACAGACAGTCCATCAAGGTCCAATTCCTCTCCTGAAAAATACTGAGTTTTAGACGGCAATTGAGTGACTTCTAATTCTGTCACTTGCTCATCTTTCACTTCCACTTCAAATTCGGTAGTGATTTCAGGAGATTGTGTGGATTGAATGGTTATTTCTTTCGTGCCCGCTTCCATCAAAGCGGCACCAGATTGGATTAGCTCGCCGCCTAACATACAAGAATACTGCTCGCTTGACAACGTTTCTTCTGTGTACCCAGACTCATACACCCCGACTACTTCTAACCCTTTCGTTTCAAAACTATCTTGAACATAGTAGTCAGTTTTAGCTGGGTAGTACTTGATATATAAATCAGTGAGCTGGATTTCCTTTATCTTCAGAGAAATTGTTTCTTCAACTCCTCCATAACTGATCGTTATGGTATTGGTTCCTGCTTCACTGCTATCAAAACCTGTTAC
The DNA here is from genome assembly GCF_004101865.1 of Halobacillus litoralis. NCBI lineage: Bacteria > Bacillati > Bacillota > Bacilli > Caryophanales > Bacillaceae > Halobacillus > Halobacillus litoralis. The sequence goes on from NZ_CP026118.1 coordinate 1,568,415, forward strand.
GATATAGTCTTCTTTCGCAAGGTTGAGTTCAGTTCCATCTTCCAGAACAGCTGTGACTTCAAGCCTTTCCAGGTCCAAAGGTTCATCAATTAAGTATTCATCATCGATATTTGAAGTATCGATTTTTAGACCATCTACATTTTCTGTCTGTTCAATATGGGTGTCGCTAAAGGTGATTATTCCATCCCTTGCGACAAACAAGCCTACATAGAGATCTTCATTAAAGGCTCCTTCTAGGGACAAGGTTTCACTATGACCATTCGACGTAACCCTGAAAGTATCTCCTGACTTCTTGATTGAGAGTTCATATGTTTCTCCAGAGACTGGTGCGACATTTCCGGCAAACGCATCAAGTTTACTCAGTCCTCCTTGACTGTAGAAACCCCTCAACTTATCATCAAGCCCACCGACTGCAATGTAGTTGGAGGCCTGCTTCCCACTATCTCCATTTTCACCGACTTCATCTCTCAACATCAGTCCAAAAGCTCGCTGACTATCAGGGCTGTATGCATCTGCATGGACAGTTGTCGAAATTTCAAAATTAGATTCTGCCGTCAGTTTCTTATAGTAAAAAGACAGACCCTCTTCACTACTTGCGATCTTCCCTCCGGAAGCTTCAAGCGTAATGGAACCATCCTCATTAAATGTGGGAGGCGGATTCTTATCTTCTCCTGTGTTCGAACCGAAAGCACCGAAACTCCAATCCTCAGATTCTCCACCAGGACCAATTGCGGCAAATGAGGTCAGCGGAATATTAGAAAACAATAAGATTAGTATCGTAAGGACAACCCAACTTTTTAATAACAGGCGATCCATTTCATTCCTCCTTATTTATTCAACCCTACGTTCAGTTCGGCAAAACTTGAGTTACAGAAGCTTTCATCCGCGCCTGTTCGCGAGTCTGCTCAATAAAGCTTTTCGCTTCAAGCATTTGATGTTCTCTTGCAGCTTCCATGATGATGCTAACTTGTGGCTTATACTGCTCTAGTAATGACATATATAACTCGTAATTCAAATCCCCTTTCCCCGGAACAACCGTCTCGATTTTCCCGTCTGGCCCGATTACACGATCTTTTGCATGAGCTGCGATAATACGAGAGCCCAGCAAATCAAAAGCTTCTTTAATCACGTTGTCCTGATGTGAAATGTTATTTTCATGTAGGAGATTACCTGGATCCAATACGACACCAATGTGGGAGGAAGGCACTTCTTCCAACATCCATTTCAATGATTGAGCGGTACCGATCAAATGATCATTGGCAGGTTCAATGCCAATATAGACTCCCCATTTCTCCGCTTCCTCTACCAATTCTTCTAATGACGTTTTCATAATAAGCCACTCGTCCCCAGTCAGTTCATCTGACTGTACCTTGCCGACCTCTGCAGTGACCATCGGAGCACCGAAGAACCTTGCGTAGCGGATCAATTCTTTGAAGCGATCGATATTTTCCCGGCGGAGATCTACGTTTTCATGGAAAAAGTGCAAATAGCAAGCCAAAACGGAAATGGAGACGTCATGTTTATCGAATTCTTCCGAAATATCCTCTGCCAATCTTGGACTCAAACGTCCTGGTTTACTGAAGTCATAATCATTGAAGGCTTTCCATAATGCCAGTTGTACGTGCGGAAAACCTTTTTCTCCCACTTTATATGCAAGCTCTTTATAAGACATTTTTCCAAATAAGTGAGCCAATACCCCTACACTCATATGAAAACCTCCTTCGTTGAAGTACTTACCTCGTTACCAAATGCTCTTTGTTCATTAACTGACGGACTTCATCCTTCGTTGGCGCTCCTTCCCAATCACCAGGGAACTGAGTGGCTAGTGCACCAGTTACATTCGCTTGCTTTAAAGCACGAGGGATTGAAGTAATCAACGCCTCATCATTTAATGGTTTATCCTCTTCCAGCCATTCATCCAAAAAACCAGCCGCATAAGCATCTCCAGCACCCACCGTATCCACCACTTGATCGACATGATAGGCGGGTTGTTCAAAAACATGGCTGCCAACAAAGCCTATTGACCCTTGCTCCCCTAATTTCATTGCAACGACTGAAGGCCCCATACGCAAGAATTCTTCACCATAACCTACAGTCGTTTTCTCACCCAATAGAAATTCTGCTTCTTCCAATCCGGGCAGAAAGACGTCACAAAGCGGAATCAACTCCAGCAATATTTTCCTTGCCGTCTGCTCATCCCATAACTTCCGTCTTAAGTTAGGATCAAAAGATATTGTCAAGCCTTGCTCTCTTGCTTCCTCCATAGCTTCTTTAATGAAGGCAAATGTGTGCGTCCCAAGGGCTGGTGTAATGCCTGTCACATGGAGATGTCTTGCTTTTTCAAACCATTCGTGCTTTATATGATCAGGGGCTAATTGGCTAGCTGCAGAATGTTTCCGGTAATAATGTACACGCGGATCCCCTGGTGTTTTGGCCTCTTTGAAATAAAGAGCAGTCGGGTGCTCATGGTCTTTCTCCACATGAGTTACCTCCACCCCTTCACCTGCCAGAGTCGATAGAATCAATTCTCCAAAAGGGTCATCTCCTATTCGGCTGATCCACCTTACCTTTCTTCCTAGTCGCGATAAACCGAAGGCAAGGTTGGACTCTGCCCCTCCGACCGATTTAGTCAAAAGGGGAGTATACTTGATCGTGCCTCCCGTGTAAGGTTGAAAAAGTACCATACTTTCACCGATCGTGACGATCTCCGTTCGGTTACCCATGCACAACACCCCCTTGAACCTTAGTGACATATGCCCTGGCTAATCGTGTCATTTCCTCGTAATTTCCTTCTGCGATCAGCTTATTGTTCACAAGGCTTCCACCCAGCCCGACAGCCTTCACTCCATATTGCAAAACTTCTTCAATGTTATTCAAATTCACTCCACCTGTAGCGATCATTGGAATGTGACCCAGCGGACCACGGACATCCTTGATATATTTCATGCCAAGGGCACCGACAGGGAAAACCTTCACAGCAGGTGCCCCCAGGTTCGTCGCCCTCATCATTTCTGTCGGAGTCATCGTTCCTGGCCAAACGGAAACTCCTTTGGCCAGACAATATGTCACCACCTCTTCATCGAAATATGGCGAGACGATATATTCCGCGCCAGCATCAATAGAAGCCTTTGCCTCTTCTACACTCAGTACCGTTCCTGCTCCGACTTTCATTCTTCCCCCGAATTTCTTCTTCAGGTTTGAAATCATATCAAGAGCGCCTTCTGTGTTCAGAGTGATTTCAAGAAAACGAATCCCCCCTTCATATAAAGCCGAAGCAACTTTTTCACCAGTCCCAGAAGGAATACCTCTGATAATGGCAATGATCTTATGGTCCTCTAACTCTGGCAAAATGGTTTGGTCCATATTCAGTTCCTCCTCCATTAAAGCGTGACTCCTGATTTAAAGATGGCAATTTCACGGAAGTCATTTTTTTCGTTGTTGACCAGTTCACCGCTCGCTACCCTGATGATATAATCTCGAAAATCCGTCAGCACCTCATCCGGAGCAGAACCTTCCAATAATCTCCCCGCATTAAAGTCGATCCAGTGCTTCTTCTTCTCGTACAGTTGAGTATTCGTAGAAATTTTCATCGTCGGTACAAAAGATCCGAACGGCGTCCCTCTTCCTGTCGTGAAAAGAACTACCTGGCATCCTGCGGCACCCAGAGCTGTAGATGCCACCAAGTCGTTTCCTGGCGAGCTTAGTAAATTCAGACCTTCCTTATTCAACCTTTCTCCATATTTAAGTACATCGATGACGACAGATGTCCCCGCTTTTTGCGTGCATCCTAACGACTTATCCTCAAGGGTGGTGATACCACCATCTTTATTTCCAGGAGAAGGATTTTCATAAATCGGCTGATCATGAGTAATAAAATATTGTTTGAAGTCATTGATTAAATCGACAGTTTTATGAAAAACCTTCTCATCAATCGCCCTTTCCATCAGCAGTTTCTCCGCGCCGAACATTTCAGGGACTTCCGTCAAGACTGTCGTCCCCCCTTGAGCAACTACATAATCGGATAACCTCCCTAGCAATGGGTTGGCAGTGATGCCAGAAAAACCATCAGACCCTCCACACTTAAGCCCGATTTTCAATTCAGATAGGGGTACTTCTTCACGATGATCAGACTTAGCATTTTGATGAATTTCGTGCAGACATTTGACTCCTTCTTCGATTTCATCCGAAACATCTTGAGAAGTGAGAAACTTTATTCTTCCGTGGTCATAATCCCCTAGTGAAGCCTCAAAATCTGAGACATTATTATTCTCACAACCAAGCCCGAGCACGAGGACCCCACCAGCATTCGGATGTTTAACGGCATTTCCTAATATCGTCCTTGTATTGAGATGGTCATCCCCCAATTGGGAACATCCATAGTTGTGCTTTAGAACTTGGATGTTATCAAATGGCGCAATACCACCGACTTCGGATTTAAAGATTTTAATGATTTGCTCTGCAATGCCGTTGACACAGCCCACCGTCGGGACGATCCAAAGTTCATTCCTGATCCCTACACGACCGTCTTTGCGCTTGAACCCATTGAATGTAAGGCTTTCATTTTCAAAAGGATTGGCAGCGAACTTCGGTTCATATTGATATTCCTGTACACCTTCTAGATTGGTTTTCGTATTTTCCGTATGGACCCAGTCCCCTATTTCTACATGGTCTATCAAGTGTCCGATCGGAAAACCATATTTGATTATATCGGTACCTTTAGTCATGGGTACCAAAGCAACTTTGTGTCCTCTTGGAATTTCTGCATTCAAAGTGATTGGGTGCCCATCTATACTCACTTCTGTACCTTGAGGCAAATCTTTCAACGCCACCGCCACATTGTCCTGTTCATTGATCTTCAATATACTTTCCAAGATAGATCCTCCTCTATGAATGCCTTAAACCTTTAAATGCTGTGGCTTTTTGCGGAAACCTAAATATTGTGCAGCATTTCTATAAGAAACGTCTTTGATAATCGGCTCTAACAACTCGTCATCATTAGGTACTTCCCCATTCTCCACCCATGTCGCCAACAAATCGCATAGAACTCTCCGGAAATACTCATGACGTGTATAGGACAAGAAGCTTCTTGAATCGGTCAACATACCGATAAAGCTGCTGAGCACCCCCATGTCTGCAAGCGTTTTCATTTGAGCCAGCATTCCTTCTTTCGTATCATTGAACCACCATGCTGTACCAAATTGCATTTTCCCTGGTACTCCACCTTCTTGAAAGCTTCCAGCAATGGTCGCCAGAACCGGGTTGTCTTTCGGATTCAGCGAATATAATACTGTTTTAGGTAAAGCGTCCTGCTGCTCAAGAGCATCCAATAATCGGCAGAGCGGCTTGGCGATCTGACCATCATTCATACTGTCAAAACCAGTGTCAGGGCCTAGTCGCTGGAACATTTTCGTATTGTTATTGCGCTGGGCACTAATGTGATATTGCATCACCCATCCAAGCTCAGCGTAAATTTTGCCTAAGAAAGTGAGTGTGAAGGATTTATATTTGACTTCCTCTTCTTTACTGACTTTGAAGCCGCTTCTCGCTTTTTTAAAAATGTTAGAGACCTCTTCCATAGTTGTCTCTTCATAGACCACTTCATCCAAAGCGTGATCAGAAATCTTCCCACCTATTTCATTGAAAAAACGGGCTCTGGCATCTAATGCAGCTAGAAAATCTTCGTAGCTATTGATAGAAACCTGGGAAGTCTCTTCAAGCTTACTCACCCACTCCTGGTATCCATCCCTATTTAATTCCAGACCTTTGTCGGGACGGAAACTCGGCAGAACTTCTGTCTCAAAGTCCGATTCCTTCAGCTGCTTATGGTAGCGCAAATCATCCACAGGATCGTCTGTCGTGCAAATGACTTCCACGTTAGAAGCTTTGATTAAATCCCGCACGCCGAAGTCCTTCTGATTCAACTGTTCGTTCACCCTATCCCATATTTCCGGTGCGGTATCTTCATTAAGCGCAACATATATGTTGAAATAACGCTGCAGTTCGAGGTGTGTCCACGTGTAGACTGGATTTCCAATCGATTTTGGAACCGTACGAGCCCAGGCAAGGAACTTCTCATAAGGCTCCGCATCGCCAGTAATGAGATTTTCATCGATACCATTAGCTCTCATTAAGCGCCATTTGTAGTGGTCACCATCCAGCCAAATATCTGCGATTGTTTTATAGGATTTATTTTCATATATCTCTTTCGGACTAAGGTGGCAGTGATAATCGATAATAGGCATGTCTTTGGCATAGTTGTTATACAGGCGCTCTGCTGTTTCGGTGTTCAGTAAAAACGTTTCATCCATAAAATTTTTCATACCATCATCCCATCCTTTATTATTTTTGATTTTCGAAAGCTAAGTTGTTTTTCAGCATTTGTTCCGTTGTGTGTTTTGCACCATTATTCTGTATGCTCAAGAAATATCGGTGGACATTATTAGCTTCCATTGATAAATCTCGTCCCCAAATACGTTTATCACTTAACAATCGGGAGATTTCTTCCCGCCCTTGTTCGTCTTTCTGCCAAAAATCGATAAAAGCATCCAAAACGACTTGATCATCACGAACTTTATATTCACTGCCTTCATGTAACCCCATGAAATATCCATCGTGAACAATATTTGGCCGGTAATAATGAAGCAATGAAGCGATCGACAGAGTCATGGATTCCGGAATCGTCCCATCCTTAGGAAGTAATGGAAATACTCTGCTCTTCCATTTTTGCACGGCATTCAATCCAAGGTCGGCCAATCGGTGCTTGACGAATGGGTTTTGAAACCGTTCAATTACAGCGTCGGCAAACCCTTGTTTTTCACTTTTTTCGAAGGAAAGACCAGGTAAAATCTCGTTGTAAAGGATATTGCGGACATAAGAAGAAATAATCTCATCCCCCATTACCTCCTTTACCGTTTGAAGCCCTGCAAGGAATCCTACTGGAAATAGCAGCGTATGCGGAGCATTAAGCAGACTCACTTTCAAATCACGGTATGGTTTGACTTCAGCCCATTTCACATTCAACCCCGCTGTCTGGAATGGGAGTCTTTCTTCCAACGGTTCATCTGCCTCAACGACGAAGAGGTGAAATGGCTCTCCAACTGCCATCAGCACGTCTTCATAACCAAGCTTCCGTTCCCATTCACCAGCATTCTCTTTCGGATATCCAGGTACGATTCGATCGACTAGTGTGTTACAAAACGTATTATGACTTTCTATCCATTTCTTAAAGTCTTCCGACAGGCTCCAATCTTCAGCTATCCGAAGGACGATTGATTTTAGTAAATCGCCATTATCTTCGACAAGTTCACAAGGAATGATTGTAAAACCTCGTGCTCCTTCTTCATGTATGAATCTACGATGAAGTAATGCTGTCAATTTACCTGGGTAGGATAACGGGGACGCTGTCCTGGGGAATTCCTCCTTTGTGTACACAAGCCCCGCTTCTGTCGTATTGGAAAAAATGAATTCAATCGAGTCGGATTCGGCTAATTCAAGGAGCTCTTCCCACGATTCATAAGGATTGATACTGCGAGATATGGTTGAATTCACTTCAACTTCCTGCACTTCTTCTCCATTTTCCACCCCTTGAAGAATTGTTGTGTACAAGTGGTTCTGTGCCTGAAGTTTCGGAACGACCTTCCCATGAGGTGTCGGCTGGATGGCTACGGTTCTTCCGTTGAACAAATTTCGCTGATTCATTTTTTCAAGCATCCAATTCAAGTAAGCACGAAGGAAATTCCCTTCTCCAAATTGGATCGCTCGTTCAGGCAATTCTTTATTAATTAATGTCTTATTGGAAGGATTGATGGATTGCAAGTTCTTTACTGCCTCTACATTTAAGCGAACCATAAATGTTTCACCCTCCTTCAGCTTAATAACAACGTTGTTATTAACGTTCAAAAAATATACTCCTGAAGGGGAGTAGGTTATTTTTAACAACGTTGTTATTTACAAGTTTATGTAGAAATAAGTGAATTGTCAATGGGTATTCTTCAGTTATCTGAATTTTAAAAATTAAATGGACAGAAAGTTTATATGACATTCAAAATAAATACAGCCTCTTTACTAAGCAGTAAAAAGGCTGTATTCCTATAATCATCTAAGTTGTTCAAACACATTTCTCACTTTTGGAACTACATAATGGCTTCCCTCATCAACATCCTCAATCATCATGGAAATCATTAGGTCAGGATTTTCCGTATCCCAGGCAATGAACCAGCCATTTTCCTGACCATTTTCATCTTCAAGTGACTGCTTCAATTCAGCTGTACCTGTTTTACCAGCAAGGCTCCTCCCTTCTAGCTCCGCATCATGTGCCGTTCCTTCCGAATCCTGGACGACGGCTTTCAAACGTTCCCTTACTATTGCTGCAGTCTCTTCGCTCATAATATTTTCATGCCATGTTTGACCCGTTTCTTCTTCTTTTAAAAGAGTGGGCTTTAACATGGTTCCATTTGTCACAAATGGGGTATAAGTCATCGCCAGGTGAAGTGGGCTCATCTGAACTTGACCTTGACCATATCCCGTATCTGCAAGCAGTGCCTCATTGTCGAATGCCTCTCCATTGAGTATTTGGGAACTTTGGATTGGATAAGGGAAAGGAATGTCTTCTCCAAAGCCGAATTCATCCGTTTCTTTCATGAACGTTTCTCCTCCGATTTTAAGAATGGACCGGGCGAAATAAATATTATCTGATCGCATTAAAGCATCACGTAAGTTCACCTGCTCATCGACAGCTGCGCCATCAACTCTTGTCACTTTGTATCCGCCCCAATCATCCTTGGAATACGTCTTCCCACTAATGGCCATATTCTCTTCAGGGTTTATATTTCCCGTCTCCAACCCGATTGCTGCGGTGATCGGTTTAAAGGTTGAACCCGGGGAGTAAGTTTTATTGAATTTGTTAATTGTCGTTTCAGCTCCATTTGGATTCAGTATCTCCTCATTCGGATCATAGGAGGGCGTGCTGACAAGTGCTTTCACTTCTCCCGACCTCGGATCAATCGCAGAAGCCGCGCCAGAATCACCTTTCATTTGTTCATAGACAGCCCTTTGAACATCAGATGAAATGGTCAATGTAACATCTTCACCATCTTTAGCGGGGGTTTCAGCCAAGACAGTTTTACGTTCCTCTTCTTTATTACGGATGACTACAATCCCGCCAGGCTTGCCACGAAGTTTGTCTTCCATCACAGACTCCAAACCTCTTCTGCCAATTTGGTCCCCTGCACTGTATCCTTCTCCTTCGTGTTCATCAAGATCTTCAGCCGTCACCTCATCGACGTATCCTGTCAAGTGGGCAGCAGCTTCGCCTAAAGGATACCGTCTAGCGTCCTCATCATCTTGAAAGGAAATCCCACTAGGCAATTCGTTAATCGCATCAATGGTCTCTTCATCTTCAGCGTTAATCGAAGCTAAAGGCACAAATGTATCTTTTGTCACCCAGGATTGCCCTAATTGTTCATCAATATATTCAACAGATATATTCAAGATTTCCGCCAGTTCTTCTTTCAGGCGGGTTACATCTTCCTCAGAATTTTTTTCCATCTGACCAGGTGCAATACCGACTTGCTTCACTCCACCATTTACAGCTAAGGGTTTTCCATCCACATCGAAAATCTCACCTCGCTCAGGTGACAATGGCCAGGCGCGAACAGTGTCCCCCTCCTCCATTTCAGGAAATATCATCGAAGAGCTCCAATCCACAGCCCAGCGATTTTCTTCCTCACCTTCTTCGTATACAAGCTCAGCGGAATGAGAAAATTGGATTTCTCCACCTAGGGAGCCCATACTCACTCCATATTCGAATGACGGCTTTTCTTCCGTATCATATTCTTGATCTTCTTCAGGAAGTTCATATGTAACAGCAAGCTCTTTCATCCCTATCCCCTCATAAATCGCTGTATAGCGATCGACAAACTCTTCCTCACTCATCAGACCTTGGGAACTTTTGCTCAGCATCCCGTACATTTTTGCATACTCTCCACTTTCCCAGGCCTTCATATATGCTGTGAACGTATCTTCCGGATTCGGTTGTTCAGAACATGCAGTAAGGCCAAGAAGCAAGAGTGAAAAGATCACTAAAATCCAACGCTTCATGCTATCACCCCTTTTATGTAACGTCTAGCCAAAAAAATCTTTCTTAATTAAGCATTATATCAAAGTTACCTCAAAGAAAAAGAATTTCCAAATTAAACCTTATTTCATACCCGCTGCTTATATTGGTATAAAAGCATGGACTTTATGGAATTTTAATTTGTAAGAAGAACTTTTTCAAAAGGGGGAAAAGATATGAAAAGAACTGAAAGTGAAAAAACAGAATCCGATATTACCACACATGGGCAAAATCCTTACGAAATTGTCAAATCATTAATTAAAGAATCTGTTACAAGGCTCGGTTTGCATGAAAACATCTATCATATGCTGAAAAAACCGATGAGAATGTTGGAGGTATCCATTCCAGTACGTATGGATGATGGTACTCTTAAGAATTTCACAGGATACCGTGCCCAACACATTGACATTTTAGGCCCTACTAAAGGCGGCATACGCTTCCACCCGATGGTCAACATTGACGAAGTGAAAGCCTTATCCATTTGGATGTCTTTAAAGTCCGCCATTCTCGATCTGCCACTCGGAGGCGGGAAAGGTGGAGTCATCGTCGACCCTGAAAGCTTATCAGATCGGGAGCTTGAAACATTGAGCAGGACTTATATTAGGAAAATCACACCGATCATCGGTCCTCAAAAGGATATCCCGGCACCAGACGTCAATACGAACCCTGAAGTAATGGGTTGGATGATCGACGAATTCGATCAACTCCGCGGTTATAATATCCCTGGAATGCTGACAGGAAAACCTATCATCATTGGTGGGTCATTGGGAAGATTAGAAGCTACCGGGCGCGGGGTAGTTTTCACAATTCGTGAGGCAGCCAAAGAATTAGGTATGGAACTGGATAAATCCACGGTGGCTATCCAAGGATTCGGCAATGTCGGTAGTATGACTGCTAAGTTTTTACATGAGTTAGGAGTCAAAATCGTTGCCGTCACAGATGCTAGAGGTGGAATTTATCGCGAAGAAGGTATAGACATCCCTGATTTGCTGGAGTTTGTCGGTGACAAGGAGAATTATGCGTCTGATTACCCGCACGCCGATGCCATTACGAATGAAGAAATGTTCGGGCTTCCTGTTGACATTTTAGTGCCAGCGGCGGTGGAAAACCAAATTACGAAGGAGACTGCTCCCACTATTCAAGCAAAAATTCTCGCTGAAGCAGCCAATGGCCCTACCACCCCTGAGGGAGATAAAATCCTCGAGGAAAAAGGAATTTTCGTCATTCCCGATATCCTTTGTAATGCAGGGGGAGTAACGGTTTCCTATTTTGAATGGGTACAAAACTCTATGAACTATTATTGGAAAGAAGAAGAAATCAATCAGAAACTTGAAGAAAAAATGCTATTCGGCTTTAACACCGTGTTTACTATGCGCGAAGAAAAGAAATGCTTCATGAGAGAAGCGGCGTACATGGTTGGAATCAACCATCTCGTCAAAGCCATGAATGCACGCGGATGGGTTAAAGACTCCGACTTATCAGACAGCTGATGAATCGGTTAAGTACTTTCATTAAACGGAACCCCCTGGAGCCAGCTGGCTCCAGGGGGTTCCGTTACTTTTATTATTCGATCCAATCACAGGCTATAACACACTGAAATGTATCAAAGACGATCTTTTAAATTGACCCCGATAAATTTCATTTCTGTCATATCTTCAACCGCATATTTGACACCTTCTTTACCAATCCCGCTTTGCTTAACACCACCATATGGGTGGTTATCCTGACGGTAAGTCGAAATCTCATTGATCCAGACTCCGCCCATTTCCAATTGATCTGCGACACGGAAGGCCCGGCTGATATCCTTCGTAAAGACCCCCGCCTGCAGACCATAGATCGAATCATTTGCCATCCGGACAACTTCCTCTTCCGTTTCAAAAGGAAGGACCGAAACAATCGGTGCGAACACCTCTTCAGCGATGATCTTCATATCATTTTTGACATTCGTAATGATCGTCGGAGTCAAAATCGTTCCTTTCTGTTCTCCGCCAATTTCGACTTTTGCCCCTTTATCTACGGCATCATCAATCCAAAGCTTAGCTCTTTCTGCTTCTTCTTCGCTGATCATCGGACCAAAATCAGTCGCTTCTTCCATTGGGTCGCCAATGTTCAGAGCTTCCGTTTGTTTTATATACTCTTCCAAGAACGAATCATATAACGATTTATGCACATAGACCCGTTGAGCTGAAATACACACTTGTCCGGAAAAAACGAAAGCACCTTTGACTAAATCAGTGACGACATGTTCGACCTCTATATCGTCAAACAGAAGGTTGGGGGAGTTTGACCCTAATTCTAAGGTGACCTTCTTGAATCCAGCTCTTTCCCGGATTCTCCTTCCGACAGGCAAGCTTCCAGTAAAAGTTACTTTATGAACCATATCATGTTCAACAAGTGGATCTCCCACCACTTCTCCACGTCCCATCACCAAGTTCAGAGCTCCTGGGGGCAGGCCGGCTTCATGGAACAAACGGGTGAGCATATACGCAGAAACAGGTGTCTTTTCTGCAGGTTTAAAAATGATCGTATTACCAGCTGCAATCGCTGGAGCTATTTTATGAAGTGAGAGATTCAACGGAAAATTGAAAGGAGTAATGGCAGCGACCACACCCAGTGGTTCACGCTTTGTTATTCCTAACCTGTTTTCCCCTCCGATGGCAGCATCCATCGGAATCACTTCACTGCTGATCTGTTTGGCATGTTCAGACGCGAACCTCAGTACCTGGATAGACCGCTCTACTTCTCCCCTGCTGTACTTCAACGGTTTCCCTGCTTCTTTCGTAACCATTTCGGCGAAAGTCTCTTTTCTTTCTGCCAACAAATCTGCCGTTTTCCGTAAAATATCAGATCTTTGATAAGCAGGCATCTTTTTCATTGTCTGATGAAAAAATTCAAAGCTTTGCTCAATCGCTTTATCCAAGTCCTCGACCACCGCTAATACGACTTCTGCCACTACTTCCTGGTTGTATGGATTTAAGACCGTCAATACTTCCCGATTTTCTCCTTTGACTTCTTCTCCATTGATGATTGAACCAATCCTCATGATGTCACCTCCTTAACAGTTGATATCCCTCAATTTTTCAGTTAATTTCATGTTCTCGCCATAGTCAACAGGGCAATCGATCAGGACGGGTTTCTTGAGGCTTATTGCTCGCTCCAATGCAGGCCGTAGTTCTTCCGAGCTCTCGATTTCTATACCTTCCCACCCAAAAGACTCAGCCAATTTAACAAAATCCGGGTTTCCAAAATCGATATAGGAGGGGCGTTGAAATTTTTTCATTTGGTGCCATTCAATCAATCCATACCCATCATCTCTCCACAACAAAATGACAATCGGCAAGTTCAACCTCACAGCCGTTTCAAGTTCTGCCCCTGTCATAAGAAAAGAACCATCACCGCAAACAGCTACAATACTGCGATCAGGGTAAACCATTTTAGCAGCAATCGCTGAAGGTACAGCCACACCCATCGAAGCCAGACCATTTGAAATCAGACACGTGTTCGGCAGGGCTGTGTGAAACATTCGGGCCATCCACATCTTATGAGCACCGACGTCTGAAATGGCAATGTCTTCGTCCTTTAGAACTTCACGAAGATCACAAATGATTTTCTGGGGTTTGACAGGAAATCCATTATCTTGTTTAAAACTCTTCAGTTCCTCAAGGGCATCTTCTCTGATTGAACGGAACCAATCGATTTCCCTCTCTTTCTGAGGCATCACTTTATTCAATTTCCTTAAGTTCTCCTGAATATCACCCACGACATTTAATGATACTGGATAATGAGAATCGATCTCCGCTTCTTCCGTATCCATGTGCAGGATAGGTGTAGTCCCCTCAGGATTCCAGTTCTCCGGTGGCGTTTCTGCCATATCGAAACCGATAGTAATGATCAGATCGGCTTGTTTGAATCCACATGTAATATAGTCTTTCCCACTGAGCCCTGCCGTCAGTAAACTTAATTCGTTCTTCCAGGACAACGCACCTTTCCCCATAAAAGTATGGACCACAGGTATATTCGTCTCTTCTGCAAATCTTTGAAGCTCTTCAGAGGCATGACCGCGAGTAATTCCATTCCCTGCGAGTATAAGTGGGTGATCGGCCTTCAAAATGAGGTCTGCAGCTTCTTCAATCACCTTATCATTAGCATTCGGTAATGAATGGCCCGTTATAGGCAAAGGCTGCCCATCCACTTCCATACTGGCGATATCTTCAGGAAGATCAATGTGAGTAGCACCCGGCTTTTCCTGCATAGCCAATTGATAAGCTTTCCTCACAACTTCAGGTACAATCTCTCCTGTTTTGATTTGGGCATTCCACTTGGTCACAGGCTCAAAGATATCCACAAGATCATAGTACTGATGCGAGATTTTATGTTGACGATTCATCCCTGCTTGACCAGTGATTGCTATGAGCGGGCAATGATCCATGTTGGCATTCGCCACACCTGTCAATAAGTTGGTTGCACCAGGCCCTAAAGTGGCTAAACAGACCCCCGGTTTTCCTGTCAACCTCCCGTATGTCCCTGCCATAAAAGCGGCGCTCGTTTCATGACGGGTCACAATGAATTCAATATCAGAATCAAGTAAAGCATCCATCAAATCAATATTCTCTTCCCCCGGAACTCCGAAAATGTAATCTACACCTTCATTTTCCAAACACTTCACAAGCAATTGTGCAACATTCATGTCAATCCCCTTTCGTTACATTGATTTCGACCATTGTTTATTTTGTGTAAAATACCCATAAAATATTTCCTTTTATCAAAATACGACAACAAAAAGAGCCTGACCCTATGCCAGCATTCGCTGGTTAAAGAATCAGACTCTCATTTGAATAAGTCTCATTTCAACAGTTGAATTCGATCAAATTCCCATCAGGATCACTGATAAATACTTGATGCCAATCCGTTTTGTTATTCGGTTTGTTGAGAATTTCCACTTCATTCTTCTCCATTCTTTTTATGAATTGCTCTATATTTTTCACTCTTATTGCAAAATGACCATCACGAGAATCAATCAGTCTCGTTCCTCGAAGTGTTTTTCCTTCTGCATGGACAATTAAATGGAGCTGTGTTTGCCCGATTTGATACCATGCACCAGGGAAATCGAAGTCCGGTCGATGGTGATTTTCCTCAAACCCTAAGATTTCTCCGTAGAAGTGTTTTGACTTCTCAATGTCCGTTACTAATAGTGATACATGATGAATCCCTTCGTACATATTGTATTCTCCTTTCCGCTTTCCCTTAGTTTACTGTAATTTTTTCATCAGCCAAAATCTTAAATTTTTATAAACTCACATAACCGTAAGAGGCGGCCATAAAATCATGCAAAAACCATCACAGGGATAAAATATACTTGAAAAACCCCTCATCTGTTGATGAGGGGTATAAAGGATTATGAACTTTTTCTTATATTATTTTTCCAGGCTTGATCTTCATCAATCATCTTCTTAGCTGCATAAATAAGAATAAATTGAATAATGATTACTGGCAGTCCCATCAGCCCAGAAATAACTTCTAATGGGGCGAGTCCGCCGATTCTCATCAATACCAGTGAAAGCACTGTGATGACGGCAGCAATGACGATACGCAAAAGCTTCGGCGGCTCATACTTACTCATATCTCTTGTACTCGTATAAGCAGCCACTGTATACGTGGTGGAATCGAGTGTGGTCGTTAAGAAAATGAGAGCAACAACCATAAATATGATAATCGCGATTTCTCCGAATGGAAGTGTCGAAAGAATTTCCGGGATAGCCGCCATTCGTTCTTCTTCTTTCACAAGGTTAAGAACGGATAAATCCCCTGTCAAGTACCTGTGCACGCCTAATCCTCCAAGAACACCTGTAGCGACCCATGATAATAACGTAGGTGCCAGGAAGTAGGTGAGAATCATCTCTTTTATTGTTCTTCCCCTGGAGATTTTAGCTGCAAATACACTGTGAAGCATCGCCCATGTCGCACTATATGCGAACCAGAACACAGTATTACTTTGTATGTGGGAAGCTTCACCTTGGTGGACAGAGTCAGTATTCAAGGAAATGTTAAGATAATTTGATAATAAAAAGGACAAACTATCAGAGAAATAGTTCAAGATGAATACACCAGGGCCGCCCAATAGAATGAATATAGCAAAAATCCCGGCCAAATACATATTCCATGTACTCAAGCGCTTGATACCTTTCTCAATTCCTAAGTAGGCACTAAGTGAAAATAAGAACACCCAAACAATCGTAACTATAATCGTCAGTCCGAAATTCACTTCGATATTTAATAGATGGGAAAGGTTTTGGGTAATAATCGGTGCCCCAAGCCCAAGCGTCACGGCAGCTCCAGCTAAAATACTGACAAGGAATAAAACGTCCAGAACCTTTCCACCAATCCCATCTGTAAACTTATCACCGAACAGAACCCGGCAAGCCTCGGATATCCTCATTAGTGGTCTTTTTTTCACGTGAAGGATATACCCCATCGCTGGTGCGATCATGACAAAGATAGCGAAAACTTGGAATCCCCATAAGAACATACTATAGGCATTACCCCAGAGCAGCGCTTCTGGTGAACCGGCTTCGACTCCTGCTGGCGGGTCGTTCGCAACCGACGTCCATTGCAGCATCCCCGTCCGCATAATCGTCGAACCTACACCCATGGCAATCAAAATCGATGCATATTCAAATAACGAGAAGCGGGGTTTTTCTTTAGGATCACCAAGTACGACCTGACCATATTTAGAAAATGAAAAATATAGTCCTGCGACTACGAGAATGATTCCATACCATAAATAGCCCCAACTGAACACGTCCACAATATAATCAAAAATGGAATTGAGCAATTCCAATGACTCTGCCTCATACATGGCAAAAGGAATACTGATTGCAATCATAATCAGTATTGAGGGAACAAAAATCTTGTAATCAATCAACTTCTTCTTATCCATCAAATCCTCCTATATATCAACAATTTCTTAGGGTCTCTCTTCTTCTACCCGCTCAATGGGAGATAATAACAAAAAAAGTGATGGAAATTTCTTTAAATAGTGGCTGTTCCATTCAAAAATTCTCACAGGCTTGATAAAATTTTCTTGATCAAATAAAAGAGGCTCCCCTATACGGAATCCACTGAAGAACTGCAACTTTTTAAGTTATGATCAATAAAGAAGCCGAGTGGGACGATAAAATCCTCCCACTCGGCTTCTTTTATAATTTCGATGAGATATTTGGGCTCTTAATCCTCCATGAATCTCTCTTTCAAACCTTCATTTACTGTGTAAATCGCCTTGGTGCGGACTGTTAGCGGTTGCACAGCACTTATTCTAGAGAATACATGGATGAAGGGCCTCTGTTGATTCCGGGATGAGAGTTCGGTGGTGACGCCTGCATGCAGCATGCACAGCGCGAGCCGAATATCCACTTTGTCAAATGATCTTCTTGACCAGGTCAGCTGAGACCGCGCCCGCGGCAAGCATCCGCCGACAAGCGAATAGTGAGAAGCAACACCAAACTTCAACAGCTTCTCTAGATTGGAAAAAGTTTTTCAGTGGTCTCCATAATCGGGAGTCTCCTCTTCCTTTATTCCCCTATTTGTTGAATTTGATCGATGATGCTCGTCAGTTCGTTCAATGTCTGAAAAACTTCCGTATTTTCGATAACCTTTGAATCAAGCTTACCATTTTCCATATTGTCTAAATAGACATTGATACCTTCTAACGCTCGATTGTTGTGATCGACCACTTGATCGTGCAAATCCGCTGTCATATCAGGAGACTCCAGTTCATTGAATTCTTCTATATCTTGTTTCATATCTTCCAATTTCGTTTCGAGTTCTTGCGCTGCTTGCTCATCCCTTACCGCTTGTTCGGCAAGAGCAGGCGCCTCTTCAGCAAAGGTATTGGCTTCATTTGCATATTCTGTGGCTTCGTCCACATAAGACAACGTGTTGTTCACTCCCTCGAGTATTGAACAACCTCCAAGCATGGAGCTTACAAGTAGTAAACCAATGGCTATTTTCTGCATGACGTTCCTCCTTAATTTCAAAAGCCTAGAAAACTATTATACCATAGGGAAAACCAGTCCCTTTAGAACAAACTCACAAGGCCCACTCCCGGTAAGCTTTAGCCTGCCTTAGAAGTAGCATTATCGCCCGCTACAAAAATAAATATGAAATTTGAATGAGTCATACCATCCTTTTGGAGCACCAAACCACTCTACAACGTGGAAACCAAACTCAAAATGTTTACGGCTTCGATCCTAAAACGAAAAAAAGAAATCTCCTTGAGCTTTTCAACTCTGGGAGATTTCCTTTACTCATGTCCTACTTTCATTAAGCCTTTTGCTTTTCATTCTTTCTTTTTCTTCTTTTCGATATTACTTCTTGATTAGCAGATTTATAGAATGAATAACCCATCAACAGTACGATGACTGAGAAAGGGAAAGCTGCGATGATCAACACATTTTGCAGCCCTTGGGTTCCCCCAAAATACACAATGATCGCAGCCATTGAAGAAAGACAAAGGCCCCAGATAATCTTAACCATACCAGTAGGATTGATTGAGCCCGATGTCGACAACATTCCAAGTACAAATGTTGCTGAGTCTGCGGAAGTGATGAAGAATATCGCAATAACAAATATCGTGATAAAAGACATTAAAACACCGAGCGGATACTGTTCTAACATAGCAAAAGTAGCCGTCTCCATCGGGTATTCAGAAATCGCTGCAATTCCTTGCTGTTCTAGATCCAGCGCGGACACTCCGAATACCGCGAAAAAGATAAAGCAAACAATTGCTGGAACAAATAATACACCCAGCATAAATTCTTTGATGGTACGTCCTTTTGAAATTCTGGCAATGAATATACCAACGAAAGGAGACCAGGAAATCCACCATGCCCAGTAGAAAATCGTCCATCCATCAATCCACTTACGGTTTTCCTCGTTTATCGGTGCGATTCGGAAACTCATATTGAAAAAGTTCGTAATATAATTGCCGATCGAATCGGTGAACATATTCAGTATGTACAACGTAGGACCGACGATCAAGAGGAGAATCATCAGAAGAAAGCCAAGAATCATATTGATGTTACTTAAATATTTGATTCCTTTGCTGATTCCTGACCAGGCTGAAATTATAAATAAGGCTGTAGAGACAATCAAGATGATCAATTGGACACCGTAATTGCTCGGGGTGTTAAAAAGAAAGGCAAGACCTTCGTTGATTTGGGCGGAACCGAATCCGAGCGTAGCTGCAACACCAACGACTGTAGCAACTACAGCTAAAGTATCGATCAACCTGCCCATAAGCCCCTCCATCCGCTCTCGTCCGAACAATGGAATAAGGGTGGCACTGATCAACCCTGCATAACCTTTATGGAACTTGAAATAAGCAAGGACTAATGCCACAAGCGCATATACTGCCCATGCGTGGATTCCCCAATGGAAAAAAGAGAATTGCAAGGACTCCTTAATAGCTTGTGCACTGCCTTCCTCGGCATTCGGGCTACTCTTAAAGGCATGAGATATAGGCTCAGCTGTCGTCCAAAATACTAAACCCATCCCCATCCCCGCACTAAATAGCATAGCGAACCATGAAACGAGGCCAAACTCAGGTTTTTCATCCTGTTTACCCAGCTTGATCTGATTAAATCTTGAAAAAATCAAGTAAATACAAAAGGCCAACATCAACATAATGATCAGTAAGTAATACCACCCAAAACGAGTGGAAATAAAAGAGGTCGCTGTAGTAGTTACTGATTTTAAATGTTCAGGAGCTGCTGCTCCCCACAAAACAACCAGCGCACAAACAGCGAGCCCATACCAAAAAACCCATGAAACACTTTTCATCTATACTCGCCCCTTATGTAAGATTTGGTCGAAAAACCCGGTTAAAAGAAAAGGGTTCCACAACATTTTCACATGTTACATAGTATTCTATTGCATTGCAAACTGCCTTCCCGCAAAAATCAAACGTTCCCCTCCCCTGTTACAACCCCTTTCCCCCCTGTGTGATTCCTTTAACAGCAAGGCTTCATATCAAATCCATTCAATTTATACTGGATATTCAGAACGAATGAATTTTTTTGAAAAGAAAAACGATCACTGAGCTTCACTGAGACGAACTGACGCTCACTGACGTCACTGAGTAGTACTCAATCGCTCTCAGCAGGTTTGGAGACTTTCCTCTTCGCTGATAGGTTTAAATTATGCGAAACAGTCCACAAGGAGGATTTTTCTATGCCTAAACAACGTATTCCATTAGTAGATACAGATATCCATGAACGTGTCCAATATGAAGAACTTCTTCAATACCTGGACGAACCATTCAAGCACTACATTACGAATTGTCATTGGATACAGGAAAAACATATGCCATACACACAACCATCCGTGGCCGGGGTCGACAGGGCTGATGCGGTTGTCCCAGACGGAAGGCCTGCCGGCTCCGATTTAGCCTTCATGCAAGAACAGCTTCTTGATGATATCGGCCATGAATTCGGGATTTTGACTGGGGCCTTGGATCCTTCCCCGTCTTCCATGCACGGTTGGTACGAAATGGCCGCAGCTTTAGCGTCCGCTTATAACGATTGGCAAATCGATAAGTGGTTAGACCAGGATGAACGCTTATACGGTTCTGTGCATGTGGCTGCCCAAGATCGTGATGAAGCAGTGAAAGAGATTGAGAGAGTCGGTGATCATCCGAAGATGGTCCAGGTCTTACTGCCGATCGATGACATCATGTGGGGAGATCCGTACTATCATCCGATTTTCGAAGCTGCCGAAAAACATGACTTGATGATCGGCATGCACCATAACGAACCACCTGTCTATTATGGGAAATGGCCAAGATATTTTATCGAATGGCATACGTTGATTCCCACAGCTCATATGAAACAAGTCACGAATATGATTTTCAACGGTGTGTTTGATAAATTCCCTAACCTCGGTCTAATGATGATTGAAGGTGGGTTCACGTTCATTCCTCACCTTATGTGGAAAATGGATCAGCAGTTCAGGGACTTGCGTCATGAAGTGCCGTGGCTCAAAAGAAAGCCAAGCGACATTATGAAAGACCAGGTGCGTTTCTGTACACAACCATCTGAAGAATTAAATAAAAAAGACTTCATGTCACTGATCGATCAAATGGGGACAGACGAAATGATCTGTTTTGCGACAGACTACCCTCACTGGGATTACGACTCCCCTCATAGAGCATTACCAAATTTAGACCCAGAGCTCAAACAGAAAATTTATTCAGAAAATGCCAGAAACTTTTATCCGAAAATACCGAAGTCAGGAGGAGAGATTACATGAGAGAACAAGTCGTTTGTAAAACAACCGATATCCAGCCCGGGCAAATGATGGAATCCGTCTTCGGCAAACAGGATGTCCTGGTCTGCCGGACACCAGACGGAGACTTTTATGCATTTCGGAACCAATGTACCCACCAGGGGGCTCCTCTTCACAAAGGGATGATGTGCGGAGCGACAACGGAGCAAAGCGAACCAGGCGAATACCAATATTGTCACAGAGGAGAAATCATTCGCTGCCCATGGCACGGAAGAGAATTCGATATAAAAAATGATGGCCGGATGCTCGCCAATCCCGATAAAAAGCTGCCAAGCTTCAAAGTACGAGTTGAAAATGAAAATGTCATCGTCTATAAATAATACCCAACTAGAAGGTGAGGAAACATAAAAATGACACAAACTGACAATATAGTGGACGTTATCATCATTGGGGGCGGCCCTACAGGATTATTTGCCGCTTTTTACGGGGGCATGCGGGAAATGTCAGTAAAACTGATTGACAGCTTACCGCAGCCAGGGGGTCAACTTATGGCCTTATATCCTGAGAAAAACATTTACGATGTGGCCGGATCTCCAAAGATTCTCGCCAAAGACCTCGTCCACCAACTGGAGGAACAAGCAAAACAGTTCGACCCGCACATGTGCTTAGAAGAAAACGTTCAGAATGTCGAAAAATTGGAAGAACAGCTTTTCAAAGTAACGACGACTGAAGATGAACATTACGGCAAAACAGTCTTGATTACGAGCGGAGCCGGCGCCTTTCAACCACGTCGACTGAAGCACGAAGCAGCTGATAAATATGAAGGGAAAAATCTTTTCTACTCCATCACTGACTTACAAGCCCATAAAGGTCAAAGAGTCTGCATTTCAGGCGGAGGAGATTCAGCGGTAGATTGGGCCCTTATGCTTTCAGAAATTGCCCAGGAGACAACACTTGTCCACCGACGCAGTCAATTCAGGGCACATGAACACAGCCTAAATCAATTGAAAGAAACCAATGTCAAAATCAAAACCCCGATGGCAATTGATGATTTGGTCGGCACAGAAGACCAAATTGAGTCTGTCGTATTGAAAGAAACCAAGGGGGAACTATCCGAACAGCTGGAAATCGATTCCTTGATCATCAACCACGGATTTCTCTCAAGTCTTGGAGCTATAAAAGAATGGGGATTGGAAATCGACAAGAATTCCATTATCGTCAATCAGAAAATGGAAACGAATATATCTGGCATATACGCAGCCGGGGATATAACAACCTATGATGGAAAAGTGAAGCTTATCGCGACAGGGTTCGGGGAAGCCCCGACAGCAATCAGCCAGGCAAAACATTATATAGACCCTGACACAAGAGTTCAGCCGCCCCACAGCACCAGAGTTCTAGGCGGAGAATGACTCTGTGGCGTTCCAGACTAAATTCACCACGCCACCAGAAAACCATTTACGTGTTCTTCTTGAGCTGCTGCTTACTTTTATGAAAATCAGTCCGCTCACCTTTGGCGGTGGGATCGCTATGATTCCGCACATTGAATCAGAAATCGTAAAGAAAAGAAGATGGTTCACAAGTGAAGATGTTCCGGAAATTATCGCCGTTTCTCAATCTGCTCCAGGATCCATCGCCATCAATGCTTCGATTTATATCGGCTATACGGTGAGCGGAATCGGCGGCGCACTTACAGCGATGCTGGGAATGCTTCTCCCTGCTGGAATGATCATTGTCCTTTTGACTTATCTCTTTTTGACTTATCAAGATTTATCTGTCGTACAAGATGCATTTCAAGGGATACGGCCAGCAATCATCGGACTCATCTTATTTGCAGGTCTTAAAATCGGCAAAGGGGCGATTCATGACCGGTTTACTTTCTTCCTCTTTCTTATTGCAATTTTCTCGCTTGGCAGCATAGCCATCTCCCCGGTTTTTTTAATCGTTGGAGGAGCTCTAGCTGGCTGGCTATATCATGCCTGGAATAATAGAAGGAGCTGACACAAATGGTCTCCTTCCAATTATTCATCGAATTTTTCATCATCGGATTATTCGGTTTTGGTGGCGGTTATGCGATGATTCCCCTTATGGAACAGGCGGTTCGTGAACACCAGTGGCTGACTCATCAACAATTTACAGACATCATAGCCATTGCTGGATCGGCGCCTGGACCGATTGCCACTAATTCCGCATTATTCATCGGCTATCAAACATCAGGAATTGGAGGCGCGGTCATAGCTGCAGGCAGTAATTTACTGCCTTCCCTGATCCTTGTTCTCCTATTAATCAAACTAATCGCCCGTCATTCCCAAACCAAAATGTTGAACCGTGGTCTGTACGGCATTCACCCCGTGATTACAGCGCTGATATTATATGCTGGCATCCGGATGGGTGTACAAAATGAACTATTTTCGAATTTAAAGGATTACCCACAATATTTCATTTTAATTATGGCGATGTTTTTACTGCACAAAAAGGTATCCCCTGTATGGGTGATTGGCCTTTCTGGAATGTTAGGAATATTGATTTACGGTTTTTAAAGGAGGAAAAAAATGATCAAGAAAAAAATGTACATTAATGGAGAATGGGTAGCGGCTGCTGCTGGCCATACACGTACGATTATCAACCCATTCAACCAAGAACCGATTGCAGAAGTTCCTGAAGGTGATGAGTCTGACTCTCAATCAGCGATTGATGCTGCAAGGGAGGCTTTCGACCATGGTGAGTGGCCTCATATCCCCGCGACAGAACGAGGAAAAATCGTCCTGAAAATTGCTGAATTGATTGGACGGGATCAGCAGGAATTAGCTGAGCTTGAAACATTGGATACAGGTAAAACATTGTCTGAAAGCTTGGATGACATGAAGGATATCGCAGAAGTATTCCGCTATTATGGAGGGCTTGCGGATAAAGATGGCGGAGAAATGACCGCCTCCCCTATTCCTGATTCAAAAAGCAAAGTCGTAAGAGAACCTGTAGGGGTCTGCGGGCAAATTACACCTTGGAACTACCCGCTATTGCAGGCTTCTTGGAAACTGGCTCCAGCGCTTGCTGCGGGAAACACCCTTGTCATTAAACCAAGTGAAATCACACCATTGACCACGATCAAAATATTAGAGCTTATTGAAGAAGTTGGCGTTCCTGAAGGGGTAGCCAACCTTGTGTTAGGCTCCGGGGCGGACACAGGTCAACTTCTTGCTGAAAGCCATGAAGTTGACCTTATATCATTTACAGGCGGGCTCGAAACCGGCCGCAAAATCATGAAAGCAGCTTCAGGAAACTTCAAAAAGCTTGCTCTTGAACTAGGTGGGAAAAACCCGAATATAGTCTTTGCTGATGCAGATTTTGAAACTGCTTTAGACCAAGCCTTGAATGCAATTTTCTTCCACTCTGGGCAGGTATGTTCAGCGGGAGCCCGCTTACTTGTTCAGGACTCGATCCATGATGAATTCGTAGAAGCCTTGGTTGAACGAGCTCAACAGATCAAGCTCGGCAATGGTTTTGATGACTCCACACAATCAGGACCGCTCATTTCAAAGGAACACCGTGAAAAAGTGGAAAACTATGTAGACATCGGTATCAAAGAAGGAGCAAACTTGGTTCTCGGCGGTAAACGACCGGCAGCCGAAGAACTACAAGCAGGGTTCTTCTTTGAACCGACGATTTTCACAAACTGTGACACCTCCATGCGAATCGTCCAGGAAGAAACTTTCGGGCCAATCTTGAGTATCGAACGTTTCAGTAGTGAAGAACAAGCGATTAAATTAGCCAACGATTCTATTTACGGACTGGCAGGAGCAGTTTGGACAACAGATATAAGAAAAGCCGAACGAGTGGCTGGAGCTTTGAGAATGGGAACCGTATGGATCAATGACTTCCACCCTTACTTCGCTCAGGCTCCATGGGGCGGCTATAAAGCTTCGGGAATAGGGCGTGAACTTGGCAAGCAGGGACTTGAAGAATATACGGAAGTGAAACATGTATATGAGAATACGAACCCTTCTCCTCTTCATTGGTTTTAATGACCATTCAAGCGAACAAAACAATAAATCGAGCAGCATGTTTTTTTAAAGCAAACAATTGATCGTGATAACCACAACGAAAACGAGGCTTGCACAAAAGAATTTTTCCGCTAGAAAACCCGAACGAATTTGTTCGGGTTTTCTTTATGAAGCAATAAATGCCTACGCTCCATTTGGTCCATTCCACCCTATTGTTTGTGGAAGTTAGTGTTTTGCCCCAGCTCCGTCTCACTTTCTTTCAACAACTTTGCATTAACTCCTTAAACTCAGTTGAATGACTCAGACTACAGGAGATCGACAAAAGACGCCCCTGATATTAAACAAGGGCGCCCTGCTTATTTTAGTTTACATAAGTTTCAGATTTCAACTCGCGGCGGCGTTTGTGTAAGATTGGTTCGGTATAACCGTTCGGCTCTCCTCTTCCTTCAAAGATCAGGTCACATGCAGCTTGGAAGGCAATGGATCGGTTAAAATCAGGAGCCATCGGCCGGTATTCTGGATCGTGACTGTTTTGACCATCTACGACTTTCGCCATCTTCCTTAATGTTTCTTTCACCTTTTCTTCATTCACAATTCCATGGTGAAGCCAATTAGCCATGTGCTGACTTGAAATCCGAAGCGTTGCACGGTCTTCCATAAGACCCACGTCATCGATATCTGGGACTTTGGAACACCCGACGCCATGATTGACCCAACGGACAACATATCCTAATATCCCCTGGGCGTTGTTTTCAAGCTCCTCCTGAATTTCCTTCTCGGTCCAATTCGCATCCAATGCCGTTGGTACTTCAAGGATTTCGTCGGTTTTGTCTTGAATTGTTTCCAGCAACTGATCCTGAGCAGCTTTCACATTGATCTTATGATAATGCAAAGCGTGTAATGTAGCTGCTGTCGGTGAAGGAACCCAGGCTGTATTCGCTCCCGCTTCCAGCTGGCTGTGCTTCTGTTCGAGCATAGATTTCATCATCTCCGGCATCGCCCACATACCTTTTCCGATTTGGGCTCGTCCTTGCAGTCCTGTACTCAACCCGATATTGACATTTGATTGCTCATAGGACTGGAGCCATGTGGAAGACTTCATCTCTTTTTTCCGGATCATTGGCCCTGCAGCCATGGAGGTATGAATTTCATCCCCAGTTCGGTCAAGAAACCCGGTATTGATAAATACGATTCTTTCTTTGACCTCATGGATACAATTTTTCAGATTCAGGGTCGTTCTGCGTTCCTCATCCATCACCCCGATTTTAATCGTATGTCTCTCAAGCCCCAGCATATCTTCAATGCGATCGAACAATTCATTAGCGAATGCTACCTCTTTTGAACCGTGCATTTTTGGCTTAACGATATAAATGGAACCCTTCTCAGAGTTTCGGAAACGGCTGTTTCTTAACAGATCATGCTTAGCGACAAGACTCGTAACAACCCCATCCATGATCCCTTCAGGAACTTCCTCTCCATTCCCATCCAGAATGGCAGGAGTTGTCATCAAGTGACCGACATTACGCATGAACATGAGCGATCGTCCATGAAGTGAGATCTCTCCCCCATTAGGGTTCGTATAATGACGGTCAGGTTGGAGTTGACGTGTGACTTCTTTGCCACCTTTATCAAAAGTCGAGGTCAGCTCACCTTTCATAAGACCAAGTAAGTTTTTATATACGCGGACTTTATCCTCTGCATCTACAGCTGCCACAGAATCCTCACAGTCCATAATAGTCGTCGTGGCAGACTCCATCAAAATATCTTTGACGCCTGCTGCATCATTCTTTCCTATCGGGTGATTACGGTCGATTTGAATTTCCAAATGCAGCCCATTATTTTCCAATAAAATCGCTGAAGGATCCTCTGCCGGGCCTTGGAAACCTTTGAATTTTTCACTCTCTTCCAGTGTCCTTTCTGTACCATCTCCAACAGTTACGCACAGTTCTCCACTCGTAACCTTATATGTAACTGCGTCTTTATGAGAAGATGCAGTTAAAGGAGCGATCTGGTCCAACACTTCCTTCGCATACAACACTACTTTCTCCCCTCGTATAGGGTTATACCCCCCCACACGTTCCGCTCCATCTTCTTCATTGATGACGTCTGTTCCGTAAAGCGCATCATACAGGCTGCCATAACGGGCATTGGCTGCATTCAAAGCGTATCGGGCATTATCTACAGGGACGACCAACTGCGGTCCCGCCTGTGTAGAAATATCGTCATCTACATTTTCGGATGTAATCTTGAAGTCTTCTACCTGCGGCTCTAAATAACCTATTTCCTGCAAGAAAGACTTGTACTCCTTGAAATCATAATTGCCAGGATGTTCGTTGTACCATGTATCCAACTTGCTTTGAAGAGCGTCCCTTTTTTCTAGAAGATTTTTATTTAGTGGGGTTAAATCTGCAAGTAATGATTCAAAGTCACTCCAGAATTGTTCATTCACAATCCCGCTTTCCGGAAGAGCTTCTGAAACAATGAATTCATACAAAGCTCTGTCTACCTGCAAGGTGCCGACTTTCACATAATCGCTCATTTATATTCCTCCTCCATGAAATAGTTGTATCCAGCATTCATTGAACTCTCATAAAAAGGACTTCTATGATTTTACCGCCAATATAAACCCCAGCTACACCAAGCACACCAGCGAGGACAGGAGGGGCTGGTAAAGGAAGTTTTATCAATTTGAAAACGACACCGATTACAATTCCCGCTACCATAGCGAGGAGTGCTTCTTTTACCATTTCTGTTCCTCCTCCCCGATCTTATTGTGGAATTTTATTTAATTTCGGATCGACTGTCTGTAAATTATCTGTGAAAGGTGCTGTAATTACACCTTTTTCGGTAATGATGCCGCTGATCAAATGGTTTGGAGTGATATCAAATGATGGATAAAGGGCATTCGTACCTTCTGGTGCTATTTTCACACCCTTTATCTCCGTAACTTCGCTCGAATCCCGCATTTCCACTTCAATATCTTTTCCACTTTCAGTATCAAAATCAATCGTATGGCTTGAGGTGGCTGTATAAAATGGAATCCTATTTTCCTTGGCTGCAAGTGCGTGCATATAAGTCCCGACTTTATTGGCCAAATCTCCATTTGCCGATACACGATCAGACCCTACGACAATTTTGTCTACACGGCCGGTGTTCATACAAAATCCAGACATGTTGTCAGTGATCAACGTGTGAGGAATACCGAATTTTTTCAATTCATAAGCGGTAATCCGTGCCCCTTGTAAATATGGACGTGTTTCACACGTA
Source organism: Halobacillus litoralis (assembly GCF_004101865.1). NCBI lineage: Bacteria > Bacillati > Bacillota > Bacilli > Caryophanales > Bacillaceae > Halobacillus > Halobacillus litoralis. Next base: position 1,597,077 of record NZ_CP026118.1, read on the forward strand.
ATGACGTGGATGTTCTTGCCTTGTTCATGAGCGGTACGGATGACCGATAATGCTCTTCCCCCATACCCCGCACCGCCTAAGGCGCCGGAATGGCAATGAGTCATAATGGTATCTCCGTCTTCAATCAACGCGGCTCCATGTTTTCCTAATTCATATTCGAAAGCTAACTGACGTTCCAAAATCTCTACAGTCTTCTGCTCCATTCCCTCAACGAGATCCTGGCCCGTCCCGTTAATGGCTTCAACCATTTCATCCACCGTTTTCATTAAGTTGACAGCGGTCGGTCGTGTACTTTTCAATAATTTGCCTGCTTGTTTTATTTCATCAGGGTCTCCATCTGATACGTAAGCAGCTAAATACAGTCCATAGGCCCCGCATATACCAATAGCACCTGACCCGCGAATCATCATTGAACGGATCGCTTCTGCTAGGTGTTCTACAGTGGAACAAGTTACAATGTCTTCAGAGAATGGCAGTTTTGTTTGATCGATGAGTTTTAAGACACCTTCTTCAAACCATATCGGCAGCGCCAATTCCTCTCCCTGATAACGTTTGACAAGCTCATGAATGGTCGTCATAGATTCCCCTCCTATTCCCATTAATTCGGAACTGGTACACCAGCCCGCAATTGAGTCAATATGAATGATTGTTTCGCGGTCGCTTCTGCAAGATCGACGACATTATACGCAGCTTCAAGCGTCGGTCCGACCGAACAGACCCCGTGATCCTTCATGAGTGCTATTTTGATATCTGGATACTGGGTGAATACATCTGTCACATGTTGGGCCAATTCCTTCGATCCTGAAGGGGCTACATCAGCGACTGGAACGTGCCCGAGGAGCTTCCGTGCAGTAACGGTAGGGAGGGGCAGTTCCTCTCCCAAACACGCATAGCCTATGGCGTAGTTAGGATGACAGTGGACTACGGCATTGACGTCAGGACGGACTCTATAAACCCCCAGGTGGAAGCCGATTTCTTTAGAAGGTTTTCCTTGCCCTTCAACCACCTCACCATCCATATTGACGACTAGTGCATCTTCTCTGCTCACTTCCCCTAAGCTGATACCGCTTCGTTTGATTAATACATGATCTGTCCCCGGGATTCGGACACTGATATTGCCACCTGTCGCCTGGGTAAAGCCCTTTTGATACACTTTATGAGAAACATGCTGCAGTTCCTTTTTCAATAATTCATAGCTCATGTTCATTTCCTCCCATTATAAAAATTATTATAAAAGCTCTCCACATAAGGTCTGAGTCTATCAGCAAAGCCGACCGCTTCCCTACTATTTATCCGAAGGGCTTCAGCACGTTCCTGAACACGCTCAATCACTTGTTGCTCGTTGAATGCAGTAATTCTATTATTTCTAAGGACCCACTCTCCCCGAATCATGACAGATTCTATGGATTGACCATTTTCATGGAACACTAGCTGGGAGATTTCGTCGTGAATATTCGACCATGTCGTCGTATTCTTCCTGAGAAAAACAAGATCAGCATCATACCCTTCCCGAATTTCCCCTCTGCGATTTCCATATCCCATAATATTCGCTCCATGGACCGTGGCCATTTCAAAAGTTTGGGAGGCTTTGGGCCAGTTCTCAAATGCCCTCTCATCTACCCGGTGCATCATTGCTGCAAATCTCATTGTCTCGAAAAGACTATGCGAGGTCCCACAGTTCGAAGCATCGGTTCCCAGCCCCACCGGAATCCCCCTTTGAAGGAATTCGGCGATCGGTGCTTTACCACTTCCTAATGTCATATTACTGCCGGGATTATGAATCACCGATACTCCTCTTCCTTTCAAGAGATCCAATTCCTTGACTTCAAGCCATATCGCATGAGCGACTGATAATCGTTCATTCAAAATACCCGCATTCTGCATGTGGGCCAACATCCCGCCATCGTAATGAACTTTTCCAAGATCTCGTTGAATCAACGTTTCTAACAAGTGTGTATGAACTTTGAGGTCAAATTCCTCGCTAAGATGACTGCATAAATCCAACGCTTCAAATGAACAACGCTGTGGCGCGTTGGGTCCGAGTATAATATGGATCCTGCCGTCCCGTGTATGCCAATTCCGAATAAGATCATGATAAAAATCATGCATTTCCGAAACTGTGCGAGGAGCCACAGATTCGAGTTTCTCTCTTAACTCAACCGGCAGTTTCAACTTCAGGAAATGGTGATCGGGAACATCGTGCATCATAGGTGCGAAGGATACGTGCATTCCTGAATCATGATAAGCTTCTAAAGCTGCTTGGGATCTTGGTAAATGTGGAAAATGATCGATACATCCCGTCACACCACTACGGATCATTTCAATGGCACCAAGCAAAACAGCAAGATAGATATCTTCATCTGATAAAGAGTGTCCATAAGCCACCGTATATAAGGACCAGACTTCTAGTGGTAAATCATGTTCGGTTCCCTTCAGTAAATTTGAATAAGAGTGATAGTGAGCATTCGTCATTCCAGGGATGATCAATTGTCCCGTGGCATCAATAGCTTCATAGTTATTGTCAGGAGAAGTGCCTGAAGGAAGAATCTTTTCAATTTTCCCTTCTTTAATCAAGATGTTTCCCCTCTTCACCCCACCAGACCGTGGACTTATCCATTCAGCATTTTCAATCACTGTACTCATGCTGAACCTACACTTGGGTAGTCTCTAATTTATCCAGCTTTTCTTTACGGGCTTTCAAAGCTCTTTCATAGGCTTCATGAGCAATGGAAGGTTTATCATCAGTAGCTAATTCAATTGTTTTCAAGAAAAGATCTTTGATTTTATCCTGGTTGTCAATGACCACATTTTTATGTGTATCAAGATCCGGCGGGACATCCGTCGTACCAGCCGCCAGGTCCGTTGACATCGTCACAACCGCATAAGCTATTCCCAGTTCTCTGGCAAGGATGGCTTCTGTCGCATTCGTCATCCCGACAACATCCATGCCCCACTGCTTGTAAATGTTGATTTCTAAAGATGTTTCATAACGAGGGCCATCGACACAGATATAATTCGCTTTAGGTGTGACTTCAAGATTCAGCTCTTCTGCTGCTTTCAAAAAAGTTGCATTAAGATCCGGACAATAAGGTTGTGTAATTTCCACAGAATATTTATCATACGTGGAAACCCGTTTAGTCGTCACATCCATGAACTGATCAAGTAAAGCGAGTGCCCCTACCGGAATGTCAGGATTCAATGACCCTACCGCGCACATCGCAAGCACATGGTCAGCCCCCAGCTTTTTTAACGCCATCATGTTTGCTCGATAATTGATTTGGTGAGCGAGACTGTCATGAGATTTCCCGTGGCGAGGTAAGAAGTAAATTTCTTTCCCAGCATGTTCTCCCTCGTAAACGACAACATCTCCGTATTCTGTGGATACATTCTTCTCTTTCATTCCATCAACCAAATTATAAAAACCTGTGCCCCCGACAATACCTATTTTCATAGCTTTTGACCTCCTATTATTATTTGGATTATTGATTTAGTAAAGATGGGAAAAAGTAAGGTTTCCCTGAAGCTTTTTTCAGATCATCCCAATGACTGAGAATCTTAGTAGCTTCTGTAGCCACGGCGATGGACTGTTCCACACCCTCACCCTTATATTCAAATTCATCTTTGACCCGGTTAGCTACAGCTGTAAAAATAGCCCCGGCTCTTAAATTAAATAAGCTGCTTAATGTAAGCACAGTGGCAGCTTCCATTTCAAAGTTCAGCACCCCTGCACGTTGCATATCATCCATGATGGTGTTCATCCAGCTTTGGTTATAGTTGTTGAAGCCCGGGCGACCCTGACCACAAAAGAAGGAAGCAGCGGTATAACCGATTCCTACATGGTAATTCACCCCTAAACGTTCAGCCGCCTCAATCAGAGCCATTACCACTTCCTGGTTAGCAATCGCAGGGAACTTTTGATCGACATATTGATCACTAGTGCCATCGTATCGTACGGCTCCTGCACAAATAATCAAATCCCCAGGAGCGATATTTTCCTGCATTGCTCCACAGGTTCCTACACGTAAAAACGTTTCCGCACCGACTTCAGCTAATTCTTCAAGCGCACTTGCCGTCGATGGTCCGCCTGCTCCTGTAGAACAAGCTGAAATTCCCACACCGCCTACTTTTCCCGTATATGTAACATGTTCACGGTATGTGGCGATATGTTTTTTCTCGTCCCAATATTCAGCCATCTGGCCGACACGTTCCGGGTCACCTGGAAGCAACACATATTTTTCTACGTCTCCCGGACGACACCTTATATGATACTGGGAATGATCCTCTGATTCTGGTCGATTAGCTTTTGCTTTCCATTTAAGATCCTGAACCAACTTGAACAACCTCCTCTTTGTTTTCCTTGATCCACTTTAAGATGGAATCAACAGTCAAATATGTTTTATTCGAATCTAATTTCGTTAGTGCATTGGCGAAAGTAGTGATTTGTGGTGGCTGGAGCCCGGCTTCTTCCATAATCCCTTTGTCGGAAAAAACAATGCTCGCTTGATCATCGGCGATTTTTTCACTTTGATTCATGACCACTGTGCGACAGTTCAGTTCTCCGATTAAATGCATATCATGGGTGATAAGGACGACGATATGGCCATGTTCCTTGAACATCCTGACAAGATCCAGCACTCGTTTACAGCCTTTGTGATCCTGACCTGTTGTAGGTTCATCAAGGACAATGACTTTAGGAGAGACGGCCATGATCGATGCCATCGCCACTTCTTTCCTTTGACTCGAATTCAAGTCAAAGGGATTATCCTCTAAACGCTCTCCAAGATCAAAGAGCTCAATCGCCTTGTTAACCCGTTCCTCTGTTTCCTCTTCAGACATTTTCAGATTCGTACAACCGTAAGCCAATTCCTTTCCGACAGTAGGCAAAAAAGTCTGATGGTTCGGGTTTTGGAAAACATAACCGACTAAACTTGATAATTTAGAAATCCTTTCTTTCTTTGTATTAAGCTCTCCTACCGTAATTTCACCAGTCGTAGGTGTAAGCAATCCATTAAAATGTTTAACGAGTGTCGTTTTTCCTGAACCATTACTTCCCAAGATGGCAACGACTTCCCCTTCAGAGATATCAAGATTGATATCCTTGATTGCCGTCACTCCATTCGGATAGACATGGGACACATTTTTCACTGAGATATATGGCTTCATCGTCCCTACCTCCTCTAACATTTATTTGTATATGCTCTCAAAGGTTCGAACAGCTTCTTCCTCTGTCGTCGCCAGTTTCACCTTTTCACCAAACTGATGGTTATACTCAGCTAAGAATTCAGTGACCTGCGGCGCATGTAAAGTCAACTCATGTAACTGGTCGATTTCTGTAAACACTTCTTCTGTGGTGCCGAACATTTTCACCTCGCCATTATCTAAAACTAAAACCTTATCACAATAAGCAGCGATTCTCTCTACCTCATGATCAATAATGATGCCTGTCATTCCATATTCTTTTAAATTTTTCAAAACATCATATACTTCGTTTTTTCCTTTGGGGTCAAGCATTGATGTTGGCTCGTCCATAATCATGATTGTCGGCCGCATCGCTAAAACAGCTGCTATCGCAAGTCGCTGCTGCTGACCACCGGATAAAGCCAGAGGACTCCTTTTCTCATATCCTTCAAGCCCTACTTGAGCCAGAGCGTCTTTGATCCTCACAAGCATCTCATCACGGGGTACTCCGAGATTCCCCATACCAAAAGCGATTTCTTCCTCAATAGTCATCTGACTCAGTTGATTTTCAGGCTCCTGGAAGACAAAACCTACATGCTCTGACATTGCTGCCACATCACTTTCGTGGACATCGATGCCTTTGACAAAGACCTCCCCTTCCATTTCTCCACTGATCACTTGAGGGACTAGTCCGTTCACACACATGGCCAGCGTTGATTTACCAGCTCCGGTTGGTCCAATTATTCCAAGGATTTCCCCGTAATCAATGGTGAAACTGACGTTCTTCAGTACTGGTTCTTCGGTATCCGGATATTCAAAAGTAAGATTTGTTACTTCAATCGCCTGTTTTTCTTCTTTCATTAGTTAGCACCTCCGAATTTCCCCTGGACTTGTTTGAATAGGAATTTGACGAGCATCAGCCCACACACAACCCAAGTTCCGAAAAGGGAGTAGGTTAAAAGAGCGTCTGTAGTCAGGTGCAAAGACCCCATCATGAATAACTTGAGATAGATTTCAAATACGAGTACTCCAAGCATCCCTATAAGGAAGGAATAATCCAAAGATCCGATTTTAGTTTCACGAAGACTGGTTTTTGTTCCTTTTCTGCTGAATGCTCTACACTCAAGCACATAGGATAGCTGGTGGACTTTCATAAATGTAATGATGAATAAGGGAGCGAACATGGGGACTAGGTTCTTGACTCGTTGAATAATATTCCCCTTCACATCCAAACATCTTGCCTGTTGGGCTTCCATTACGATTTTTGCTTCCCTGGCGATGATCGGGATGATTTGAAAGGTGGATAATAGGATGAACGCAAAAGAGTGAGGGACTTTCCATTTCACAAGGGCTGACGCCATATCAGAAGGATGGGTGGTCATGACGAATAGTACAGCACCTGTTCCTATGACGAGAATTCTGAAGGACATGACAGATGCATAAACCATAGATTCATACTTGAAGGTTAAACCTCCAAAAATTTCAAAAACCGGAGTCACACCGATAGGATTATAGATTCCATGGACAGTCATAATCAAGACAGCAAACAGTAGTAAGAACTGAATAGAAATCAGGTAAGGTTTCACTAGCTTCGCTATGACCACTAAGGGAAAAAGGGCGACCAGTAATACTAACTGCAGGGCTGGATCATTCAAGATAAACGAACTGGCTACGACAAAGGCCACAAAAATCATTTTTGTTCTTGGGTCCAAGCTGTGAATCAAACTATCTTTAGGCATGTATAAACTATTCACGCTTCTTCCTCCTTCACAGGTTATGAGGTTATGATGGGTATTTTCGCACTAAATAATGATCGTTTACTTTAGCCGTCGATCCTCTTTCAATTAAAGATGGCTGAAAAGTTACAGTCTCCTTGAAGTTCTTTCCCTCCCTTACTATTTGGATGGCTAATTCGACAGTTTTCTCTCCCATTTCTGAAATTGGAGTACGAATCGTCGTCAATTCAGGGTCTACGATCTCAGCAAACTGAGAATCATCAAAGCCTATGACGGATAGTTCTTCAGGAATACTGATTCCTAATTCTCTAGCTGCCTTATAAACACCAACAGCGATCGCATCGTTTCCCGCAAAGACAGCTGTCGGAGGTTCTGACATCTTTAACAATTCTTTTCCTCTGTGATAACCGCTATGAATTTTGAATTCATCAAGCTTCAAATATTCATCCATCGGTTCAATACCATAGTCTTCCAAAGCTTTTGCATAGCCCTTGTAACGTTCAACTGTTGCATATGAATCTTTTTGACCGCCAATGTAGCCTATTCTTTGATGTCCGTGATCCAAAAGATGTGCTGTAGCCTGATAACCCCCTTCGAAATTATCGACGAGAACTTCGTCCAGGCGCACATTTTTCACTTGACTTCCTAACAGAATCAGCGGCACATCAGGACGGTTCTTCATTACTTCCCTGATATTTTTATCATTGATTTCAGGTGTGGAAAATATGATTCCATCGATCCCTTTTCTAAGCAGAAAATTCAAATACTCTGCCTCTTTCTCCAAGTCATTGTCGGTGTTGCATAAAATGACATTGAACCCATATTGATGGGCTTGGTCCTCGATGGCTCGTGTCAGCTCACCATAGAAGATATTTTTGATATCCGGAATGATTAAACCTAGAGTCGACGTTTGCTTTTTAATCATGGCTGTTGCGACCATATTTTTTTGAAATTTCAATTCTTCCACAGCCTTGTTCACTTTTTCCTTAGTACTCATGCTGCTATAGCCACTATTATTTAACACTCTGGAAACTGTAGAAATTGATACATTCGCTGCTTTTGCGACATCTTTGATTGTTACCATGGTTTCCCACTTCCTATCTTTGTGGAAACGTTTTTATATCTATACAGAGAAGGCCTTGACCGATTCTCTCTCCCCTTCGATATGAAAACGTTTTCTAGTTACTTGTATTATACTTCAGTTAAGGATGTTATTTCAACAATTTTCTGAAAATATTGATTATTTCCAGAAATAGTAGGGAAACAATTACAGAGATAGTATGGAAACGTTTCTACAAATGACTTGAAGTGGGCAGTCACTTTAAACTTTTGTGGGTTGTTTAGCTTTTATGACACTGTTCCTCAATGATCCAATCTCGTCTATACGACACTCAATTTGGTCCTTTTCTTTTAAGAATTCTGCCCCGACCGGGCTCCCGGTAAGAATGACATCACCTGGTTGAAGTGTCATGACATGACTCAAATAAGAGATCATTCTTTCTATCGTTACAATCATCAGATTTGTAGGGCTGTTCTGCTTTTCCTTTTCGTTATGGAATGCTTTTATTACAGCACCATGCGGGTTGAACTCTGTTTCTATTACAGGGCCTAATGGGGTGAAGGTATCGAACGATTTCCCAAGAGTCCAGTGTCCGTTTTCATGAAAATATTGAGGAGCAGTTACATCATTTCCGATCGTATAGCCGAATACATGATCTAAGACTTCTTCTTCATTGATACCGTTTGCCTCTTTTCCGATGACTACGGCAAGCTCAGATTCAAATTTTACCTCTTCAATGGCTTGAGGGATCTTGATATCTGCCGCAGGACCTATGACCGAACTGTTCGGCTTGAAGAAGAACACAGGCATATCGGGTCCTTGTTCAGGTAAATCATCACTTTCAGCAACGTAATTCGCACCGATACCGATGATATGATTCGGTTCTAAAGGAGCTAACCACCCAATTTCATTCTCAGAATATACCTCTCCGGTATAGTCCCACTCTTTAAAGATGTCCCCGGTGATTTCTTGAATTTCATCCCCTTTTATTACACCTTGTTTCGTTTCGTTTTTTACTGTAAACCGCAAAAATTTCATCATTTAGCCTCCACTTTAATATTTGATTTCCTGGCTGCACCACTTTGGACGGCGGCTTGGGCAACAGCTTCCGATACCCTTTCTACTACACGAGTGTCCAAAGGATCAGGAATCACATAATCACCACTTAACTTGTCCGCTTCCACCAAGCTTGCAATGGCTTCTACTGCAGCTAGCTTCATCTCTTCGTTAATTTCTTTTGCAGCCACTTGTAATGCCCCTTTGAAAATACCCGGAAAAGCCAGTACATTATTGATTTGGTTTGGAAAGTCAGATCTTCCAGTTCCGATTACCGCTACCCCCGCTTCTTTCGCTTCCTTGGGCATGATCTCTGGTATAGGGTTTGCCATAGCGAAGATAATAGGGTCAGTATTCATGGAAGCAATCATCTGCTGAGATAAAGCTCCAGCAACGGAGACCCCTATAAAGACATCTGAGTCTTTGATCACTTCAGCTAGTTCCCCTTCAACACGATCATGATTTGTTATTGCCGCTATATGCTCCTTCATCGGGTTCATTCGGTATGGACGTCCCTCATAAATCGCCCCCCTGGAATCACAAAGAATCGTATTATTGATTCCCATGCTTGATAATAATTTAACAATCGCTACCCCGGCAGCACCAGCTCCATTTATCACTACTTTTATGTTTTCAAAACTCTTCCTGACCACTTTCATAGCATTAATCAGACCGGCTGCTGTGACGATAGCCGTCCCGTGTTGATCATCATGAAAAACAGGGATATCCAGCGCATTCTTTAATGCTTCTTCAATATAAAAACAATGAGGAGCGGAAATATCCTCCAGATTTATCCCTCCAAATGTTACTTCCAATGCTTTAACGGCGCTAATAAATTCATCAGGGTCTTTCCTATCGATACAAATCGGAAATGCATCTATATCAGCAAAAAGTTTAAACAAAGCCGCTTTACCTTCCATAACAGGGTAAGAAGCCGCTGCTCCGATATCCCCAAGACCTAAGACGGCTGTTCCGTTCGTCACCACTCCAACGAGATTCCCTCGATTCGTATAATCATATATAGTTTGTGGCTGATCATGAATTTCTTTACAAGGCTCAGCGACTCCTGGTGAGTAAACCAAACTTAAATCATCTTTACTATCTACAGGGACTTTTACTTCTACACTCAATTTCCCACGGTATTCCTTATGGAGGTTCAAAGCTTTCTGACGCAAATCCAATCGCAATTCCTCCTCTGATAGTCGGAAAAGGATCCAATATTCGTCTCGCTATATTCGACCCTTTTCCAAATGTTTAACCAAGTCGTCATCTTTGATTTCTCAACAGATTTTCTTTAATATTCAAAGTAAGTAAATGGAGCATCATACAACTCTATCCCCAAGATTTTGTTGTATTGATGTTCTTTTTTATGCGGTCTTTTTCTTATCTATACTTTTTTTACTGGTCATTCCGATTTTCTCTCTTATGTCTTTAGCGTTAGGTAGGAAACGGATCGGGAAGATTTTGAGGATCATCCAAACAATATAGAAGGTTAAAACTTTATCAGCCACTGTACCAGGAATGTTAGCGATGAAAGCAGCATTGAAAATTTGCTGTCCAGAAGCGATCAAGCCAGCCGTTAATACATCCACCGTATGACCAGAGAATCCTCCGAAAACATACACGGAAATGACTGTCGCTATAGCAGAAGCTATTATTCCTGTAACAGATCCAGAAACGATAACTTTCCACCCCTTACTGAACCACCCTTTTTTGAAGAAGAAGTAGGATAAAAAGGCAACAACTATACCGACAATAGCAAATGGTATATAGGTCCAGCGAACAATGAGAGCCAAAATCACGTTGGTCATTAAAGCCGTTGCGCCGCCCCATAGAGGCCCCAGCACAATCGCATTCAAGACAGTTCCGATATTATTTAGAAACAATGGCAGCTTGAGCATCTCTACAATCGAATTCGCCACCCAGTTCAAAGCGATACCGGCAGGAATCATCGCAACTATGAAACTAGAATTCTTTTTCATCATGGTTTGTCATGTCCCTCCTCTTTTATTAAAAGCTGACCTTACCAATTTCCTCCTCTCATTTTAACTTTTGACCACCCAGGTTCTAATCTTCCAATAGCAGCGGAAACCACGACTTTTGAAATTTCAACCTAAATGTAAAAACGTTTCCACAAACAGTTAAAAGATTGCGCTTAAAAATATGTGGAAACGCTTCCTTGGAATGAATTATACATAGTCGGCTTTGAAATTTCAACAATATTTTGAAAATAGTGATAATTTCAAAATATTACCTGCTCGGAGACGACATAAACTAACATAACACCTGAAGATTCTCCATAAAATCCCCGTACAGCGGAATTCATTTCCAAATAAAAGCAATTATCATAGTGGCTTTTTACTGCTGAACTTCCAATCTCTCTTTGCTACGAATAAGAATATTTCATAGCTGATTTGAAAGAATAACCAAAAAATCACCTCTTCCAACTAAAATACCTTGGTCATGATTCGTCTTTAAATTATACTGAAGTTAAGAGAACCTGAAAGGAAAGTGATCAACCCGATGCTATACATATGGCATATTGAAAAAATCATAAAAAATATAATGCAAGAGCACAATTTAAATATCAACTACGAAGCCAACAATAATCTTCCTACACCGATGAGCTTCAACATATCGACAAATACGCTCAACTTCAACTACCTGCAAGTGAACGGATACATGAGTAAGATCAAGATTAATGAATCGGCAGATGATTTCGTTAAAATCATTGTTTGTCATGAGATCGGTTATTATTTGACTTTCAAGAAACACAAACATGATTTAAAGACGCTCATGTACGGAGAAGACGAAGAAATCGCTGAACTTAAAGCGGTCATAGAAAGGAATGCCTGGAACTATGGCAGGGGGTTGGTTCCAGATAATTTGGTGGATTCCTATGACAAAGTACGTGAGCTGGATGACTCACTTTTACAAGGTTTGAAATAAATATGAACAACCAAGAGGAAAAAAATAACTTTTGTAGAATTAGTAGAGGTATAGTAAATGACCTTACATGAGGGAAGTTTATGGCTGAATAAATAAAGGAAGGTGAATGGTATGTTCAGGAATCACACGATCAAGAATGTTCTATTCAAGTGGATGCCTTACAAAGAGCAAAGTGTTTGTGAAAGAAAGCTTGAAAAAGTGATCAAACGATTGAAGATTGAGGATTTTACTTTCAACTGGGACCGAAATAGTTGCTTTATTAAGTTTTCCTACCAAGGAGAAGTTTACAAGTTGGAACACTCAATTGATAAGGCGAAAGAAAGAGGAATCATTTTAAGGAATGGACTCGATTGCTTGAATGAATTGACACAATCGCTTGAAGATTTGTGTGTGATCATCGACCGTGGTATTTATGATTTTGATACATGGATCTTCGGGATGAAACAATCCTCTCCAGGGCAGGAAATGCCTGCAGAATTTCAGGAAGAGTTCCATATCAAGTACAAGTCTTCAGGAAAGCAGGCTTCATCTGAACAGGATGCCAATGAGGAACCTTTCCCTTTTCAGCCTGAAACATCTTTAAGAGATTTTGAGGAAGAACTTCAAGCGATGAAACGACCTCAGCTTAAATAAAGACTTTCAAGACTGGCATGCAGCATGGATCAGTTAGAAGATGACTCGGGTATTTTGCCTGGGTCATCTTTTTTATTGTCTTAGAATTTATAAAATAATTGCCAGGGGCAAACCCGCCACTTTAAAGCTTTGCTCAAGCTTGCCGGTGGAGTGATCAAGGGGCTTGAGCTAAAACAAGGCTATCATCCGCATCCCGATACTATAATTTTCAGTGGTAATAGACACACAAATTCAGAGCCTACCGACACACGTCCATTCCAAAAGATACCCTACTACATATAGTAATAGTGAGTCAAAAGGAACTTGTCTAAAAGTTACTAGGTAGACTTTTGACAAAAATATAGAAGGAGTGAACAGTATGAAGAAAAATACAGGATGTGGATATGGTAATAAAAATTGTCCACCCCTACCTGCTAGCCATCACGCAAAATCGAAAAGTTTGTACACTGCATCAGAGCAGTTTGCTTCACCTGGGGATGAAGAAGAAACAGTTGTACTAGGAGATGTGATCATCCAGTCCCTGACGGAAGCAGATTTCCATCTACCGACATACGCAAGAGCGATCAAGAACATTGAGAAAAATGTATCCTTGACGCAGTGTAAAGCTATACCTGTAGTTGGCGAACCCCATTATGTGAAATTGTTTGTGGAAGGAATTGTACACAAAAACATTCAGTACGTTGAAGATGGAAATGGATATGTGAAGGATTATAGTATCGATATTCCATTCCAAGCTTACGATCGAGTGTACCTTGCAAATCCAGTAGATACTCCATTTGGAATTGACTACAGCATCAAAGACGATATTCTACAACGCAAACAACTTGCAAAAGACGGCATGGGTGCAGACCGTTGCGAATTTGGTTCTTTGACGTTTGAAATCAACAATGAGCCTATTCATTGCAAACTTCTAGCATCTGCAGTCAACCAATTGGATATTGTCCATGATTTTGATAACTGGGGACGCTTTAACAAAGTAACGGAGAAAATGGATATTAATCTTGTTATTAAATTGACTCAATTGCAACAAGAATCTGATCCTACTCCACCAAAACCAAGCTGCAGAAAAACGAACAGCCAAATAAAAAATGCTACTCCACAATCCGTTTACAACAGCTTCAGAAAATACACCGGTCGTTAAAACAAAAGCACAAGCGTCTTGGCCAGCCCGACAAGCTTAAGTTTAAACCTTTGAAGTGGCGGGTTTTTGCCACAGCAAAGTGTTTGCTTATTCCCTCGTGAAGTTACGCGCTGGAGCAGGATGGTGTAGTACAAATAAAAGACGTCTCCCATCAGAGACGTCTTTTATTTTAATTGACTGTTATTCCATAAAAAAACAGGTTCCTCAGCTAAAATGTGAATAAACGTATTTTTGCTGTAATAGATCTATACATATCTGCACATTTCCTTGAATCGAAACTTCTTTCTGGGCAATGACTTTAGGATGGCTGATTATATGAATACTATGAAGTTGATCCTCCACCGGATTGGAGAATTTTTGACGATGTTCATAATGCGTGTCACCTTCGTGTCCAAATGTATATTCATTTTGGCAAGTATAAGAAACATCTGGTTCGGTCAGCCATTTCACTTTCACAGATTCATTCCATTGTACAGGAAATTTTATGGTATGAACCTTTTGGTCTAGGTCGTCTTTCACATATACAATATCAGCTGTAAGTATACCCTTGATAAATACGGTGGATGACGGTAGAACAACGCTTTGCTTAATGGAATGAAGTGTCCAATCAACCTTGGTTATTGCCGAAATACCCCCCAATACCTCAAATGTTTCCATCACATCTACATCAACTATGAGATGTGCTAATACTACAGGAACCTTAACCATTTGATGTTGGTCCTTCCCCATAGGTAGTGAATTAGACTCAAGGTCCTCTTGTTCCGGTTCTTCTTCGAGAAGCTCCTCTAAAAAATCACCTGCAAACATTGAGCTTTCATCTCCATCCGGAAAAGGATCCTCTTCCCTTAGAAAACTATCAGAGCTGGCTGTACTGCTTTCTATAATAGGACTTATAGTTTCCCCATTTACAGACTCCCTATCTTCTGTAAATATATGAAATTCTGTTTCGCTGAGAGATTCCTCTTGGATAGTAGGGTTAGCTTCTATGACAACACCTGGGTCTTCTGCTATCGGTGATGCTTCTTCTTCGTCAGGAGACTCTTCTTGGATACTGGTACTTTTTTCTATGAAAGCATTTATTTCTTCAACTATTGATGGCTCTTCTTCTTCAAAAGACTCTTCTTGAATAAGGTGGTTGGCTTCTATGACAACACTTGGTTTTTCTGCCATCGGTGGTGCTTCTTCTTCGTCAGGAGACTCTTCTTGGATACTGGTGCTTTCTTCATCTATACTGCTGGTCTCTTCTTCAAATGGAGGAAGAAAATTTATTTGCTCACCATGATTGCCAGACGATCCAGCTTCCATTTGGGATTCATTAAGTATTTCGTCCATGGAAGAGGAATCCTCTAACATGACAGAAATATTATTCCATAAAGAGGTGGCTGTTTCACAGCTTGATTCGACCATCTCTAACCCATTCGAAGAAGATTCAATCGTCTTTAAATTTACTAAATCACTTTGAGAAAAGCAGTATTTCTTAAAGCTGTTTGAATCATCCAGATAGCACTCGATCGATGAAATAATATCCTTCAATATCGAGTGATCCTCACTGGAAAAAGGATTTTCTTCTTCATTGAAATCATCCGTTTCCAGTTCTGGACTCCCTTCATGGAACCACTTTTCTTCAGAAGATGACTCATTTAACATGGCTAGAAACTCAGAATATAATGGATTCCCAGATTCACTTTTATCTTCTGATTCTACATATTCCTGTTCAGCTTCGATAGCAAAGGATCTCCTTCCTTTTTTGGAAGGCACCCCCTCTTTTTCATAGAAGTCCCCTCTACGCAACGTGGCCATTCTTTTTCGCTTCTCTGCCAGGTGATCAAACCGATTCTTGTTTGGTACAGTGTTTTCCTTTTCCGCATTTTCATCATCAATCCAGGTGTTGACGTATGCTGCATCAGCTATCACTCTAGACGGAGGATAAATCAATGGTCGAGGGGCTTTCCCCTTAATATCTATTGGAGTGTATACCTTATTTTCTTTTGAATCATCACTTATTTGAACAGATTCATCTTCAGGCTCATACTGGTTTTCAATATCGTCACTATTGTGCTTTCGTTTTCGATTCGTATTCTGTCGTTTGTGTCGGCTGCTCCAATGTGGTTGGTTAAATATGATTTCATCTCTATTCATAGCAGCTGGAAAGGGTGCCGCACTCCTGGCATCCCTCCTCCCTCCTTCCCTCATCCATGCTGAACTCAATCATTTAATAGGCTGAAGTCACAGTCTTCGTCATTCGTCGTTGAAGTAACACGAATCTGTTGGTTCTGAAGAACTTTCAAACATATATCGACCACCATTTTTTCTTCTATTTGCGTAAAATAACCCTCATTCAGAGGTGCCGTACCAGGAAGCGGAATACGGTCTAATGCTTCATCCCATTCGATGATTTTGCTGGAAAGGAGCTCACAATATGGGAGGTCATTGTAGAATTGACGACTCTTTTGGTGGAATTGAGATAAATCACTCGTTAACAATTCATCTTTCTCAGGGTAACCCTCAGGTAATGGAATGGATACTGCGAAGTCGAACTCCTCCCGCTCATTCATTTTAGGCATGACAGGCATAGATAAGAAATCCTTAATTTCCGTAACACAGTCAAAGGGAATATCGATTGTAAAGGAATGCAAGTCAGAGGCTACGGTCGTTTCTGTAGTGACCTCAATTTCATTGGAGGGACTGGCGTATTGAATGTTTTTACGGACAAATCCTTTGATAAATAGTTTATTAGTTGGAAGTAATAGCCGGCATTGAGTCAAGTTCACACGTTTCTTTATGTCTTTAATTTCAAGAACTGGTTCAGGAAATGTAATGGTTTCATTGATATTTACTTGGATGTTGAGTTCAGACAATACCACTGGAACCTTTGCTACGATCTTCCCGAGGCTTACGTTTGGCTTGCATGGCTTATGATGTGAAGAACTTTCGCATTCGAAGCTGCTTGATTCGTTATGTTCATCTGTCATTTAACTTCCCCCTAAACAAAATATACACCCATCGTATGTAGGTTAAATGACTATGTTTGGGCTCTTAGTTTGAAGTCAAGGTATCAGGCTCCTTCTTTCCCAATTTGTCAATGGTCATCATCCTCCTATACAAAATCTCTTTATTGAATAAGCACTTAGTATCCCATCCCAACACTTGTCCAAAACTTAAAATCAGCATTAACCTTATGAAGAGAACGGAATAGGATAAAAAACAGAACAAAAGCACAAGCACATAGGTTCATCGCCAACGTTAACCAAAATTTTCATGAGCTTCTTTTGCAAGACATCATAAGATTTTTAAAGGCTGGTATTTTATAAGTATCAAAACAATAAAAAACACGATGCCCACTACGTACGGATAGTGGCCAACGTGTCTAATCGCCTTACAGGGCATCAATATTTACTTGTTGATTCTGCAAAACTTTAACCGTAAACGTTAGCGCCATTTTTTCCACCATGTGGTGGAAGTACCCTTCATCTACCGGACCTCCGCCAAATGATTGACGATCTGTCGCTTCATCCCACTCCAAAATATTACTCGAAATGAGTTCACAGTATGGAAGCTCGTTATAAGATTGAGTGCTATTTTGGTGAAATTGAGATACATCACTTGATAGGAACTGATCTTTCTCGGGGTACCCTGAACCAAGCTCCTGAGCTCTAAAGAAGTCGAACTCATTTCTACTATTGTTCACAGGCAGCTGAACAGGTGAATCAAGAGTAACGGATGTCATACATTCAAAAGGAACTTTGGCTGTCAATGACTTGATATCTGAGGATACACACTCTCCAGATGAACTATGATAAGGACTCGCATATTGAATGTTTTTACGAACATAACCTTTAATGAATAAAGGGAACGGTCCAACGCTGAATAGATCATCTCCACCTGTTGACGGGCGAGCCATCAGACGACATTGAGTAATGACAACCCTTTTCTTAATGTCTTTGATTTCCAGCACTGGTTCTGGAAAATTAATATTCGCAACAAGATGGGAGGTTACATTAAAAGCTCCTAATTCAACTGGAACTTTAATGACACGTTCCCCCATAGGAACGGTTGGTGTATCCGTCATCTCATTCGTGCATTGCTCTACAGAAGCTGACGTATTAAGGTTTACACAATTTTCGTGACAATTATCTTTTTTCATCACTATTTTCCTCCTTTTATATTAACCTCCCTGTATTCTATGCATTCAATTCTAGTAAAGCTTGGTCTTATGACGGAGTATAAACGTGGAAGTTTCCTACGATTTGTCTGATCGAGGGTTAGTAGAAAGATTTTGGAGTCTTCTTTTTTAATGATTACGCAGGCTGTTTTTTGAAAAAGATAGGACCTATTAGTCTTCAAGAGGAAGCGACCCCTTGTAAGGTCCTAGCAGCTTCCTCCATAATTATAAATAGGTACTAGCACAGATTCAGTTCCCGTTTGCATAGGATGGGTTCGAGGAGGTAGAAAATGAAACAAGATCATATTTTTTCAGTGGACATTGGAAACAGCTGGTATAAAGTACTAGCATCAGATGATGGTGAGGTCAAGGATTATCAAGTTCCCAATGCAATCGCCCTGTTTGATGAAGAATTTCATGAGAAACCTTACGACGAAGAAGATATGGAATTCGAGGAGAATATTATTGTAGAAATAAAAAGTCCATCTGTCGTTGATAGACGCGAAATTTTCTATATTGGAAAATCTGCAATGAAGCAAAGAAATGTCAGTTTAACTTCTTTCAATAACCAGAAATCAGACGAGGAACGTACTTATATCCTCCTCTTCGCATCAGCTGCTTATCATGCCTTACTACACAACCCTTCTGATGAAGATGTGGATTATACGATAGATCAGTTAGCCGTCTCCCTTCCTACTACTCAATATAAGGAAAGGAAAGAACATTTCAAAAAACAGTTGCTTGGTGATCATACCATCATCTTTCACAAAGTGCCCGGCGTCAAAGAACCGAAAGAAGTAATGGTCAAACTACACATCAATGATGTTATTGTCGGTGCTGAAGGAGCTCTTGCATATTTAGCACTCACACGAGATCAAGAATCGCTGATGATAACAGATGATTCGCTAGTTAAAGACTCAGCAAAAGGAATTATCATTGGCGATTTGGGCGGAGACTCGGTGGACTTTGTCGGCATAAAAAATAATAAACCTGTCGCTTCTGTTGAAGGAGAACCATTCGGCATCAATCAATTCCTTGATAATATCATACAAAAAGTCAGTAAAAATGAGTTATACAGCTTCAACTCTCGTTCAGAACTTGAGGAAAAATTAGCGGCCGGACAATCGGAATGGTATGTAGAACCCTTTGCTGGGGTAAGGAAAGATATCAGTAAATATATCACGCCTCAATTGCGGCTTATGGCCATCAAATATTTGGAACATTTCGATCGTGTCAGAAGCAGTTCTAATGAAATCAAAGGAGCAGTTCGATACATCGCTGTGGGCGGGGCAGCAGAAATAGCTGAAAAGCAAATTAAAGAAGCAGCCGTCAAGTGGAGTGATAGAGGGCGCCCGATTGATTTGATTTTTCCAGAGGAAATGGCAAAACTGAATGTCAAAGGTTTATTGATCCTTGCCAAAATGCATGTCCTCAGTAAAAAACAGGAATTTGCCGATGATTACGCTGTTACAAAAAGCTAAAGGGTGAAATAAATGTCAAGAATATACATGGACTATTTCCGCAAAACTGTTATCACTATTCCTGACAATTTCATTGATGTGAAAACAGGGGATACCCATCCCGTATCTCCTCAAATCATCGAGGAAATGGAATATCATTCTAATAACAACACACTTCAGCACCTTGTGTTTTCAGCGCTGAATGATTACTTTCACAAAAATACAGTAACAAAAGGAAACTCACATGATGTGTTAGCTGAATTACTGGAAATAAAAAAGATATTGAATCAAGGATACAGGAATAGTAAGGAAGTTCACCTCCCATCACAAAAAAACGTTACCCCGACACGAAAGTTGAATATCAAGGAAATCGAGGATGTATTAGAGGCATTCGGGGGATAATTTCTTTATGTATAGAAGGTATGCCTATCGCTAGGCGTACCTTCCTTATTCAATACTACAAACGAACAGCCGGTAAGCAGGTCACCGCACAGAAGCAGGATAAATCAACTGTGATACAAATGCCTGTACCCACTAAGTCGTCAAGGTGCTTATCATCGATTTGTTTACATACAGAATTTCCATGTTTCGGCTGGCAATGCTTATGACCTCTTAAATCTGATTTAAATGCCAGCAATTCAAGGACCGCGCATTCTTTTTCCAATGCTTTGATTTTAAAAACATGTGTGTTGACACATTTCAGCTTCTCTCTTTTTGAATGACAGGAATAAGTGGTGACTCCTGTACCTTCAAAAGGTTTGCAGCCACAATATAGGATGAAAGGAATCGTGTTTTTCTTCACTTTCTTTTTCCCCAGCAACTCATCGATTGATTGCTTGCAACCTGTTGTACAATCATCCCTCGTTGCTTTCTTTTGAGCAAATAGAATAGCTTCCAACACATCTTCCACACAATTCTTATAGTGTTTCATCATACCCTTATCATTTTTCTTATCACAACATTTATCTTTACGACCTTTTCCACCATCGGAATGGTAGTCATTGTCGTAATTTTTTACGCACATACTTATTTTCACTCCTTCATGATTGCTTAAAATAGTATACGTAAGAAAATAAGTTTTGTTTGATAAGGTTGCCTAACTAGGAAGAATAAAGTAGTGAATGGAACAGTTCCCGCAAAAAATAATATTCAAGTGCAGTACCAATCTATTGTTATAAAATAAATAGCTCCTATTCTATGATTCTAATAATTAGCTTTGGATGGCTTTGACCTCACTTCAGCCGCTTAATCATTTGCTCTCAATTTTTTGGTTTAAAGCGGAAAATATTGGATACCAATAATTGAAAAATTTTCAACAGGTTTAAGAAAACAAAAGAAGGACAGGATTCTTACATCCTGCCCCTCTATATCAAATAAGGTCCAACCTGAACTTATTCTGGCAGATTCAAAACATCGCCTCTCTTGATCAAGTAAGGAGGAGAAATGTTATTGATTTCTGCCAGCTTCTTATAATTTGTTCCGTGATTAAAGCTATCCTGTAAAGTGTGTCTCCTGATTTGACAGTATACGTACCATAGGATGAGGAATTGGAGGTTATTTTTAATACTTGTCCCACCTGGATCAAACTCGGGTTTGAAATGTCATTAAGAGAAGCCAATTGTTGAACACCCATGCCATACTTGAGGGCAATACGATAAAGCGTATCTCCAGCTTTCACAGTATAAGTGGCCGCTTGCTTCTCTTGAGGGATGACAAGGACTTGACCGACTCGTATTAAAGCTGGATTGACAATTCCATTGGCTTTGGCTAATTGGTCGAGACTTACTCCATATTTTTTAGAAATACTGTAAAGCGTGTCTCCTGTTATTACGGTATGCGTGTTGAATAACAGTTCAGAAACGGTTACGAAACTATATCCTAAAGCCTCAAGTTCCTGAATGATGTCAGGTAAGGCATACGGAGTCCCAGCCGCTCCTGCTCCGGTGTGCATTAAAACAATGGACCCTGGAACAATACCGCTCAGAACACGATCTGTCACTTCATTTTTTGCCAGACCTTTCCAATCCAGAGTATCGATATTCCAATGAATGGTGTGTGTAAAACCAGCGCTGCCCACAGCATGCAGCACATTTTGGTTCACAGATCCAAAGGGGGCTCTGAATAATGGCTTAGTGGACTTTCCTGTAACTTTCAATATTTTCGATTCCGTTTTGTTTAATTCTGCTTTCATTTGTGAAGGTGTAAGTGTGGTAAAGTCAGAGTGAGAATAAGAGTGGTTACCGATTTCATGCCCTGCATCGGTAATCTTTCTGATGTCATCCGGGTGGTGGGCAGTCCCAGAACTTGTTAAGAAAAACGTTGATCGCACATCATATTGGTCAAGAGTTGAGAGGATCTTTGAAATGTTTGTCCCGTCAGCCCCATCATCAAAAGTGAGAGCAACGACTTTACTCGAGGTGTTTCCTTTTGTGACAAAAGTTGAGGATTCAGCATAGGCAGGAGAGGTATAAGCCAGGAAAGTAAATAGAAATAGGAAAACAACCATAAGCATTGATAAAAATTTGACCTTCATATCACTCACCTCTTTCAGTTGTTATGCCAACATAAAGTTGACATATGTATTCAAGATAAGAGGTGATAAGAAGTTTTCTATAAATCTATTATACTCCACTTTTCTTCTTTTTCCTACAAAACACCACAGGAAATATACTCCATCTCTCTATTGAATGCACACCTGGCTCTCCCCTCAGTATGATTTTTCATCAACATAGCTTGGAAGAAAACACATAAAAAATCATCTCTCTTAATATTGAGAGATAATTTTCATCTTACCTGAACAAATCCAAAAAACGATCCCAAAAGTTTTTTTCCTCTTCTTCCTCTTGTTCTTCTTGTTCTTGTTCATCTTTTTTTAGGCTTTCTGTTTTAATGACAAACTGCACAGATCCTACCTTTTCATTTTTTGAGGAGACAAATGAAACAGGTTCAAAATCAGACTTATCATATTCCTCTACTATCTGATCGATTTCGGTTTCCATTTGACCTGGCAAATCGCTTGTAGAGGAAGCCAGCTCTGAAGTTCCATTATGAAGATCAGCCGCACCATTTTTCAATTCAGTCGTCCCATCAGTCAACCCTGCAATCCCGCTATGAAGACCTCGATAGGAATCAGCCACCTCATCTACACCACTGGTATAACCGGTCAGCCCTTCGTGGAAATCATTATAGCTGGAAGACAACGCCTGTAATCCTTGCTGCAATTGCTCCATCGATTCACCCAGGTCCATGTTATCAAGGCTATTCCCTACTTGATCTGCCATTGCATGAAGACGACCACTCATTTCATTCAGTGAGCCAGCACTTTTATCTAAGGCAGGTCCTATGGCATTGAATGATTCTTGGGTGTTCGCATACGTTTCTTTTGCTGTACGGGAAGTTTTATAAGTTTGCGCAAGCTTATCCACGACTTCTTTATCTGCCCCGCTCTCATGCAAAGCCTTGAAGTCTTCCTCTGAAATTTTATAATCAGGGATTGCATCGATCGACTTACTCAAAGCCTGATGAGCTTTGCTGTACTGATTTTTTAAATTCGTGAGGCTTTCTCCCGTTTCCTCAAGACCCCCAGCAATTTGACGGAGCCCATCTTCCATCTTTGCAAAATCGCTGAGATTCATTTCACCAGACCCAGATTCCACAGAACCACTCATTTGTTGAAGTGATTTTTTGATGGAAGCAGAGCTTTCTACAAGTTCCGAAGACTGTTTGCTTAGTCCTTGAATGCCGCTTTTATATTGTTCTGAACCCTCATAGAGACTCGCGGCCCCGTCATTCAATTCAGCGATGCCATTCTGTAGCTCCCCAACACCACGGTTGATTTCAGCTGTGGCATCAGATAAGGAATTCATATCGTTCTTCATGCCCCCGGCTTCAGGGGCGTCAATGGACATAGAGGAAGGAATGGCAGCAAACTCAATGCCTGCCATTTCTAAATCAGTCACATCTGCAGAAAGTGTGAAACTGCCTTCTTTTTCAGGCATAACACTAAAGGTCACTTGTCTGTTCTTACCGGCATTGGCTACAGTTCCCTCTGGTGCATCTATATTTTCATAAACCGCCGAATCCAGCTGAAGGGTAATCTGCATTAAATAATTATTGAAAAAGATTTCCTCAGCATTTTCATTTTTCGCTGTATCGATTTTAATTTGAAGATGCCCGTCTTTTCCAACCAGTTCTTCAGGATGCATCGTTTCCCCATCCAATTGGTAAGAAACATTGATATCCCAAGGAAGTGGCTTGCCTTCCAAAGTACCCTGATAATAGAACTCCTCTTCCTTTGCAGTTATTTCGATTCTTTCATCTTTTTGTTCAACCGCTGTCAGGTCCGTCAGATTTTGGACATTGGTATATGGCCCATGATCGATGATCGTCCCCTGATCTTCAATATTGAAATTATTGACGACATACATCTCTTGCTGCTCCCCGGCAGGATCCAGTGTGGCATAAACCACTTCATGCTTCTCCGAGTAGGAACCTTTCTCCTCTTCATTCTTTTCATCAGACGAGGTTCCATCTTCCTCTGCTGAAACGGGCACTGTCCCTAAGACAAGAAGAAACGCCAAGAACATCGCGGTTATTCGTTTAAATCTCATTATCATTTCCCCTTAAAAAAGTTTGCTTTAAATGTTGTCTTTTCAATTACCCAGTCCAATACTACTAATAAAGCCGGCAGGACGAATACGACCATGAGGAAGGCCAGTAACGCGCCCCGGCCAAGCAGTAAGCCTATCGATGACACAATCGGGTTGGATGATGTGATCCATAGGATGAATCCGACACTTGATAAGATGGACGCTGATACGAATATCGCAAAAATCTTATCATCGATTGTTTTCCTGATAGCCTGTAAAGCTGGCATTTCTTGGCGTAGATGCTTGTAATTTTCCGTGAACAAGATGGCATAATCCACAGTCGCGGCCAGTTGAATTGTGCTGATGAGCAGGTAGCCGACATACACGAGCGGCGTATCCATAAAATATGGGAAGGCTAAGTTGACCCAAACGGATGCCTGTATTGTCAATAACAGTACAAGCGGAATGGTGATTGAACGGAACGTAATCAAAAGCACGAGGGTAACGGTAATGATGGTCAACCAATTGACTAATTTGTTGTCATCCTGGACGATGTTTTTCATATCGTACAAAGTTACGCTCTCCCCTAATAGATGTGTCTCATCATAATAGGAATCCGCAGTTTCATGGACCTGTTCGATCAAGGAAAAGGCTTTTTCCCCTTCTGCATCTGTTTCCGTATAAAGTGTGATCCGTGCATAGTCATCAGAATAAAAAGATTCTGTCATCGATTCCTCCAAATAATCCGGCGGGACCGCCGAACTGACCATGTTCACGTAAGAAAGCACACTTGAAACATGAGGAAGGTTTTCTAAATCCTGAACCATTTCTTCCTCTTTGGCCCTGTCTCCTTCTGGTACAAGCAGCACCATCGGCATGTTTTTTCCAAACTCTTCCTGAATGGCCGTCACATCTTGGCCGGCACGGGTGTTCTCCGGATGTTCTCCGGTTCCGTATATGAATGAGGTCTGGCTTTGAGCTAAAAATGCCGGGACGATAATCAATAATACAAGGATCAAACTTGGAATTCTGAATTTCATAACACGCTTACCGATTTTGTTAAAGTCCGGAACGAACGACCGATGCTGAGTACGATCGATCCAGTGATAGAACATCAATGTCAAAGCAGGTAAAAAGACCATCACACTGATGAAACTCAGCAGAATTCCTTTTAGCAGATTGAGCCCTAAGTCAGCGCCGATTCCGAAATCCATAAAGGTCAGTGCAGTAAAGCCGAAAAATGTTGTGGAAGCACTGGCAACGATTGCTGGAAAGGATCGTTTCATCGCAAGCTTCATAGCTTCCCTGGGCTCTGACACTCTCTTCCGATAATCCGAAAAACTATGAAGCAGGAAAATCGCATAGTCCAATGACACCGCTAGTTGCAGAATCGGAGCCACGGACTGGGTCACGAAAGATATCTCACCAATAAAGATGTTGGTCCCTAGATTGATCAGGACAGAAACACCGATCGCTGTCAAAAAGAAGACCGGTTCCATCCAGGAATTCGTCGATAAAACCAAAATCAAAATAATAATCGGAACGAGTAAAGCTCCTGCATACATCGACTCGCTGCCAGCCATTTTTTGCGAAGTAGCCGTGTTGACTGCTTCACCTGCAATCGCATTCTCTTCTCCGATCAGTTTATAAATTTGATCGGTCGCCTCCACTTCATATCCTTCTTCAATGTTCAAAGAGAATAAAGCAGAATCATTTTGATAATAAGTCTCTATGGTATCCTTGCTGCCTACTTCGAGAGGAACTTTCAAATCCACTACATCATCCAGCCATGTAACCCCGCTTACCCCCTCGATAGCTTCCAGTTCTTCTTTATAGGTCAGCGCCTCAGTTATCGACACATCTTTGATCATTACTCGTGCATTCTCCACCGGCTCGTCAAACTCTTCTTTCATCAAGTCCATCGCATTCATCGATGGAGAATCTTCCGGGAGATAATCCGCCATGTTGTAATTGACCGAAACGGCAAACTGTGCAACTATACTGAATAAAGTAATAGCTGCAAATATAATAACGATACTTTTTTTATGCTTTATGATTCGATCGATTATATTAATAACGCGTCATCCTCTCTTGCAAATTCCTTGCATACACTCTATTATTTTATTGACACAGTGTTGGATATTCAACAAACAGTTTCTTAATTTACGTTAGTTTCCCAACACATCTCATTGGAAATGTTGGATTGTCACATAAATTTAACAAAAGGGAGTTTCATCGATGACCGCTAAATTGGATCGAAGAAAAAAATACACCCGCAAAGTACTGCAGGAAAGCCTGGTTACCTTACTATCCAAAAAAACGATTTCGGAAATCACTGTCAAAGAAGTATGCGAAATCGCAGACATTAACCGTTCGACCTTTTACACCCATTACTCTGATCATTACGACTTACTCAGTAAAATCGAAAAAGAAATCACAGAGGACATGGATCGATATCTGCATAGCTATAGCTATGAACGGGAAGAAGAATCCATACAGATGACTGAGAAAATCTTAGAGTATGTAACAGAAAATAAGCTTATGTTCCAAACCTTGTTGAACAAGGACTCTGTCCCTACTTTTGAAAAACGCATGATGGAATTGACCCGGCGATTCATGATGGACAACGGGATGAAGAATCAACACTTAAACAAAAAAGAATCAGAGTATTTAAGTACTTTTGTAATCAGTGGAGCCATCCATGTCATCAAGGACTGGATCGATAATGATATGGATCAGTCGCCTGCTGAGATGGCTGTGATGATCAATCACTTCATTAATTATGGTTTTTCCCATTCAGAATAAAGGCTTCCTACCTCCCTCTCCTTAAATAGAAAAAAAGACGACTCCCGCATTAAAATGGAAGCCGTCTTTTTTCTATTTTACAAACTGTTTCGATTCCAAGAAACTTTCAACCTAATTCTTTATTCAAGCCTTTCATGTACCTGCTGGAAGCAAAGCAGGATTCCCCATTCACCATTGTTATTTCACGGCTTTTCTTATCTATGGATTGAATATTATCCTTATTCACTACGAATGAATTGTGACAACGATAAAAACGATCATCCAGACTCTCTACTTCTTTGAGTTTTCCATAAAACTCAACCTGACGAGAATCTGTATGCATAATGATCTTATGTAGTTTCGATGAGGTTTCAAAAAATAGAATTTCCTTATATTCTTCACTGATTACCTTATCTCCACTTTTTATTTGGAATCGCTGGCTGGATTCTGTGGATGTTGCCAGATGCCTCTCATTAGCGGTTTCGATACAGGCAATCACTCTTTGTTGCAAATCTGTAAAATCATCCTTAATGATATAATCCATAGCTTCAACTTTGTACAGAAAGGTTAAGTAAGTCAGCTCAGAATGAGAAGTCACAAACACAATCGACCCTCGTGAATCATGCTTCCTTATTTCTGCTCCAAGCACGATTCCCGTTTTCTCATGTTGAAGGTCAACATCCAGGAAGTAAAGGCCGTTCACGCGGTTTTCTTCCAAGTAATTTATAATTTCATCAGGGTCATCCGTTGAAATGGCCACTTTCATATCCAAATTCTCCATCATAATATAGTTCTCGATATATTGGGTGATCCGTTTTTTTTGTTGTAAATCATCTTCACATATAAAAACATCGATCATGCCGTTTCCCCCTCATGAAAAATTTCGATTTCTTGAAAGAAAATTCTTCCTTCAACCTTTGTTTCTAGTGTGACATTTTCTGTTTTAGAGGTGATTTCCTTTAAATTGCTTAATCCTAATCCTCGATTGCTTCCCTTTGTTGAATATCCTTGCTCATAGATTTTATAGAGGGTAGGAACTTCGCCGCCAATCGTATTCAGCACAACAATCATTGTAGATTTTTCCCTTTTAACAAACGCAATGTTGATAATGCTATTGTCATGCTCTTGGGTTTCCTCTATCGCATTATCGAGAATAATCCCCAAGCAACGGCTTAAAAGCATTGGATCCATAGCGAATTCTTCCACGGGATCTACTGCTTCGAAGTTAACATCCACCCCTGAATCCTGTGCTTTGACTAACTTAGATACGAGGACTCCCTTGATTTCGAGTATCTTTATATTCTTCAAATCTCCAAGTTTATAGTAATCTTTCTTAATATCCTGGCCTGTCGGGAGCACTTTGTCATTAAAGTATTTTTCTAACTGCTCCATATCGTTCTTTCGTATATACTCGGACATTGTTGAAAGAATATTGATGTAATCATGTTTGAACTTACGTAATTCGCCATACATTTCTTCCAGATTCTCAGAATAGGTGCGAAGCTGTTTATATTCGTCCTGCCTATTTTTCCATTGCAATTCTTTGATGATGGAAGATAACAGAATGAGGCCAATTGTAATGAATATCAAAAAGTAAAGAACGAATATATAACTGTTCAGCTGCACGACCTCACGCGAAAAACCTGCCTGCTCAGAAACAAGGATATTCACATAAAGAAAGATGATCGTCAATGAAAGAAGAACGAGTAAGAACGTTCCATATTTCTTTGTAAGCACAACTTTATGTCTGATTTTTTTTATAATGAAGATTGTTCCTAAAGTAAAACAAGCAGAAAAAAGCAAATAAGAAATCATATGTAAGATGAAAAAAGGCAGTTTAGTTTCCATTTGCTCTACAGTAACATTGTAAAGGTAGATATCGACTAAAAAGCTTAGATGATCACTGAGTACCAATACCATTAAAGCGAATAACGGTGGAAAAACACTATTCATTACTTTTCTGGTGAATCGATAGTTGAATAACATTAACAATAGGATGGGAATAAAAACACCTAATATACCTATGTAAAAAAATAAAACAGTGGAACTGCCCGCTAAAAACAAAGCGAGAAGGAACTTTTCTTTTCTTTTTTCTTTGTAACCAAGTAAAAAGAAATTAATTAAACAAAGCACAATGACTTGAATCAAACCGCCTATAGTTGTAATCACGGTAAAAATGCTCCTTATCATCCTTTTAGGAGCATTTTACCATGGCTGCAATTCTTTTGGAACACTGGAAGATTTTCAGTCTATTTCTTCATCCTGTAATTCTTCAGGTACTTCCGGTTCATATAAGAACGCAAAACAACTTCTATGTAGAGCTGCCTCTCCACATGACACTCCAAACTCAGTAACTACCCCTATGAATTTCTCCATCACTCTTTCTACTTTTTCTTTCATGTTACCTTCCTCCATTTCACTATATTATTTGGTATTGTCAGTAAACTTGCTAATGTGGCGCCCGAAGTAAGAAGTGTCTGTGCTGTTGAATCGGAAATCATGAGGGTAACCGCCATAATGATAATACATGTACCAAGAGACTGATTGCGGAGTTTTAGCTGCTTTTTCCTGGATGGAATTCGATTCTTAGTCGTAAAACTGGGGGCAAACTTATAAATCAACCAACCATTTATTAGAAACAATAGAATGATCATTGAGGTGGGCAAAACAATGAAAGGAGCTACATAAGGAATCCCTACAAAGATTACGATACTGATGAGGCTGCACATGAGGCTGTTACCTGCGTGTCTGCCATAAGAAGTTCTTCGTATCGTATAATAAGAAAGATGGAAAAGCAGGGTAGCGAGAAAAATTTGGAACCATAAGGCAACGGCATACACCACCACCATCTTCGAAAGGTTGATGAACAGCGTTTCAAACCCCAATTTCATCTTCAAGTAACGGCGGCGATCACCTTTACTTTTCTTATGTAACCAGCTTGCACACCTGTCTGCTACGACTTCTGTCATCTCCATACCTTGAATCTGTATCCCTTTCATCTCATCACCTCTAGGTATAATATACCTCTATGGAGTGATTTTCTGATTATTCAGTCTTACAAACGGTAAATATGCACGTAAATGAGACTAGTAAATGAAAGGTAGTGTCACAAATGAAAGGAAAAATGACATAGTCGTTATTTCATAATGGTGATATATGACTCATGACTCCGGGGGTAAGAGGTGACTCTTTCACTATAGCCATTTAAACTTAATCGATTCAGAACCAACTTGTGACGGACCGGCATTCCGCAATCCTGGTTCAACTTATCGTTCAATTGAAAAAAATAAAAATACAGGATTCTTTCGATAAAAAAGTATAGAAGGTGCTCCTCCTGCGGCAACAGCAGTGGTGCTGGATTCACTTCTGCATTATCAAATTGAGGAACTTGGAATCTGGATGAATAAATAAGAGGACCAATATATAAATGTTCTTCACTAGTCCTCATAAACAACAGGTCCCGGCAGTTTCGGAAGTTTTCTTTGTGCTTTTTATAGATGGAGGGGGAGGTAATTATAAGACTCTTATTGGTACGATTAAGGTCACGCCCATCGCCTGCTTTATCTATTGTAAAAAATGGGTTGGAAACCAGCTCCCTTTCCAATATTTCAGAAGTTTTCTCTAATTCCAGGGTCAAAACGGCCTTTTTAGGATGTTCTAAGAATTTCTCCACCTCCGACATATAGCTTTGGAAATGTTTTCTAGATATAAAAGCTGGTCGGAAAAGATTTGTATATGAGCGGATGATGTGAATGGTCTTCTGTTCCTCAGGAGCAAAAACCTCTAAAAAACATGAATTGTATTTTTCTGCGATCTGCTGAGCTATCCGTTCTTCTGAACTCGATACTGATGCCGGAATACCAAAGTACAAAAGGTTTCTCAACTTTACGGAATCATGTTTTGATACTTTAAAACCAAACAATTTTTCACCAGATATCGAATCCTCGACGAAAAGAATCTGTTCATATACTTTGACCTCATAGCGATGTTTCAAATGCTTCATTTAACTTCCACCTACCCTATCAAGAATGTATACAATACGGTTTCTCGGCCTCCGATCAAGTGACTGAGTTCCATATCATAAAAACCGCCTAATGGGACGGATTTCAGCTCCAAGTGAGTCGAAACGAGTTGAATATTCTGACCGATATGTCCCGCCTCTTGCTGGACAAGCTTATAAGAAATATCTGTGTATTTCTTCGATATGGAGGATAAAGGAACAGATAAGACAATGGCACATTGTGCAGTAGCCCCTAAGTATTCTTGGATAAAAGATTTCTGAATCGTCGACCACGGTATATGATCTTTGAAAACCAACTGATTGTGATCTGCATCCACCTCACAGATGTTTCCCTCATGCACCAAATCTGGGGAGACTATATTTTCATTGAATAAAAAGTGAATGTTCACGTAATATTGAGCACCACCAGAGGGATATGTCCTTCGCTCCCCCTCCCCTCCAATAAAGGCAATTTGAGCAAAGTGTGCAATCAACTGCTCATCCAGGATTCGTCCTTGAGGGAAACTTGTCACCCAGGTCCGTCTATCCAACAATGTCTTTTCAAAATTGTCCGGATCATGAAGAGAAAAGGACAAATCTTTCGTTACAAGCCCGGAGGTTCGCTCTAGCGTTCTTTCACGGTGTTGGTAAACTTGTGTTGAAGTATATTCTGGAGCATTAATGGTTGAGAGATGATAATCAATGAACATGTTTTCAAACCCTACCTTATAATCCCATTTCCACATTGCCCTACCCTCCCTGTTTAACAGTAGGAACCGACAATCTCTGATGATACTCATGCAAAACCTTAGAAAAATAATATTCTCTTTCAGGTGAGACCCCCAAACGATTATTGAACATATGGATGTGAGAGATAAGGATATAGTAGACATTCTGTTTGTCATAAGACTCTTGATGATAGATAATCATGCGCATTTTTTCACCAAGGAATGACAAATATGGCTTGTATGCCTCTACTACTCCATTCATTTCACGCTTCTCCGTTCGTTGCTTTAGATAATCAGTTAAACCCGGATATTCAGGCTGATCACTGAAATGCTTCCAAACAAGATTGTAATCCTTGAAAAAATCTTCTACCGAGTCAATGATTCCCAACTTTCTTGCCAATTTCCCACACTCATACATAAGATCAAAACTGATCGCATACCTTTTGTTTCGAGAAATCTTCTGAATGACAGTACTAGCCAATTGCGTAGAAGCGACAAAAATATCCTCAGATGCACCCATCGCAGTATTTCCTCCATACCGCACCAGCTCCGGGTGATAATCTATATCCTGGATACTGAAATTGGGATAGAAAATACCAGCACCTCCCCCTTCAGTTTTGCTCACTCTTTCATCATGATCGATAGGGGCGAAATGCCAGTCTTCATACTCTGCACAAAATTCGGACAGCATCTCGAAAAGTTCCTCATCTATCCCTTTCCTTGATTCTTCCCACTTATAGCGCAGACGAATATGCGGCCCTCCATCCCAGTAGCGTATAAAAAAATATTCCCCTGGCCATTCATTATCCATAAATGGTAAGAGGTGATGGGCCAGGAATTCATCAATCAATTGATAATCATGAATAAAAATATGTCTGGACACCCACATGAGATCTCCTCCTTTATACTTTTCACTAGATTAAATCTATTCTTTATAGGTTCAGAACTGACGACTGCAATGACCGGGGGTGAGGAGCAATCATCACAGAATACCCAATAAAGTCGTCAGTGGTTAACCCTAAACACTTCTTCAAATGAAGGTCATCGTAATTTTTCATCCCCCTTGCTGTCCTACCCCATGAGCTCACAAGTAAGGAAATATACTGCCCCGCGTACCCTATATCCATGAACGTTCGATTGAATGAGCCCATATTTCTATCAAAGTAGAAGAACAACCAGATGTTCATGCTCGTCAAATTCGTAAAAGCATGATATTCTTTCAAAATATTTTGGTACTCAAGCGGTTGGCAGGTTTGATCGACCTTAATGAACTCTCCATTCGCCCAGTGATAATACCCTCTTTCGTATTCCTCTGCGTCGTTTATAAAGCAAGCCACCTTAATGTTGTGTTTTTGTTCTAACCCATTAACCTCATCTACCAGACACTTCATATGAAAAGAATCCAGTGGAAACGGTGGAAACGCGTCTCCACTATGGGTCTGACTGGACGTTCTTTGTTGAAATCCATGCACAGGGTCCAGAAGAAATCGCTTGATTGGTTTCATATTGTTCTGTCGGGCCAGCGATATCCGAAAGCATAACCCCACCTCTACAAAATCTATATGCTCGTCCATATATAAGTCCCCTTCGCGCATTTCATGGTAAGGGATAGACTCACTTTCCAAGACAGCCTCAACGTTCATCTTCGCATGACCGACATTGAGCCTTGAGAGCATTTTATAAAACCCCCCATAATCAAGCTGCAATTTTCGGTCATCACTTACTAAGGCGAGGTACATTCCCTCCGGTTCTACTCCTTTGATCCATGTATTTTCACTGACTTCTATTTTGTCAGTCATAGGATTCAATTTATAAAGGTAGCCTTTATGAGCAAGGACCAAGTGAATACTTAGAAAGTTCTTGGCCGTTGGGGATGTGGTATGGAAGAAGTATTTACTATGAAAATCGATCCGATAGACTCTTTCAACGCTAGAGAAAACTTTGTATAGAAAGCTGTCCCATTCATTAAGGGAGTTATGCCTTTTCAGAAAATCCATATCAATATAAGCGACGGGTCGTTCCATAATGGGTTTTTCTTCTACAGGGAGCCCGAAACTAAATGTCTCAAAACGTTGTTCTCCATACGTATTTAAATAATGTTCATCAAGCATACAACACCTCCTAAGGGAATGGATGCGGGGTGCTTTTGATCCACTCCTCATCCAATAGACCTCTTTCTTTAAGACGAATAGCTTTTTCGATCCTGGAAAATACAACACGCCTGTTCTGATGACCAAATGTCATCGTCAGCATTTCTGGAACAATATACTTTACATTCACAAAACCGGAAACAGTCAAATTGGGGTTTTGGATTACTGCTCGGTAAGCTTTTGGAGAAATGCACATAATCTTCTCATGCCATTCTTCAATAATTCGGGTGGACGAACCGCTGAAATGCTCATAATAGGTTTCCAATTCAGCTGGTGTTTTTTGATATGGACTAGCAAGCGCAAAAGTAAAAGCTTGTTTCATCTCCTTATTTGAATAAAGCAGCAAATGATCTTCTAACTCTGTAACCAGGTGAGGATTGTCCAGCAAGTACTTCTTCCTTTGTTGATCATCAGGATTCTGAAAGACATTTTCGAAAACGGATATCGCTGTGGTCGCTTCAATAAGTGCTTTTTCCAAAGCGTCTTCTAAATCTAACGAAGCAGCTGCTGCTGTGTAAAAGGCCATCTCATTTTCCTGAGGGTCCTCCTTCTCCAGCAGCACCCAAATCGTCGGGATTTTCATTTCCATGGAAATATCAAACAGGTGGGTTTGTATACCCTTCGCTTTGAGAGCATCCACGTAATCATGGATATTGCCAAAAGAGTTATCGTCAAATTGGATACGTACGGGCGGAATTTTACCGTACCAGGTCGCTAAGAACGCGTCCCGTTCGAACAGTTCCAGCATGGCATGTAGACTTGCTTCATCTACTGTAGAACCCAGCGCACTCCCGTTTGAGCTATCGTAAATGTACCTTTTCTCTCCAGATATCTTATGCGAGTTGAAATAAACCATTTGTTCAGGTATTAATGCATCGCTTTTCTTATGTAAGGCTTCTACTTCCGTATAGGAGATCCGCAAATTTTTGTTATAACCCGTTGTATTCGTGTAATTATTCGTCTTCATGACTTCACTCAGGGTTAAATCAATGGCAGCAGATTCACCTTCCTGATAGGTTTCAGTGCTCTTTTTATAAGGATAAGCGGTAGCATACCTTTCGATAGACTCTAAGATTGAAGTATACTTCGATATAGCGTAGGTGACGGTCCTCCCAAAAGACAACATTGACGTTCCCTTATACAAAACCTCCGACTGGACCATAGGCGTTCCATAGGAATCCCCGGCCCTTGTAATCTGATTAATTAAGGATGGCCTATTACCAAAAAGCAGGGGGCGGAATTTCTCCAGGCGCTTCTGTACCTTTTCGAATGTCTCATGACGAAGCTGATGTTTGGTGAAAGTCCCTTCGCCCACTTTAGGGGTCAGATCAGGTTCATCCGTGCCACAGCGCTTGCAATCTCCTCGCTTAAACGTACTTTGAAGCTCAACTTTAAGCTTTTCCCGATGAATAATGTAAAGGGACGGCACCTCCTCGTTTTCCTTCAACTTGTTTTTACATGCGGTGACTATATCGTGCTCACTAGCCTGGAGTTCCATCGTTGAAGGGTAAGTGAAGTAGTGTGAATCCAATTCCACTTCTTTCAATCGATCTTGGAAACATTGAAAACAAAAGTGGTCTTTATTACGAAGAGGACCGACAAATATATAAGCGTTATTTTTGTAAATGGGAATCTCCTGCTCTTTTTCCAATGATGGATCCAATATTTGAATTGTCATGATCTACCCCTCCATAACTTCATAACCATACCCCAAGTCATCAAGGATCGGATTGATATTTGTATGTTGATTGGAATCATTCGCTCGTTTATCACCAGATGAAATGAAATCGAAAGAATCCTCCGCCTCTTTAAACTCCGAACTGATAGAGACAGATTGGAATCCTGTTTTTTCCACGCTTATCCCATTTTTAAAGGCACTGATCCATGTGTAGATGAGCAGGGGCAAGTATTCTTTATTCATTAAGGCATACTCATATCGATAAGTAGATCGTGTGTATTCATCTCTTATATAAAAAGCCAATTCTCCGCTGGCTGTTCTATGGTAATAAAAAGTCACATCAAGCTGTTCTTTCTCAAGTAGGCGCTGGAACATCTCATATTCAGGAATGGTTTCTCGAGCAATCTTTCTCAACTTTCCCTCGTCATCTTTTACAAGCGCTTTTGTTCTATGAATCAACTGACCTCCTTCAAATAATGACAGCCTTTCATGATATTCCTTCTGGAGTGCTTCAATGAAGACCACTTCCACGACAAACTTAGATAATCGTTCATAATCAATATCCGCTACAAATAAGTCAGATTCTTCCCATTTACCAGTTCGTTGTACCGTGAAAATTTGAATCGGTAATTGAAGATATTTTTCATATCTTTCATCAGAGTTGAATGATAAGATACTGGACTGATACGTTTGCAAGAATTTCTCTAGAGCATTGAGTGATTTCATCGGATCCTTGTTTTTGCTCTTCTTCACATAACTATCCGCCCTTTGCAGCTGGAAATATTCTTTCTTCGTCACTTCAAGATCTTTTTTAATAAAAAATACTGAAGGATAATCTTTAAAAACCGCGGTAACAAGGGAATAAAAAAGAAAAGGTGATAATAACTTCCCTGCTATGAGTGTGTGATCTACAGGCGTGCGATAAGCACTGGAAGAAGGAGCCACTACCACCTCCTCCTGTTCATTCACATACGGCAGGTAAGAAGCCAGACATTTGTCGTCTTTCCAAACTTGGTAGGATACAGCCTGTTGATCCATCCGGCAGTTCAGCTCATTATCTTCACACTTCTTCATGAACGAATAAGCGGCGTCATCCTCAATCGGACAGACGAATGCTAACCGTTCCAACATCTGCAATGACTGCTCATTATTTGGAGAAACTTCTTCCAGCCAAGTGAAATATTCATGTTCCTTATGGTTCTTTAACACTTCTTTTGAGATTGTGTACACAAAGTCTTTCTCGATTAAGAAAGTGAGTAAAGAAGAATAACGACGGAACTTCACTAACGCTTCCTCCTTCACGACACCGTTTCTTAACTCGGAGATCATAAAATGAATCGTCAAGTAATCTTCTTCCGTAGCTTTCACTTTGAAGGTATGGTCACTTCCATATAAATAGAGGTGCCCGTCTTTGTAATGATAGCGGATCGTGTTTCTCCCTTTTAAAACGTCCATTTTAGACCTTCTTTCTTCTGGAAGATTGAATTACTACCAATGCAGCAGCAAACACCCCGCCTATGACCCCGAATGAAATCAATGTCGATGAATCGAATGTCAGCTGCTGATTCCAAACGTCGATAAATAAGTGGTTCATGTGATAGATTGGATTCATATTAGCAATGACCTGTACGAACGATGGCATTTGACTGACAGGTAAAGAGAAATCGCCTGTAAACATGACCACTTGAAAAATCAAAATAGAGAAGACGAGTGCACTCTTCATCTCCTTGAACAATGAATAAATGGCAGAAGAAATCACTAGGAGAACAGCATTAAGAATAATAAAGAATCCATAAGAAGTCAGATAGACTAATGGTTTCACAGGCATGCTGTAAACAAAAATACCTATGATATGGATCAGAATGAAACCGAAGCTCGTAATGATGACAGATTTAAGAATACTTGAAGCAAGAAGTGTCCGCTCCGGTACCGGGGAGATCGATATCCTTTTTTCAACCCCTGTCGTACGGTTCATGACCTTATCAAAGCCGAACGCAAAGAAAATAACTGAAAATGTGATAAGCAGTATAAACGAGGGAGTATATGTTTCAGCATAGCTTAATCCATTCCCATACGTGTTATCACCAATCAACTGCCCCATAAAAATATAAGTAGCTGGGGGCACGAGAATCGTAAAAATCAAATAAAACAGTTCTCTGGAAAACATCAGCAAATCATACCTTAACTGTGTCGCTAACATGAAAATTCCTCCTATACAGATACCTTAGAAAGATAGTAGTCATTAATCGAATTAAAGCCGGAAGACAATACATTGTCTGTGGTATCGAACATTTCATTTTTTCCCTCATTGATCAGCATCACTTTGTCACAATACATTTCGATTTCATCCATATAGTGAGTCGTCAAAATGACGGTCCCGCCTATCTTCTGGTTGTACTCAACAATATAGGACCACAACAGATTCCTCATATGCGGGTCGAGGCCTGTAGTAGGTTCATCAAGGATGATGAGTTTCGGCTCAGATAGAAACGCGATAGCCAAACTAACTTTCTGTTTCCACCCTCCTGACAACTTATCAAAATAGCTCTTACGGTGTTCTTCCAATTTGAAATCCTGCATAATCTTTTCAATATCTTGCTTTGACTTGTAATAGGATTTGAAGAGACGCAGCAGTTCTTCTACTTTTAGTGTTTTATAAAACTGTGTCGGTTGGAGAACCACAGAAATATCTCTTCTCAGGCTTTCTAACCGGTTCATACTTAGGTCCCTTACCCCTTCGTTAAGAACAGTCACCTCCCCTCCATCAAAGCTTTTGATGGTCATTAGAATTTCAAGAAACGTCGATTTACCGGCTCCGTTCTTACCGATGACTCCAATAACCTCCCCTTCATTCGCTTCAAAATCAAGTCCCTTTAATACGTGGTGGCTGCCATAAGATTTATGGAGTCCTTTTACATTAATCACACTCATTTTTCACCCTCCAGTCCCGCTGAAATAGTTACCTGCTGATCAACGGTATATTCAACCATAAACTCTTTTCCATCTTGCTCTGCATTAGGAAGTGCCTCTTCAATATAGATATCTGTCCCTTTTGACCAGGCGCTCTTACATTCATTTACGAAAACCCTGAACAGCAAAGGGACATTAAGATCAACAAACAATGGTTTCTCCTTCGTGAATTGGCCTTCACCTTTATAGAATTTCAAGAAGAATTGCTTTGGCAATTGTCTTTTTTCAAAATGTTGATGCAGTTGCTGATAACGATCCGAATCTTCCTTTCCACTTTCTATAAAAGGCTGGCAGGTCTCTTTCGATAAATTCCACCGACGACGATACATAACCACTTCCCCGT
The DNA here is from genome assembly GCF_004101865.1 of Halobacillus litoralis. Classification (NCBI taxonomy): domain Bacteria; kingdom Bacillati; phylum Bacillota; class Bacilli; order Caryophanales; family Bacillaceae; genus Halobacillus; species Halobacillus litoralis. Next base: position 1,635,694 of record NZ_CP026118.1, read on the forward strand.
ACGTCAGCCGTGGTATAACCGGCCGCTTTCGGGCTAGAGCATTCACATCAAAATTTAACCGTCCGCTTTGAAATAAAGTGAGTAACACAGAGAGGATCCCTGGTAAAAATATGGGGACAAGCGATGATTTATAAGCAACCTTCGCCTCGGTACCCTTATGATCCAATAAACGAAGTTTCCTCGAATCTTCATCATACTTCACCGAGAAACTAGTGATAGATGGATGATCAGGGTAATTAAATTGATGATAGCCAACATTGAGATTGACCTTCTTTGAATAAACCCTCTGATGAACCCCCCCATTGAATCCGAACAATTCATCAACTTCATAATAATTTTTCTCCGTATAATTTTTGCTGATGTAATCCGCATATTCATGATTATCTATTTCAAAAAAGTCTTTGAATCGGGAAATGAACTTTTCTTGACCGTCATAAATATCATTCACCACTACCTTCTCTCCGGAGGTCTGGGCAAACAGAGTGATACTTACTTCACTATGTGTTTTGCAATCAGCCGGGATCATCCTTACATACTTCTGCATCAACGGCTTAATATCCAGTTCTTTCACTTCTGCCTGGTCAATCATTGCCTTCAATTCAAGTAGGAACCGGTCACGTAAATCATCAAGCTGGTGAACTTCCTTAGCCTTGGCCTGATGATAGCGGTACTCGATATCCTGGTAATAGGGATAAAAGTTATGGATATTTGAGAAGAACACCTCATTTAACATTCGACTCTCTGATAATGGAACCACCCGCTGTCCATATTTCTCTTTGAACAAAGCAGCCAGCTCATACTGAACCCGGACATTTACGTCGAAAAGCAAGGTGAATTGGGAAAGACAGTCCAGCCATTCCTCCGTTACTTTCGGAGATACTCGATCCTCTTCAATCACCGGATCCATGACATCTTCGAAAAGCCATTCATTTTTGAACTGGACGTCGTCTGTCGTCCACGAATCTGCGATTTCTTTTGTCTCCTGCCAAGCTTCCCTTCTCTCTTCCACTGTCCCTATTTCAAACTTATCTACCGCTGATTGAAGGGAAAATAAATCTTCAATAAAAGCAGGATTGAGCTGATAGCGTTTCAAAAAGTGAATCATATTTTTCAGAATGGAACGTCCCTCTCCAACATTTGCTTTTTGGACAAACACTTTAAGTTCAATCATTTTTTTGAATAAATCATACTCCTGAGATTCATAAATGCCCAATGTTTTTAAGCGCTGCCTGAAGATATCAAACGTCAATTCCTGACCTTTGAATTTCTGAATAAAATCGATAACCTGAGGATCAAGTTGAAACTCTACGAATTTATCGCTCGTTTCATAGACTTTATTGGAATTATTCGTGCTGTGCTGGGACACAAAATACACCTTCGAACCTTTCGTGCCAAAGTTGGAAACTTGTACGGGGATACGTCTTATCGCCTGAGCGTTTGTTCTTAAAAACCCATAAAACATGTGAAAAGCCAATGCATGATTAACCTCGACGCTGGATTGTTGTTTTACATGAAAAGCATTTGAAGCTGAACCTACTTTCGTCAAGTAAGAGAAAGGACTAGTTTTCAACGACGATCTAATCATCATTTTGACTAGGAAGAAGTCTAACTTTCTCAACTTTTTGTTATGCTCTTCTACTTCTTTGGCTGAATACTTGGCTATTTTCCCGTAAATCATTTCATTAAAGAAAAGCACCGTCTTTAATAAGTTTTCATTTTGAGTTTCCGACTTTAATATTCGGCGATTTTCCATAAGCACTGCATAGTAGGTGTCCTCAAACTCCTTTTGCAACTTTCCTTTCTGCCGTAACATTTGAAGAAAAGGAAGCAGTGAAACCCCCTCTAAGGATTGAATAGTATCTTCATGATAGTTTTCCATCCTCTCTACTCGAAAGTTATGGATATCCCGCTTTACATTAAGAAGTTTTTTATCTTTTCGTTCCGCAAAGATTGCCTCGACCTTACTCGTCAACGCTTGTTTTTCTAAGTCGATGTCCATGTTCAACCTTTCAATATCCTGATGTAGGCGAGTCAAGTACGAGGAAGCCTTCATTAACTTTAAGTACCAGTCTTTTCCTATCCCACTGCTGCGATAAAGCACCAGCGGATTCTTCGTAATTCGTCTACCTGATTCCAATTTGCTCCCTCCAAGTGACATCATTAAGTTCCTCTGTATATCGATAGGCCATATAAATGAATTGCTGTTTCTTCAATGCACTGACTCTTAAAAATGGCAAACACATATATAATGAATTAATCAGGAAGCGGTAGGCTGTCGCCGATGGATCATAAATAAACCCTTGTTTTGAAGCATAGTCAGAAAACCGGTGGTGAAAGTCATTAGTGAACTCCTTAAGAGATGAAAATGACTCTTCCATCTCTTCCAAATAATTTTCATCAATGACATCATCAATATTTATTTTCAACTTGTGGAAACTTTTTTTCCAATAAGTAGACCACTGGTTGATGAAACCACTATGCTTTTCCGCAAAGAGAACCATCGAAGAACGTTCTGCTTGATAGTGCTTTTCAAACTCCGCTTCGCTGTAAGATAACCCTTGTTTTTTTGAAAGTTCAAAAAACCCATGTACATGTGAAATGAAAGAGAAATAACCTTTGTTCTTGCCGTCTTCCTTATACACTTCAGAGACGTAATGAAATAAAACCGGAAAAGCGTGGGAAAGCTTGATATTGTGTTTATGGATATACATATATAAATCTGTAAGTAATGCCCGTGCTTCAAATCTCATTTCATTGAACAAGTCGGTTATTTCTCTGTTGTGATAGAAGAAATGGTGATCGACCATTTTAATTGTTCCATGCTCTTCAATCGCCGATGCTTCTTCCTTATTTTCCAACTTAGCCAAAGTCGAGGCATTTCGTTCATACTTCTGTATCAGCTGCCGTTCCAGCTCTTCGTTGATCAAAATCTCATTCATCACCTGATTAATGTCATCCTTCGCTCTCCTGATTACCGATGCCTTCGTATCCTCATCGAATGTAATCTTCAAGTGAGGTCCGCCTTCCCAGGATCTCGACAGGAAATAGCGATCGACACAAGCTAATATAGTAGTAAGTTTATGAACCAATCGAGCGTCTTCCTCAGCGTTATAGTTGAAAATAAGCAGACCCTTCATTTCTTAACCATCCTCATTTCACATAGAATTGATGAAACTAATCAGCAAGACCCACAGCATGAACTTGATCCACAAGTTGAAGTTGCTGAACAGCTGCTTCCTCCACTGCTTGCAGTTGTTTCTGGAATTGCACCTACTTCGTCAAGATCAAGTAGGTCCACTTCCAAATCAAAGTCTTTTTCTTTTACCTCAGTTTGTTTTGCTGCTTTTTTGCTCATGTTTTCTTCCTCCTATTTATGGGTGATTTGATCTTACAATTGAAGTATATCGAGGATTCAATAGCCATAATCATCATTCTCATAAGACGGGGCTTAGAGTACTTCTCTGATGATATACACGGCCGTCCATCACACTTGTTATTTCATAAGTGAGGACATTTCTGCACCATTAGACAATATGAAAAAGCGCCTTTCTTCCACGTCGCTGGTAATTTAACGACGTGAGAGAAAAGCGCTCTGTAAAAAAGAAGAACTCTCATGATAAGGATTCTTTTAGATTTCTTCCCCATAAGTATGCTATTTTGCGTTTTCATCTGGTTGATGGAGGCCAAAAATGTTCCCTTCTGTATCTATATAGTATCCCTGCCAGGCCATTCCAGGCAGAGCGTACTTAGGCATTGCGACCTTACCCCCATTTTCCAGGATTTTCGCCTCTACAGCATCGTAATTCTCCACTCCCAGTGTGCATGCATAGGCATTCAAAGCTTGATTCAATTCCGGAGGAGCACTTTGCCTTTTCATCAAAGCTCCGTTAATTCCCGGCTCCTTTTCATCCCCGGTCACAGCTCCCAAATAAGGCATGCCCGCATATTCGCTCCAATCTTCAAAAGTCCATCCAAATACATCACCATAAAATTTCTCCGCCCGTTCCATATCGTCTACATGAATTTCAAAATGAACGATTCTCCCCATAATGTCCTCCTGTTAAATAAAATATTGATTCTCGAATACATATTCGATTCCCAGCGTTTATTCTCCTTCTTTACTTTCAGACTATGTCAGCCCATGGTTTTGTCCATGCCAAAGTGCAAGCACCTTGGTCAGCCTCGACATGCTTCAGAGGATCCGTACCGTGAAGCGGTTTTCCTTCACGAGGCGGAATGCTGTAAGACATCGAGAGACCAGGCGCTCTATATAATTTCATTGAAAAAAAGCTTGCAGAAAAACACTGGGTTTCTCTACAAGCTTTTATCTGATACTTTATTCATTTTGCTGGGAAGACTCTTTTTCTTTTTCCTCAATCATTTCGGTTTCATCAAGGTAACGAAGCAAATCTCCATAAACAATCGAATCAGATAACGCAAGTTCCTCTTCTGCTTGTTTAAATCCAGGAGCACAAGCATCTGCTTCTACTTCTTCACCTGATTCTCTATCGAAACAGCTTTCATTCACACCAACATATTCTTCATTGGCGAAGCCACCGTCACGTGTAATCATCATCTCACGACGGTCTTTACTGAATAAATCCTGCCCGAATTGAACTGGATTTTCATCTTTCACACCAAGAAGGTTCATGATGGTCGGCCGTAAATCAATCTGTCCGCCAACCGTATCATGTTCTTGTGGTTCAATACCTTCCCCGATCATAAGAAGAGGGACACGCTGAAGCTGGAATTGTTCATATGCATTAATGTCCTTATCCAGATATTCTCCCATGGCTTGTTGGTGGTTTTCAGAAATGCCGAAATGGTCGCCATAAATAACCAGAATCGTATCATCATACAAATCGGACTTCTTGAAATCCTCGACGAATTGTTTTAATGCTTCATCTTGATAACGAATCGTTTGGAAGTAACGGTTCAAGGTTTCACTGGAAGTATTCCCTTCTTCAATGAATTTCTTATCTTCAGGAAGGGTGAATGGATGGTGGTTCGTCAAAGTAATCATCTTGTTATAGAACGGCTGATCCATTTCTTTCATCTTATCTAAAGAGTCACTGAAGAAATATTCGTCCAAATAGCCCCAACCAAAAGACTTCTCTTCTGTTACATCATAATCTTTCTTAGAGTAGTACTCATCATACCCTAGAGACTCATACATCACATTACGGTTCCAGAATGTTTCATCATTGGCATGCATTGTTGAAGACGTATATCCTTTTTCACCTAATACTTCCGGTGTTGCTTCATATTCATTTCCGGAATGAGTGAAGAAGGCTGCCCCGCGGTTCAATCCGTAAAGAGAGTTGTCTAACATAAACTCAGAGTCAGATGTACGTCCCTGTTTGACCTGGTGATAGAAGTTGCTGAAATAAGCTCCTTCTTCTTTCAGGTCATTGAAATATGGGGTGAGCTCTTTGCCATTCACCTTATTATCAACAACAAAGGTCTGCGTACTCTCAAGGGATAAAACGATCACGTTCTTCCCTTCAGCGACGCCGGTCATATCACTGTTCGGTTCCGTCTTCTTTTCATTCAAATAATTCAATGCCGGAACAAGTTCATTGCTGTCCGCGAAAGTTTTCTTGGCCTCTGTCTGGCCCTGCAGGACGATGTCATAAGCGTGGAAGTTAAGCACACCGATATATTTAACGAGCAAATTACGATCAAAAGCCCGCTCTAATAACTCCGTGCGTTCCGTTTGCGCCCAGCCTAAGTTCACTAAGAACAAGGGCACAGCAATAACAGCCAAAATCAAGCCTTCTTTCCGCTTAGGAATAAAACTTTTGAAACGCATCGGTTTCAAATAGAATAATAGAAACGCAGCAATGAAGACATCAATAAACAAGAAAATATCCGTTCCTGATAAAATGTCGGTGATACTGCTGCCCATTCCTGCCAGGTTGGCAGCCTGTCCTAACATCGGAATGGTAAGAAAATCATGGTATTCCCGATAGAACAGAACGTTTACATACAACAGCAGCGAACCAATAATATACATGCCTAGTAGTCCTCTGCGTCCACCCAGAAGAATACCTACCCCGAATAAGAGAAAAATACTGCTTAATGGGTTAAAAGCTAAAATAGCCGCTTCATTGGCATTTTCTATATTAAGAGTAAAAATCCCACCTTGAATAAAGGACATCTTCAGCCAGAAGATTGCCATTACAGCAGCATAAATCATAAATTTCTTTTTAAAAGCGGGTTCTTTCATTTTCGTTTTAAATTTAGAAAACATAGTAAAACCTCCGTTATATTAACCTACAAATATAAATTCATCATTTTTATAATAATTTAAATCTTATAAACTAAATTCTTTCAATAATTCTGCGAGAAAATACCCACAGCTTTCGTAACAAGATTAATAATAACATAATTTATATAAAAATAGGCTAAAGTCACGCATGTGTTATATTTATTTAATAATATTACATAATAATTACACGCAAGTTAAAAATTAATCGGAAGGTTTTTTTATAAATATTTTCCTCAATAGAATGCTAACTCATTCTGCTTCATTTACTGATATTGATTTCCTTATTCCTGGATATGTACCACTGATAAGCCACCGTCACCCACTCTGAAGGAACATCATCCATAGTAGTTTGCCTTACAGGATTGGCGCGATTCACCGTGTTCACCGAAGCTAACCCCAGCACCTTTTGAAAAATCGTTCGAGAAGCTTCCATTTCAATGATTTTATTCCGTTTAGAAAGGTATAGGTTCGTCGTAAAGCCTCCTGATCTAAATTGCATGAATTGATCATTCATATGATAGCGAGATTGGAAAAAATCCATCAAACGAGAAGTCATGATTGTCAAGGATAATAAAAGCGAAATCTGCCACCAGGCCGAATCAATATTGAAAGGCTCAGGCTTCAAGAAATAAAGAATGATTGTGGCAATGATCCATAACCAGCTCGGCTTCAGGATGCGAATCCAGAGCGCCCTCTTTGGTAAAGGTTCCATCTGTTCTGTCAAATGATACTCAGGGAGCAATTCCCCAATCAAGGAATTTACACGCCGAATAGGCAGGAAAGGAAAAAGTGAGCTCACCTCACTATCCTCTCCACTCCCTCCTGCACAAACTAAACGAACAGATGCTAACCCCATCATTCGCTTCACAAGTGTTTGCTCAATTAATACGGCTTGAACTCTCTCCTTCTTAATAGAAAAGTAGTTTTCTTCCACTACTCCTTTGGTGATATAGATTTGCCCATCATCAGATGCAATCTCATATTTTCCATATTTCACAAATGTCCGGACAATCCCTATTCCTCCAGCGATTAAAATGAGAAAGACGAGTGTGACCGCCGTCACCCATGGCGACTCAAGGATAAAGGATACCAATCCATCCACCTGTTTCTTGAAATGGAATTCCTCTGACTTGGATAATAAAGAACCGACGAGCGGTATTACGGCTAGAAAACTGAGCGAGGCAAGAGATGCCTTTAATATTTCCTTTTTTGCAGGTGTGAAATGGACTTTTTTAACCGAGAAGTTTTCAGATTCCGCTTCCCCCTCAGCAACCCTTTCAACTGATAACGTATTTTCTTCTTTTTCCAAGACCTCTTTCTCAGTCCGCGAATTCTCTCCTTCCATTTCCTCCAATACTTTAGGTGTTTCAGCAATGGCAGGAGTCGAGGAACCATCCTTGTCTATTTTCATCTGAATTTTAGCTTCCACTGTTTCTGCTTCCTCATTTCCCAAAACGGGAAAATTTATAGAGCTGTCTTCTCCCTGGATGCTCGTTTCTACTGTCAAAGATGTCACACTGAATAAGCGATGGAAGACGTTTGTTTTTCTTCTGACATGTTGAATTTTAGAATAAGGAATCGTCTGTTTTGTTGTGGTAAAAAAACTTCTGGTCATTTGAATGGAGGTCTCTTCTAACTTATATGTACGCGCAAACCATTTAATAGGAATCGAGAGCAATGTCATTATAAATAATCCTATAACTACGTAGCGGCCATAAACAAAGAACCAAGCCTCGGAACCTGCTTTGATTACAAATAAAAAATGAAAAAGAACAAGCTGTTTTTTATTAACTTTCCGAATTCTTGAATCATCATCAAGGGGTGGTTCCGCTTACTCTCCTTCATTGCTATACCTCCTCAACTTTGGCATAGGTGGCGATTTGATTTCGTAGTTCCAGAGCAGTGGCTTCTGGCAAGGCTGGGATCTCATGCACAGAGCCGATGGTACTCACTTTGATCGTGTACAGTTTGTATTTTCTTAAAAGCGGACCCTGGTGAGTAGAAACAGACTGAATTTTTGTCATGGGAATCAATTGATGTTCTTCATGAAGCGCTCCTGATTTCAACTGCAGGAATTCTTCATTGACGTCATAACGCCAATGATTGTATAACAAAGAGGCTTTAAAAAATGACCAAACCGTTCCAACAATAGAAAGAATGGTCAAACCAATCAAAACCCATTCAATCCATTTGTACCATGCAAAAAAATCATCAGCGATGAACAGTCCTATAAGAATGATAAACATAAGTATGTTCAACAGTGTTTCACTGATCAACCAGACTTTCACACTGTCTTTGGATAATTGTTTCGTTGGGGCTTCAATAAATGAATGCACCTCACTCACTCCTTACATAAAATGACAATTCAGTGAATCAATTACTATTCTTTACGTAAGCTATACATCTTCGGTTTCAAAAAAAATGAGAGCCCCTAGTCTCTGTCGAGAAATGGGACTCTCATTTTTATTAAGGGCTTTTTAAATTACATATTTTAAATCCTTTTTATCCTCTGTTTTTTATCGTCAATCCCTTTAAGAAGTTTCTGGCGTATTGATCACCGAACTGCCGGTAATTCTTGTGACCTTCTTTCCTTAACAAGCCGCTCACCTCTCCTTTGGTGATTGTAATGCCTGCATCGTTCAAAATATCGATGATATCCTCACTCGTTAATTTCAGAGCGATCTTCACTTTTTTCAACATGACATTATTTACGCTCGAGTAGTTCCTGATCGACCGATCGGGTTTCATCGGTTCTCCATCTTTCGTTTTCTGAGGTCCTCGTTCAAACGTAATCAGACCATTCAAAAAGGACTCCAGCATGCTGTTCGTACATTTGATGTGATCTTCATCTTCATACACTTCATCATCTTCATCGTCATAACTATCCTCTGACTTTGTGAGAACCTTTTGGACTTCTTCTTTCGAAAGGTCAACACCGCCAAGCTTGAATATTTCAATCATATCCTGATCTTTTATATCAAGGGCATACCTTAATCTTATCAATATATCGTTATTATCCATTTAATAAACCTCCAATAATATTGCCTCATAACACTCCAACAACCTAATAAAAAGTAACCCTGAGTTCTTTATCACCAACGATTGAACGAAAGCTTTTGAATTTTCATGGCCGCATTTGTTCTATCAGCAGAACAATCCATTTTGATAAGCGATTGGCTACATCCGTTTGATTAGCTCCCTATTCTACTTTAAACCAAAAAATTTCATTATATTCCTTACTCACTTCATTTTCGTAGGATAAGCTGCAAAGTTATTTATAAAACATGTTTGACGCGTTCAGCAAAAGCTTCCCCGTCTATTAGTTTTTTGCCCCCACCTTGAACAAAGTTCGGTTTCCCCCCGCCTTTTCCCTCGATAAGGGGCAGGATTTGTTTGGCAACCTCATTCATATTCCGATTGATATCCGTGCCGTGGGCTAGTACAAATTGCAGCTGATCATTCTGTTCACTGATGAAAATAAGGTAAGCATCAGGTGCTTCTTCGATTATGACCTTACCTAAAGATTGGAGGGTTTTGATCGGATAGTCTTTGAAAACACGTTGAATCACTTTATCCCCCTGTGACTCTGAAATGATATCACGCGCCTCATATTCAAGGAGTTGTTCTTCAAGTTCAGCGATTTTCTTATCTTTCTGCTTATTTATCTTGATCAGTTCATCAACTTCCTCCACAAGCTTTTGTTCCGGTTTTGGGACGATCCGCTTCATTTCAGTTAGTACTTGATGTTTCTGTCCAAGCTTTCGCAGGACCCGGTAACCACAAACAAACTCCAACCGTACTTGCTTTTTGTTTCTTGTCCACCCTAGAAATTTGGCGGCCATGACTTCACCAGTGAAGTCCGGGTGTGTGCCTCCGCATCCGCTATAATCAATGTCTGGAATGATGACGAGACGAACGTCTCCCTCAACAGCGAGCGGTTTACGAAGCGGATATTCTGATGCTTTTTCAACAGCTACCCATTTCGTTTCAACCGGGTAGTTGTCACGGATGATCCGGTTGATCTCTTCTTCCGCCTTCTCCAACAGGTCTGCGTCCAGAAATTCCGTATCCAAATCGATTGTCACTGACTCTGTGCCTAAGTGGAAGCTGGTTGTCGGAATTCCGAACTTGTCATGGAAAACAGCTGAAATGATATGCTGTCCACAGTGCTGCTGCATATGGTCCAGCCGTCTCCCTTGATCTATGATGCCTTCTACACTTCCTGCTCCGGTTAGTAAGCGATCTGTATAATGACGCACTTCGCCTTCCACTTCCTCGACGTCAATCACTTCCATACCATTCAAAGTCCCTTTATCATGGGGCTGCCCGCCGCCAGTCGGATAAAACGCCGTCTTTTCAAGCACCACATAATGGCCACGCTCATCTTGATCTATTTTTATCACTTTAGATTGGAACTGCATATTATAAGCGTCTTCATAGTAAAGTTTTCTCGTCATCATCCATGCCTCCTCTATTTCCCTAAAGGTATCGTAACATGTTTCGATTACAGGAAAGACTCTTCATCATGTTTCTTCAAAAAATGCCTGGCACCCGCCACACCAAAGAAATAAAATGGACGGAGTCAGACATTCACTGTATTTATACTGTTTTCACCAAGCTAATCACGAGACTGAAAATTTTTGCATTATGGAGCACCGATAACGAAAAAAACCAGAACTGCGCAGACTCTCTTTCAATTTATTTAGACAATCTGCCGGACAAGTCATACATACTTTCATCGATGTGAGACTTAGGGGAGAAAATCTCACCTAAATCATCACTTACCAACTTGTTATCTTTGAGCTTCACTACTTTTCCTGATTCATCATTTAACAACAGTTCAATCGCGTGAGCACCTAAACGACTAGCCAAAACTCGATCTCTCGCGGTAGGAGCACCCCCACGCTGGGTATGACCCAAAACGGTGACACGTGATTCTAACCCCGTCTCTGTTTTCAGTTTAGCGTTGAGATCGATACCACTCACCGTGCCTTCTGCTACGATAATAATGCTGTACTTTTTGTCTCTGGAAGTTCCGCTTTTGATTTGCTCTACGATTTTCTCTATGTCCTCTTTCTTCTCAGGAATAATGATATTTTCTGCTCCACCAGCAAGACCAGACCATAGAGCCAGGTTCCCATTCTCTTTCCCCATAACTTCAATAATCGAGGTTTTTTCATGCGAAGAAGCTGTATCACGAATACGATCCACATACTCAATGATCGTATTTATAGCTGTATCAAACCCGATAGCCTCGTCCACATACGGAATATCATTTTCTATCGCAGCTGGTATACCGATGCATGGAAAGTCTTTTTCGGCTAACGAGACTGCAACTTTCAAAGCTTCTCTGCCCCCGATTACCACGAGGCCATCTATTCCATGTTTCTTCAAGTGAGCAATTGCTTTCTGCTGGCCAGCATCAGTAACAATTTCTTGATTCTTGTAGGACTGGAGGATCGTTCCACCTCGTTGAATAATGGAGCCTACGGATGCCGCATCCATTCTCTCCATTGTTTCATTCAAAATTCCTTGAAACCCATACTTGATTCCAACCATTTCTATTCCGTCATATAGACCGGACCTTACGACTGCACGTATTGCGGCATTCATTCCTGGAGCATCTTCTCCACTTGTCAAAACACCAATTCTATCCAACATCATCACTCGCTTTCCTTCTAGTCAACAGGATGTAAATTCCAGCCTTTACATTTGCAGCAAAAAGAGACCCAACTTCGCAAAAGTGTATGTATCATGCTTAGTCCTGACAAACTTTAGCCTATCCTCATTTTAACTTCTTGTGACACAGGGAGGTTTAAATTCAGGCCACCAGGGACATACGCTGAAGCTGAGTACAGCCCATTAAAAAAGTGCCTCATCCCCACCCGATGCTACATAAGTAACATGATTGAGGATCAGTCACTCATTAAATTTCAATTGCTGCTTATGGAAGAGCGGTCAGCTCTTATCCAAGGCTTTCTTGCCAAAATCAAATTTAATCTTATAATCCTCGTCCAGTGTCAAAGCAGTACTGAACGGTTTCTTTCCCTTGAACCCTTTCAGCACCTTCGTCCGCTTCTTCTCACACAGCGTTTTAATCATATTATTTGTCAGTGTTTTCCCAGCTAATCTTTTTGGAAAGGTCACTTTACACCCTTCTTTATAAGCAGAACACGCATAGAATTTATAACGATCTACAATAGATCCAGTTGAACAGGCAGGACATTTGGCGATCGGTTCATTCCACTTCTTTTTCCCTCCAGTGCTTCGAACTTGAACCTGTTGAAGAGCGTCAGGGGTTTCTTGCATTAACTTTTCAATAAACTGGCTTGTCTGTTTGATGAACATTTGCTTCGATCCTTCACCACTCCCGATCTTCTTTAAATACGACTCCCATTTCGCGGTCATGGAGGGGCTTGATAACAGTGTTCCTTCAATAGCTTCACAAAGCATGATGCCTTTATCTGTGACATAGACGTTGTTTCTTTTCACTTCAATGTATTTTTGAGCTTTGATCGTTTCAATTATGCTTGAGCGGGTGGCTTCCGTTCCCAGCCCTTCGACTTCTTTTAAAATTTCCACATCTTCTTCGTCATCCACGAGCTTCCCGCATGTTTTCATCATATTGATCAACTGACCTTCTGTATATGGCTTAGGCGGCTGCGTCATACTTTCTTTAATATGAAGGTTCGCGCCTACTTGTTCACCATTTTTAACATTTGGGAGTAAAGGATCTTTCTCCTGCTTTGATTGAGAATGTTTTGGAAAAAGCTCTTTCCATCCTCTTTTCAATTCTCTTCTGCCCGTAGTTTTAAATGGCAGGTCGTGTACGTTTGTATAAATCGTGGTCTCTTCATAGACATAGTCTGTGTGGAACATCGCCAGTGTCGTTGCTAAAACTTCATCATAAATATTGCGTTCTTCACGGCTTAGCCCACTCAATTTCTTTTGGGTAGGAACAGACTTTGTCGGTATAATCGCATAGTGTTCCTGAACTTTGCTGTTGTCCACATATCTTTTTTTCGGCTTTAAAGACGACGCTGTGAAAGAAACGTTCAACGTGTCCTGATAGGAATTCAAGTTCTTCACTAAATAAGCAAACTCATTTTCTGTTATAAAATTACAGTCCGTTCTCGGATAGGAAACGAGACGCTTCTCATAAAGCTTTTGCATCGTCTTGAGTACTTGCGAAGGCGTATATTTCCAACGTCTGTTCGCTACACTCTGCAGGGTGGATAAAGAATGCAGCTTCGGCGACTTCTGGTACTTTGTCTTTTTGTCTATATTTTGGACATTCCCTGTTAAGTCTTCCTTCTCTTTGAGGCCATGTTTGTCCATAAGTGCCTGGACCTTCGCCTTATCCTTTTCCTTAATCTTAGCCATGCCTTTATAAGAACCAGTTTCAGCTTGAAATGTACCTTCGATTTGATAGTAAGGTTCGGAAACAAAGTTCTCAATCTCCTTGTGCCTTTGATAGATCAAATAAACCGTCGGAGATTGTACACGTCCAATCGACAAGTGGCTTGAGAAACCCTTCTTCTGTAAGAGCAAAGTAAACAGGCGACTGGCATTGATGCCTACCATCCAATCACTGATTTGACGGGCCTTCGCCTCATCAAATAATCGCAAATCCCTGTCGTTATCTTGTAAATTCTTAAATCCTTTACGGACTTCGTCTTTCTCAAGCGAATTGATCCACAATCGTTGGATCGGCTTCCCTTTTACACCAGTTAAGCGAAGGATGCTATAAAAAATATTCGAACCCTCTCTGTCGACATCCGCCGCATTCACAAGCACATCCGCTTGCTGTAGCAGCTTTTTGACCGCTTGAAACTGTTCCCACTTCCCCTTGGATACTTTCTCAAGGAAACGGTCCGGAACGATCGGCAACTGGTCGAGCTTCCATCTCTTCCACTCTGGTTTATAGTCGTGAGGTTCTTTTAATTCAACCAAATGACCAACTCCCCACGTAATTGTCGCTCCATTCGGAAAGGTATCATCAGGTTTTAATTGTATGTAAGTTTTTGTTTTTTCCTGTATCGTAAAGGCCTCTGCATAAGCTTTTGCCTGAGAGGGTTTTTCCGCTAAGATGACCATTCTATTCATGGTCTCTCCACTCCCTTCAATGAACTTCAAGATTACTATGGGATGAAAAGGAAAGCAAGAGGTGCGAGAGGAAATAAGTTGAGAGTGATAAAGTCCAAAACTTTGTTTGAGGCACCTTATCAAATGTTTCCGAAAGACTCATAATCGAGGTATGAATAGATTATTTAAAGGGGCAGTTAAAAATCGAAATCAGTATGACAATGTAAAAACAGGAATTTTATCATAAGAAAAACACCTCCACTATCACCAGCATGACGGAATAGAAGGTGTTTCATATGATTTCAAATCTCTTACTCTATCTGACTAAAAGAGTGTTCGATCCATTTAGTGATCGTTTAACCCTAGCCTTCGCTATTCCATCTTAACGGTACTGTTTCCTCCGTACCCACATCGTCGCTGCCCATTTCTCACCGACTGTGACTGGTGAGCCACCGTGAAGTGTGCGTTCATTCACAGCAGGGTCCGAATAAAAATATTCAAAATACACAGCCATGCCTTTTTGTGGGGAGACAGAAAGATTCATGTGCGGAAAGTAGGTTTGGCCTCCTTCTTCTACATCGTTCAAATAAAGAACAAGCGTACTGATTCTTGGGTTTCTCGTCGCTTTTGCCTTTGATCTGAAATAATCATAATGGGCTTTGTATTCTTGACCTTGTTTATAATTCAAGATGTGAATTCCTTCACCATGTTCTACAGGTACGTTCATAATTTGCGCCATCCGCTTTTCAATTCTGGCAGTTATATCATCCTCTGGCAGGAATGTGCTGCTGCTCGTCCGAATATCGCTCACTTCATGCTTCGATCCAATCTTTGATCGGTTCATCCGATCTTTGGAAACACGGATAAGTTCTTCACATTCCGAATCACTTATAACATTTCCCAACACCGCAATCATAGGATCTTCCATTTTGGCAATAATCGCTATCTCACGGTCTTCAGTGATAATCTTGTTCCCCTGGTGGTCGAAAATTGAAGCTTCCTTCACTTGCATTGTCACTTTTTCATCAGCCTCTTCTATATTTGCTAAACCGCTTTCAAAACATCCGGATCACCTCACTTAAATAAGGTGATATATAAGTCATTTTACCACCTTATTACTATTTTTTCTTTAGTTTTCATAAAATTCACAACTGTTCACTAAAGAATTACTCCCCAGGTTCAAAAAAAGCCTGGTCCTCTCACTGTGATAACACATGATCACAGCAGGACCAGACTATTGATATCGGTATCTTATCAAACAATTCAGGGGAACCTGCGAAACATACTCAAGCCCCTGGAGGATAGCATTTATATTTGCAGAATTTCTACAATCAAAGGTAGGTTTGAGCTTATTCTCTTTCATACGAAAGAGCCTCGTAGCAGAGTATGCTGGATTATTTGATAATCGTAGAGCCTTGCAGCAACTCCGGCTTTGCTCCAAGCGTCAGTAGGAATAATTTTGAATCCCTGACCTTTTCATGCTTTCTCATAAGCGCTTTTAGTTTGTCTATTTCAGAGTGGTTTTTCAGACCCTGGACTTCCTCTTGGTAAAGGTTGAGAATCGATCCTCTGACAAACTTCGGTTCATATTCCGGCAGTTCATCGTCCATCAATAACGAGCCCATATAACCGTATTTCAACTGTAACTGCCTCGTAAGACTGACTACATGGACCAGATGTTCGCAGAGATCAGGAGAATTATGCTTCAAAGTTTCCAGGTCTTCTTTTGCTTCATACAATTCATTCAATCCGGCTATCATGGACGTCATTACACTTCCACTCCCTTTTCCCAAGGTTTTTCCAAGACGATGATTTCCGTCAATTTTTTACTGTGTTCTCTCCGTACTCTTCGTGTTTCAGCACGTTCTTTTCCGGATTCATAGAGAAATTTTTCTTCCTCTGTTTCCGGAATGATTTCCGGAACCTGAATCGGCTTTTTACTTTCATCTAATGCTACAAAGGTGAGGAATGCAGTTGCTGCCATTCGTCGTTCTCCAGTGATCATATCTTCGGCAATGACCTTACAGAAAATTTCCATTGATTTGGTGCCAGTATAGGAAACAAAAGATTCTACACATACAGAATCGGTCTGATGGATCGGATGTAAAAAATCAATTGAATCGGTGGAGGCTGTGACACATTCTTTCACCCTTGCATGACGTCTCGCTGAAAGGGTTGCATTGTTATCCAACTTCTTCATCAAAACCCCGCCGAACAGTGTATTATAGTTGTTCAAATCATTAATCATTACTTGGTCAGTGTTTACAATCAGGCTTTCTTTTGGATGTTTCGTTTGCGTCATAAGAATAAAATCCTTTCTGTGATCTTGTTACTCTCAAACGTTTGATATTCCAAGTGTAAGCCTCTGTTTTCGATAAGTGAAATGGATGTTAATCATCTGTAACATAGATGATATCTATGGAAATGCTTTCATCCATGTGGTAAAAGCATAGATACCCACAGAATGGCATTTAATAATTCCTCAGATTAGAAAAAGCACCTCCTAGTTCGAGGTGCTTTCCGTCAGCCGCTCCTGGGTAAACTTTAACCATTCCCTTGTAGCATAGGATAAATAATGGTTTTTCCTCCAGATAATTGCAAGATCCCATTCGATTGTCGGTTTCACTACTTTTATAGCTCTCACGTCTTCTTTGAGCAGATTTGAGACACTATAGGGTAAGATGGAGATGCCCAGTTCGGAAGCTATCATTTTTCCGATAAAATCCCATTGGGAACTTTCCGAGACTACCTGCGGAAGAAAGCCTGCCTCTTTGCATGACTCCCTGATTCGGTCATTCAATGCGAAATCCTTATTGAAAAGGATAAACTGTTCCTCCTCCAGTTCTTCCAATCGGATCTGCTTTCTATCGGCGAACCTGTGAGTATAAGGAACGACTACACGCAATTCTTCTTTCATAAAAGAAAAATGATCGAATTCCTCCCCTTCTGTTGGTAAAACAGCTATCCCAACATCCAGGTTATCTGCGAGGATATCTTCTTCAATTTTCCTAGTGCCATTCTCCATCAATTGAAATGTAATTCCGGCATATAGTTGATGGAAGTCGCCTAAAATCCGAATGAAATGGTCAGCATCCATGATGGGAGGAAGTCCGATCCGGATATGCCCCTTTTGCAGGCCGACCAAATTATCAATCTCTGTCTGCAGGTTACTGAATGCCCGGTCAATGGTTTGGGCTTGTTCTAAAATGGCACGGCCAGCGTCTGTCAAAACAAGCTTTTTCCTAGATCTGTCGAACAATTCTACACCAAGCTCACCTTCTAAATTTTTGATCATTTTGCTGATCGTAGGCTGGGTTACAAATAAATGATCAGCTGCTCGAGTAAAGCTGTTGAACCTTGTCACTTCTATAAAATACTTCAGGTGTCTGATATCCATACATTCACCAATTTCTGTTCAGAATTTTTACATCCATATCCTTTTTCAAATCGTCAGTGGGAAACCTCACTTGTCCGCTCTTCACCATGGTTCATAACAATTTATTTATAACTTCCCTTCGATGTTCCACCGCTATTCTCTTCTAGTAAAGTATTTTATCATGATTTCCTCCTGGATGGAGAATATCCATGACTGACTATAAAAAGAATAAGTCACTTTTCATTCGAATTATTAAGCGGGCACACAAGACAATGGGTGAGTGATTCTTTCTTTTTTTCCAACTTATGAAAATAACAGCACGTACTCCGTATTTTCTGCTCACTGAGACAACCAGGAGCAGTAAGGAACCTACTCATTGGATGCTCGGTATTGTTGAAATAGCGTCCATCTAATTGAAGTAATTCTTCAGCAAGGCGGTTGACTCTTAGTTCATACTCTGGAAATCGTTCCACTGCTTTTCTAAAGTATGAGTTGATCCTAACTGCTACATTTTCCCATAAAATGAAAAGAGGGAGGTTTGTTACTTTGTGAAATGCCCTCATTATTGGCACAATATGACGAGCAAAGAGTGCCTCCCAAGCTTCCAAGCGTGAATCAGTATATTCGATCTGTAAAGTGTCTACCTCAATATCCAATTCATTACTGATAGCGGAGGAGGAAAGAGGAATGATTTTAGCTTTCTCTTCCCAAAGCATCGAGTCCAATACTTGAGCAGGAATAACTTGAGCATACTTCTTCATCATCATTGATGCAGTGATTTTCAAGTTAGGAGCAGATATCCGTTGTTGTTGATGGCTTAAAAATTCAATACATAGATGTTCTTCCTTTAATGCTTGGACAGGGATCATTCACTCATCGCCCTTCGGTTCCGGTATAGTAGATAAATGAAAAATGGTGCACCGATTCCAGCAGTAAATACGCCAGCAGGAATATCAGATGGCAAAAAGGCGGTACGAGCTATGATATCAGCGCCCATCACAATTAATGAGCCTATCAGAGCCGACCCGACTACCAAATTAGCAAACGAGTTATGCAGGATCAGCCGGGCGATATGGGGAGCGATCAATCCAACAAAAGCGATGCCGCCTGCAAAAGAAACAGCTGCGCCGGCTAATGCAACACTTAAAGCAAGTAGTAGAAAGCGGAAAAACTGTACCCTGACGCCCATCCCGATTGCTACGTCATCACCTAACTGCTTAACATCCACAATCCCTGTAAAGAAGAGCGAAAGAAAAATAAAGATAAGGATGATAGGAAGAAGAATCGTCACTTCCTGCCAATTTGCTCCATATAAGCTACCGGTTAACCATAGATATACTTTAGAAGCAATTGCAGATTCGCTCGATACCATGAACATTGTCACGATAGCATTGGTGAGTGCAGATATCCCAATTCCTATAAGAATCAATCTTATTGGTGTCACACCATTTTTCCAAGATAAAAGATAGATGATGACTGTTGTAACTGCCGCCCCAATGATAGACGCAAGAGGAAGCCAAGTGACACTCCATTCACCCAGGAAAAATACGATAAAAATAACCGCACCTACGGAAGCCCCGCCTGTAACTCCTACAATGTCCGGAGAACCTAAAGGATTACGAATAATTCCTTGTAAGATCAATCCAGAAACTCCAAGACCGCCCCCTACGAGAAAGCCCATGACTACTCGGGGCATCCGGAGTTCATTAAGAATGAAAGCGTGATCACTCACACCGAGGATTTCCTTGATTACCTCACCGACTGGAATATAACTGCTCCCAGACGAAAGGCTGATGATAAAAACAGCACAGGTCACAAGTATTAAGGAAATCAAAATAAACAACGATCGTTTATGGAATTGCATCGAAAATTTATCATCTTTATTTCTTATCGTGTAGAACTCACCCATTTTTCTTCACCCCTTTTCTAGCGATATAAATGAAAAATGGAGTTCCGAAAAGTGCTGTCATTACCCCTATCGGCATTTCTTGAGGTGCAATGACAAGTCGTGCTACTATATCAGCAAACAATAACAGAATAGCTCCGAATAACCCGCTTATCGGTAGAATCCATTGGTAATTCGGTCCGGTGATGCCTTTGACGATGTGAGGAACGACCAGGCCGATGAAACCTACTGAACCTGCGACAGCCACGGATCCTCCAGCCAAAAACACTATATTGATTCCGATTACCAGTTTCACCAAACCGGTGTTTTGACCAAGGTTCTTAGCAACATCATCACCGGACATAAGGATGTTCAAAGGCTTTCCAATCAATAACGAGAGGATAATTGCTCCTGAGATAAATGGAAGAACAGGTAAAAGGAGATCTAATTCTCGACCTGCTACAGATCCTGCCAGCCAAAATAACACGCTTTGCATACGTTGTTCATCCAAAACAAGCATCCCTTGAGTGAATGAAACGAAAAGTGCACTGATTGCAGCACCTGCCAGGACAATGCGTATAGGGGACAATCCATCCTCCCCCATTGAACCTAGCAGATATACGATTGTTCCTGCCACTCCCGCTCCAATGAAACCAATCCACATGTAACCGCTTAAAGATTCTACAGAAAAGAATGTCGCTGAAGCTACAATGAAGAAGAGGGCACCTGCATTGACTCCGAATATGTCAGGTGCTGCTAAAGGGTTTCGCGTCAATGCTTGCATTAGAGCCCCCGCAATAGACAAACTTGCACCAATGGTAATAGCGATTACTGTTCGAGTTAAGCGCGAAGTACGAATAATGACCTGATTCGTACTGGAAGGATCATAATGAAAGAAGGCGTCCCAAACCTCAGAGAGAGATATAGAGGTCTTTCCTACAGCTATGCTGAAAAAAGAAGCTGCTATAAATAGAAGCAAAAGGACCAGTAAGGTCGTCCATCTTATATGTCGATTGTTCATAAATTTGCTCATTATGTTTCTCCCCAAAGAAACAAAGATAGGAGGGCCCCCTCCTATCTTTGTGATTTATTTCTCTAATTCAAACCGGTCATACAAGTCATCAAGCATTAAGTTAGCTGCTCGAATACCACCGGCCATGTTCCATGTAACTTCATCCACCGTGTGTACCTCATCATTTTTCACGGCGTCCAGGTTCTTCCATAGTGGATGATTCGTCCATCCCTCAAAATTATTTTTAATAGCTGGATCGTCACTCATGAAAATATAAAAGACATCAGCATTCATCTCAGTGATGCTTTCTTTATCCGTTAATTTCATACCCCACTCATCCGATTGTTGGTTTTCTGGTCTAGTGAATCCTGCCTCTCTAAGAATGGATCCAGCAAAACTATCAAAATAGATACGCGCATGGTCACTGCGGAAATTAAGCACGGAAACGTTAAGCGGCCATTCATCGCCTAGTTTCTCGGAAGCTTTTGTATTAAAGTCTTCGATACGCTTATCCCAATCGTTCAGGATTTCATCTGCTTTATCTGCTTTATTCAATGTTTCGCCCATTAAATTTACCGTTTCTTTAAATTCATAGACTTGATCAATAGCAACAGTAGGAGCTATTTTTTTTAGTTTTTCATAAATTTCTTCATGACGAAGTTTTGATGCAAAAATGACATCAGGTTCAAGCGCTGCAATTTCTTCCAGATTCGGTTGAGTTTCTTCCCCTACCAACTTAGTTCCTTCAAGGTCATCACGAAGGTACTTATAAATCGGCTTCTCTACCCATGATTCAACGATTCCTACAGGGTCCACATCAAATGCAGTCGCTGTATCCGTTGCTCCTTGATAAAGAGTCACCACTTTTTCTGGAGTTCCCTCGATCGTTGTCGTTCCCATTGCATGTTCAATTTCCCTTGTATCCGAATCTTCATTGGAAGAATCATTTCCTCCCTCTGCCGAATCACCTTCTGAAGAAGCTCCTTCAGATCCGCAAGCTGAAAGAAGTGTTGCCATAAATAAAACAAATATTAGAAGTGCCCATTTTTTATGTAATCGGGTACTCAGCATATGTATCCCTCCCGTTTGATATTGAGAATCATTTTCATCTGTCACTATATTATTGCAAATGATTCTCAATGTCAATACTATACAAGGGACTTTTCTATCAATTCTCTAAGGGGAAATTTCCCAATAAAATATATGACCGTACTCCCTATTGAAAATGATGGTAAACCTTTTTCCATTATTTAAGAAATGGAATGTAGCAGTTATGAATAAGATTTAGAAGTAATGTTACAAAATCAGGAGGTAAGCTATGAAAAAGAATGCAGCTTATATTGAGGTAGAACCAGGCATTGAATTATTTGTTCAAGATATCGGCACTGGAGATCCGATTGTATTGATCCCAGGTTTTACGTTTACGACAGAAGTCTTTTCCGAGCAAGTCCGTCATTTTTCAAAAACTCACCGTACGATTGTGATGGATCCCAGAAGCCATGGCCGATCTACCATAACGGTCCAAGGAAATGACTATGTCACACACGGGACCGATTTACAAAAGGTTCTGAAGGCATTAAAAATCAAAAATGCTACGCTCATCGGCTGGTCTTTTGGGTGTTTAACTGTTTGGGAATACATTCGCCAATTTGGAACAGATGATATCAAGTCCCTTGTATTAATTGATATGCCTCCAAAATCTTTATCCCTTCAACAGGGTCAGGATTGGGTAGAAGGACCACTCGATGACATGGCTGCAGCCTATACGAACTACCTTCATCATCCACAGGGACAACGGGAATTCATTTCGGCTTATGCGACTGGAGTCATGGTCCAGCGTGAACTGAAAGAAGAGGAATTGGCATGGATTGTGGAGCAATCACTGAAAACACCGTACTATATAGCTGCCAACTTATTTTCAGCAGGATTATTCTCAGATTATCGTGAAGAGGCAGCTAAAGGCAGCGAATCCATACCGACTATGTTCATAGTTGCTGAACATTGGGCAGAAACTGCAGTCCCCTACCTAAGCAAGCTGACTCCAAACGCCGCAGTGAAGACCCTGGGCGGTCACCTCATGTTTTGGGAGCATAGTGATAAGTTTAATGAGATCGTTGAAGGGTTTTTGCAAGGAAATAAGTGAAATCGCTTTTTCTTTATCCTGCATATGTCTGTCATAAATTCGAACAACACACCAAAAGACTACCCTTTAAAGAAAGTGGTAGTCTTTTTCTATGGAAAAGGTATTTTAGATTAGTCGGACGGTGTTTTAACCAATTTGACTAAGATTGGCACCTGCACATTGCTTTTAAATCTTTGCCATTCGCTTTTCTTTCAGCTTTTTATTGTATTCATCCATACGTTCATTATGGGAAGAGACCATAGCGCTTGCCGTTGCATCCGGATCAATGAACTGCTTAGCCTGGTTAACAGCATTCGCTGCATCTTGGAATGCACCTGCAATTAAATGAAGCTTTCCTTCGTGATGGAGAATATCCCCTGCTGCATAAAGACCAGGAACTGAAGAAGCACTTTGCACATTTCCCTTAATAAAGAAATTATCTACACGCTCTAAGTCTATGGGACTTTCATTCAATAAAGAAGCGTCACGGTTAAACCCATGGCTGATAATCACTTCATCCACTTTCACCTGTTTGATTCCGTCGCGGGGATGTTCTAGCACCACTTCCTCAATCATTTCTCCACCCTTGTCTGCTGTTAAGGATTGGATGGAAGACTGCTCATGAAGGTCCACACCTTGTTCGATCAACAGTTCAATACTCGCTTCATGCCCCTTCAATTCTTCCTTGCGATACACTAAGTCCACGTGTGCGGCAAGCGGGGCAAGCTCATTCGCCCAGTCCACCGCAGAATGGCTCCCCCCAGAAATTAAGACTCGCTTTCCAACAAACCGCTGAAAGGAGGGGACGGTATAATGCAGGTTGCTGACTTCGAACTTCTCAGCACCTTGTATTTTAAGCCTAACCGGTTCAATGATTCCGCCCCCAACAGCAACGATGACCGCTTTTGACCAATGCTCTTGACCAGAATCCGTTTGCAGTCTGAACTCTCCGTCCACTTTTTCGATCGACGATACTTTCTCACCAAGAACAAGATCCGGTTCGAACGTCGTTCCTTGCTCGATCAGCTGATCTATTAACTGCTGACCAGGAAGCGGCGGCAAACCACCCACATCCCACACAATTTTTTCAGGATATACATGCACTTTTCCACCAAGAAAGGGATGATTCTCAATGATTTTTGTTTTCATTTTTCGTAACCCACTGTAAAAGGCTGAGAAAAGACCTGCTGGCCCTCCGCCTATAATTATCACGTCATGCATATGTTCCCGCTCCCTTTTAAGTTGTTACTTTTATCATAATGATATTGATAATCATTTTCAAGTAAGGGATCGATAGAATGTATTTTCATCCAACTTTATAAGCTCCTTAAATTTCCTGCATCCATTCATGAATTAGTTAAATAGAATCCTCACCAATGACTTATTTATTCTAAGAGCGTGAAAATACTTTGTGTAGATAAAAAAATAAGGAAAACCTTTTTCTTATTGATTGCTGCCAAATCATAAGAATAAAGGTCTTCCCATATACAACCACCCATATTATATAACATTGCTTAAAAACTTCTGCTTGTAATGACTTAATGTGAGAAGCGGCCAAATATAACGATAGCTGTGATAGTGAATATAAAATGCTCCTCCCATCCCCTGCCCTTTCGGATAGTCGCTGGTCCAGTCACGGTTATTTCCTTCTTCGATTAGAAATTGGATTCCATTTTCGATTGCCGTAGTAGTTGTCGGTGAAGCTGCAATGAGAGCATCTACGGCCCATGCGGTATGAGTCAGGGTACTAGAATTTAATGGCACATAGCTCTTCTTTGTATCACTTTTACAAGATTCTCCCCACCCACCATCTTCGTTTTGAATTTCCTTAAGCCACTGGACAGCTTTGCGGACCATCGGTGTTTCCCTATTAGACCCGCATGCCATTAAACCTGTTACGGCAGCCCATGTCCCATAAATATAGCAGATCCCCCAGCGCCCATACCATGAGCCATTTTGTTTTTGATCCTTCCTCAGCCAGTCAACCCCTCTTTTTATCACGGAATGACTTTGATTTAAGTTCGTAAAATTCCCCAAGAATTCAAGTGTCCTACCTGTTAAATCAGCAGTTGACGGGTCAAGCAGTAAGAATTTCGCCCCTTGGACGGGCAGCAGGTTTAAGATATTCTTATCAACATTTCTCTCAAAGGATGGCCAGCCGCCGTCATTGTTCTGCATCGCTATTCCCCACTGGGTACCTCGCTCCCAGACTTGATGTAAATCCGGTTGCGAAGCGATATTCCTCCTAACTGCCCGTAAACTTGCCGTAGTGTCATCAACGTCAGGATGTATTGTATTCAGATTGGAAAATCCCCACCCTCCAGGCCTCGTGTAGGTGTTGTGGACGACCCAATCCCCATACTTATACTGCTGCCTGGAAAATAAATAACGATTTGCCTTTTGAATGACCTCAGCATTCTCGGTGATACCTGCTTCTTGAAGTGCATAACTGATCAGGGAAGTGTTCCATACGTCTGCGGTTGTGTACTGCATATGGATTTTGCCGTCTATGAAAGTCGCCATCGACTTCAAACCATTGACAGCATTTGTGATTCGCTTGTCTTTTTTAGAAAAACCCAGTGATAAAAGGGCATAAATCATCAAGAAAGTAGCACTGAAATAATTAAGGAGGGTACCATCCGGTTCGACGCGCTTCAGCATATACTGTTTTGCTTGTTCTGCAGCGATTTCCTCGAGGTGGCTGAGTGTATGAAATTTGGATTGGAGTGAATTAGTTAACGAAGATAAGTAATTTCGCCATTCGATTGTACGCATCTGTTCCCAATAGAGCTCATGACCAGACAGATCACGTTGCGCATAAAGATGAGACAAATCAGGGGTTTGGGAGGTCGTTAATCGGTATTTTTTATGAGCCAGCAGCATAATCGGTACAATGTTGGCTCTGCCAAACACCGAAATATCATAAATATTGAGTGGGGAATAAACCGGAAGTAAAATTGCTTCTAGTGGAATCGGAAAAAAATTCGGCCAAGCCTCTTGCCCGGTTAATGCGAGCATGATCTTGGTAAACATTCCAGCCTTGTTCAACCCTCCTTGTTTAAGGATGAATTGTTTTGCTTTTAACATGTTGGGGGCATCACTGTGGACAAAGCCCGAGTATAAGAGACCGTAATAAGCTTCGATCGTAGCCGATAAATTCCCTTGATCTTCATCATAAAAAACTTTCCACGCCCCGTTTTTCTCCTGTTTGCTGATGATTCTTTCAACCAGTGCCTGAACCAACTTCTCCTCATGAATCTCCAATGAACGTAATAAAATGATCATATAGGCATCGGTCGAAACCCCAGTTTCAAACGAATAATCCCAGGATCCATCAGGAGATTGATCCTTTTTCAAAATATTTGTAAGGCGTTCCATTTCAGATGCCACAAATCGATTCATACTACCCACCCCTCCTGGAAAACGTACTACCTATACTTATTCACAGGTGAAAACAGACATTCCCTGAGAGGAGTGATCACTTCTGCTGAAGGCTAGAGAAACACTTCATACCTTGGAAAAATTAAAAAAACAGCTGCAAAAGAAATACAAAACAACGGATGTTCAAACTGCTGATCCACTACCTTCAAAGGACCAGCAGCTGATTGCTTCGATTCGTGACAAAACAAAGAAGCTTAATATTAATAATGTGACCCGCACTAAGGCTTATTTAGACTTCTATTTACGGCATCCAGAAATCGAATGGGCATTTCTTGGACACATGGTATCACGGAATGGCGGCTGGAATATGACTGATTTGAAAGGGGAATTTCTAGCAAAGCTATTAACTGAAAAAGAACAAATGCAGTTCTTTTCATTTTTAGAACGAGGAAACTGGCTGATTTTCCAGGATATTTACCCACAGTTCCTCCTCTATGAAGAGAGTTTGACAAGGCAGCAGCCACACTTCAGCCTTCTTCCGCATCTAAACGTATCAACATTCATGGAAGTGGTTTGGCCAGAGTTTTGGAAAAATGAAAACCGAACCACCCTAGCGCTTGCGATGATCATCAATGAACAGAGTTACTTGGAAAAACGGGTCATCCAGCACCCCGAGTACCAAAATACGGTCCTTAATACAATAATGTTCAAGTTACAGGACCTGCTGAACATGAGCCACATCATCTTCCCCTACCACCAGAAACCCAATGCAATAAACTCACTGGTCGGGCGCACCTTGAACCAATTCTCTTCCCTGCCAAGACGAATCGGATTGGGGAAGCAGCTATACGCTATACTATTTTCCGATCCAAATCGCCTGAAACGTATAATGAACTGGGCTGTGGCCACTCCTCATACAGGATCCCGTAAAGATTACTGGCCACACATCTTTAATAATGTAAAAGAAACATTACCAGGACAATTGTATATCCCCCAAACAAAAAATTGCATGCTGCAAAAAGGCTCACAACACATTTACAGTCCAAGGCTTGAATATGCTTGGAAAAATAGTAACCACGCGAAAGCTGAAGCGGGGGACTGGTTTACGAGTTGGTCCGCTATCGATTATTTAGAGCCGATCACCGAAAATATTAATGGAGAGATTAAACATGACTATTGTGAAACCATCGAAAAACTCGAATGGACTGTCTTCACCAAAAATGTCTTATTTCAACGCCAACAGTAAATCATCCTATTTGCCCTATCTCTTCACAATGGTGGCAGCTTCACTAATGACCACGTATATCGAATTATGGTTCACCGCACAGAATCACTATATCTTTCTGACCCGTCCCTTTCCTACTGTGTTTCTAATTGACATTCGTCTTACACTCATCGTAATCCCTTTATTCACTTTCATAGCTTTATGGATAATGAAGTCGTTGCAGGGGATGAATCGATTCAGCTTCATACTTCTTACCAGTTTGCTGGCGATGCTGCTGGAGCCGGTTTCGGAGCAGGCTGGATGGGTCGCATTCAGCCCAGATTGGAAGCACCTCTATTCATTTTTTGGATATGCCGTCTTCCTTCTGCTTATCCGCCGAATTCACGTGATCGCCGACAGATAGTTCAAATACCGTTAACAATATTCATGGGCACGATTTGAGATTATTTATGCTCCCTGTGATACGATGTGTAAAGTCAACACATTGAAGCAAGATTGGAGCATCATTAATGAAACAAATAACCAAACGAGGGTATACCTTATTTATCAGTCTATATGTGATTATGCATTTCATCGGTGCTTTCGCAGGAGAAGAAAAGCTTTCGACGACCCTGTCCCTATTCGGTCTGGCATCCTTTGCCATCGGGTATTTCTTTTTATCTATGAAACAGGCATGGATTTCGCTTTTACTCTTTGTAATCGCCCTGATTGTTCACATTTCTGCAGGTACTTCTCTCATAGAAGCAAGCGTATCGGGCTTCACAGTGATGAGTGGACTGATCGCCCTCTTACTTATCGTACCTACAATCAGCTGGGTATTAGAAGAAAAGCCGTACATTGAATCCGTTATTAATTTCGCCCAAAACTTGCTCAACACAAGTCGCAAGTTTTATTTCGGAATGATGGTCATTACACAAATCATCTCCTACTTCCTGTTATTTGGTTCCATCCCTATGGTATATGGGATGATTAACGATTTTTTAAACAACCAAAAAGGTGAAGCATGGGAGAATTATAAAGGGACAGCTTTACTTCGTGCCTTCGCTTTAACAACGATGTGGGTAGTCAGCATACCGAGTTTTATTTTTGCCGTGCACGCGCTTGGTGCATCGTTAGGTTTATCCATTTTGCAAGGCTTTTTCATCTCTATCGCCGGTATCCTTCTGTCTGTTCTCTTCTCATATTTTCAGGAACGGCATTATGGAGTGGATCTTACCGCAGGCATCCACGAACAACTAGCTGAAATTACAGAGAAAAAACAGCAAGGGACACATGGAAATCGAGATGCGCTCGAATTCGGATTTTTATTTATAACGTTATTCGGTTCCATTTTCATTCTCAATGCGATTTGGGACGTTCAGCTATTGCTTATCATCCCCATCGTGATCGTAGCCTGGGTCATCCTTTACTTCATCATTCGGGGGAGAAGCAGTGCGATTGTGGAGAATGGGAAAACGTATGGTGCGAAAAGCATTCCTAACAAAGCCCAGCAATTCTCGATTCTATTAGCAGCTGGATTTTTAATCGACGCAGTTAATCAGTCGGGATATGGTGAATATATTATTGACGGACTTTTTTACATCACAGATGCCGTTCCGTTCTTGAACTTCCTATGGGTTCTTCCTTTTGTCGTAATTATTCTGGGGTTTATCGGACTTGGTCCATTGACGGTCATCGTGCTGGTGTCAGGTATTTTACAAGGGGTCGAATTGCCTTACCCACCTGAGATAGTTGTCCTTGGCATTACATCAGGGAGCGTAATTTCGATCATGCTGTCCCCGCTGATTTTGCCATCGATCATTCTAAGTTCTGTTAACCGGCTCAGCATCATCAAGAACGGTCTGCTATTTAACTATAAATACGCCATTGCCTTTTATCTCATGGTGCAGATTTATCTTCAACTTTTTGTTGTGTTGTTCTTATAGAAGGAATCACTATCAAAAAAGATGGCGAACAGCTGCGGGATCACTGAAGAACTGCAACTTTTTATGAGTTATGCATCAAATAAAAAAGCCGAGTTGGACGATTTTATCGTTCAACTCGGCTTCTTTTCTGCAACCTCTTGTACACGCTAGTGGTTTTTAAATCAAAAAAAACACTCATTTTAAATGGACCTCGTTGCTTCCACGAGGAGCTTTCGGTGGTGACGCCTGCGGGAACAGCACGAGTCGAAGATCC
Source organism: Halobacillus litoralis (assembly GCF_004101865.1). Classification (NCBI taxonomy): domain Bacteria; kingdom Bacillati; phylum Bacillota; class Bacilli; order Caryophanales; family Bacillaceae; genus Halobacillus; species Halobacillus litoralis. The sequence goes on from NZ_CP026118.1 coordinate 1,665,229, forward strand.
ACTTGGTCAAGTGATCATCTTGACCAAATTAGCTGGAGCAGTTCCCGCGGCAAGCATCCACCGCCAAGCGATTCGTGGGAAGCAACAACAAACTTTAACAACTCCTCTAGATTGACAGTTTTTTTTTTCAGTCGTCTCACAGCTGCTCGCCATCTTTTTTTCTTATTCAGCAGAAGTGGTCAGTTTTTGAGCACTAACTTTGCAACTGATTCTACATGATAAGTCTGTGGAAACATATCCACTGGCTGAATTCCTTCAACCTCATACCCATTCTTCACCAAGTATTTCAAATCCCGTACTTGTGTTTCCGGATTACAGGAAACATACACGATCCGCTTCGGCTTAAGCTTCACAACGCTTGATAAGAATGCTTCATCACTCCCGCTTCTCGGCGGATCCATAATTACCACATCCGCTTTATCTCCGCGTTCTGCCATTTCCACCATGAATTCCCCGGCATCACCCTGGTAGAAGCGGGCATTTTTCACACCGTTACGTTTCGAATTTCGGATGGCGTCTTTAACCGCATCTTTATTCATCTCTACGCCAATAACCTTTCTTGCTTTCTGGCTGGCAACCAGACCAATCGTACCGATCCCGCAGTAGGCATCGATTACGGTTTCCTTGCCAGTCAACCCAGCCATTTCAATCGCTTTTCCATATAACTTCTCCGTCTGGACTGGATTGATCTGATAGAAAGATTTCGCTGATATCTCGAATTTCAGTCCACATAAAGTATCTGTGATTGTTCCTTTGCCGAATAATACGTCCTCCTGATTGCCCAGCACGATGCTGGTGTCCCGTTTATTCACATTCAGCAGCATTGTCGTAATTTCGGGGTGGGCTTTTCGTAAAGTTTTCACAAAATTCTTTTTCCCCTTGAACTCAGAGGATGCGGCGACCAGCACCACCATGATTTCCCCGCTGACTTTACCAACTTTAATCAATACGTGCCGCAAAAACCCCCGTCCAGTATCTTCGTTATACGGCTGCATTTTAGTGTTTTTCATATAGTCCTTGAGCGTCCCTGCGATCTCATCCGCTTTCGGATCGTGAATGAGACACTTATCAATCGGGATGATTTCATGGGTGTGCGGTCCATACAGCCCGCCAATCACCTCTCGCTTGTGATTCAAGCCGAATGTCGTGTGGTTCTTATTACGGTAATCATACGGGTGATCCATTGTCATAATAGGTTCAGGCTTTACGAACGGCTTCATCAAGGTATCTACTGTTTCCTGCTTGAAACGCGATTGCGCCTGATTGCTCATATGCTGGAGCTGGCATCCGCCGCACTCGTAATAATACGGACACGGTGGATCGACCCGTTCCTCTGCTGAAGTGATAACACGCTTCAACTCTGCGTTCACCAAACTCCCTTTTTGAAAGACATTCACCTCCGCCTTTTCACCAGGCAAAAGAAGTGGCACTTCCAGCTGCTTCCCTTTCCACTCGGCAATGCCTTTGCCTTCATTGGTCAAACCCGAACATGTCACCTCAGCGGTTACAGCGTTCTTACTGCGTTGAGACTTGCCTTTGCGCTCGTTATTTCTGGATTTGTTTTGTTTCCCATATGATTTTTCAGAACGTTTAGGTTTATTTTTGGATTTCTTATATCCAAGACTTTTTCGTTTACTCATAGGCACTTCCTGTCTTTAGTTCATTTGCCCTCATTATAAACCACCCAAAGCGGGCGGTAAAACAAACGATGATAAAAAACGTCCCGTCCAAAAAGCTTCAGGCTTTACGATATCCCTCTATATTCCCTCGGTGAATAGGCAGTTACCTTTTTAAAATTCCGATTGAATGACCGCAAATTATTATAACCGCAACTCATAGCAATCTCACCAATCGTCTTCTGCCTATTTTTCAATAAATAACAAGCTTGTGAAATTCGGTATTGAGTAAGATATTCGGTAAAGGATATATTCGCCATCTGAACAAATAGCTTTGATAAATAGGCATAATCATATTGTAGATCTTTGGCAACAGATTTTAATGTGCAATCCTCACAATAATATTTATCCACGTAAAGCAGAATTTTATGAAACACCTGTGTTTTTGAAGAATAGGCAACGGGAGTCAGGCTGGTTTGGTCCACTAGAGCACCACATATGTCATAAAGAAAACTCTTTTGTCTATAAATTGAATCCAATCCATGTAAGTCAGGGACATCCTCTAAATGAATCTGATTATTTTCAGGAATGGTTCCCTTAGCGTTTGCAAAAAAATGTCCAATTAATTCAGGTGAAAAAATGACGATTGTAATATTGGAATGTTTGATTGTTTGAAACTCATGAATCTGATTATTAAAAATAAAAACTAAATCATTTTTATGTAGTGAATATTTCTTTTTATCAACGGTTGCGAGCAATTCCCCTTCATTTACGATGATTAATTCATAAGCCCGGTGAAAGTGGAGAGGGAAATTCTCATTAACCAGCGTGAAGTGCTCAAATGACTCCTTCTCTTCTACTCCATGACGCTCAAAGAAAACCACGGTCTTCTCCCCTTCCCATATACACTAATATTGTCTTATATTGTACTATATTTTGAATAGTTTTAATTTTATAGAATTTTTATAATGAATATAATGCTTGTTCACCATTAAGTGCCGGGATAAGCCAAAAGCATCGCTTGAATAGTTGAACTAGAGGAGGAAGGTAAATGGCTTTTGAATATCATGTTGCAAAAAATGGATCGGACCTTAGCGAGGGAACGGAACAAAGTCCATTCTTGACCATCAATCAGGCTGCATCTGCTGCAGTTGCTGGGGATACTATCATCGTCCATGAAGGAGAATACCGTGAATGGGTGAAACCGAAGAATTCAGGATTAAGTGAAACGAGAAGGATTACTTATAAAGCCGCTGACGGAGAGAGAGTTGTCATCAAAGGATCTGAACAAATTCATGATTGGGAGCAACTTGAAGGATCTGTTTGGAAAACTAGCGTGTCCAACGATTTATTCGGAGACTACAATCCCTTTAAAGAAGAAATTTTCGGTGATTGGGTTGTATATAATCCCGGAAGACATCTGGGAGATGTGTATTTGAATGGAAAGTCCTTTTATGAAGCTGAAAATCTCGAACAAGTTATGAACCCTTCTATACAAACGGAAGTATTGGATCACTGGACAAATAAGGTGGTTCCTGCGCACAATCCCGGCCAATCCAAATATGACTGGTTTGCAGAAGTAGGTGAAAATAAAACAACCATTTATGCCAATTTTCATGGAGAGGATCCTACAAAGGAATCAGTTGAAATAAACGTTCGGAAATGTTGCTTTTATCCAGTAGAAACAGGTGTGAATTACATTACTGTCAGAGGCTTTGAAATGGCCCAGGCCGCCACTCCCTGGACACCACCTACGGCCGACCAGCCAGGGTTAGTCGGTCCCCATTGGAGTAAAGGATGGATCATCGAAGAGAATGTTATTCACGACTCCAAGTGTAGTGCAATCAGTATCGGCAAAGAAGGTTCCACAGGAAATAATTATCGATCGAAACGAAAGGATAAGCCGGGCTATCAATACCAGTTAGAATCTGTCTTCCTGGCCGGACAAGCTGGTTGGAGCAAAGAGAAGATCGGATCCCATACGATCCGGAACAACACGATATATGATTGTGGACAAAATGGGATCGTCGGACATTTGGGATGTGTTTTTAGTGAAATATATAACAACCACATTTATAATATCGCTTTAAAGAGAGAGTTTTATGGACATGAAATCGCAGGGATTAAGCTCCACGCCCCCATTGATGTACAAATCCACCACAATCGCATCCATGACTGCTCACTGGGGACATGGTTGGATTGGCAGACACAAGGGACTAGAGTAAGCAGTAACCTTTACTATCGAAACAATCGCGATTTGTTTGTAGAAGTCAGCAGTGGGCCCTACATCGTTGACAACAATATACTGACGGCGGACTATGCCTTAGACAATCATGCGCAAGGAGGCGCCTACGTCAACAATTTGATTCATGGAGAAATGGTACATCGGAAAATGCTGGACCGGGCAACCCCTTATCATGTGCCTCATAGTACAGAGGTGGCTGGGTTTGCTGTCACCTATGGAGGAGATGACCGCTATTACAATAATATCTTCATAGGTAAGGAAAGCTTAAAAGAAGTAGGGACTGTTCATTACAATGGATATACAGCGTCATTAGAGGAATACATCGAAGTGGTCCATCAAAACCCAGGAGATCATGAAGCATTTAATAGTGTCGAACAGCCTGTTTATATTAACCATAATGCTTATTTAAATGGGGCGGAATCTTTTGAACGTGAAAACGAAAAGATAACGGCAGACCAATTTGACCCTGATTTAAATATCATTGAAGAAGGGGACGAAGTGTATCTTTCCTTTGTGCTCCCAGACAATTTCGAGGAAATGCTTGGAAGTGTTCAAACGACCCAAACCTTGAATAGAGTCCGTATTGTTGATGCAGACTTTGAAAATCCAGATGGAAGCGAAGTAACCTTAGATAAAGATTACCTTGGAGAAAAAAGGCAAGAAAAGAGTGTCCTGGGGCCGATCACCAAGTTGCAAAAAGGGAGAAATTATATAAAAGTATGGGGCTGAGTAATTATTCCTGTTAGTTAAAGAAAAAATACATTTTTAGAATTTTACTAGCCTTAACACACTCTCATCATATAGGAGGCGTGTTTGTAAATCTCCATGTGCGGAAAATATAAGTTTATAATAAAATTCACGACTAGTTATTCCATTTGACTGTTACTTTTGTTTGGTGATTCATTATAAGGATCTTCACTCTTTTCACTTTTATCATCGTGAGTAGGGTGAGCACCATCTTCTTGTCTAGGTAGACCTGCGTGCAAATTCCGATTTTCATAAGCGAAATTACTATAATACTGCTGCCCTTCTTTCCACGGCGTCTCTTTGTTTTCTACAGGATCCTCATTCCCTTTAGGATGGCCATAAGATCCATCAGGAAACTCTTCAGCTGTAAGAAAATTATTAAGTGTTTCTGCGTTTGCAAAATCCGTATATTTTTGATTTTTCTTTGTCATAAGTACCTCCCGTTTTTAAAGTATTTTAACCAAGGTGTAGTCAAACATACCTTCCATTTTTGCAATAAAATTGGGAATATCCTATTGAATTAGCACAATCTTACCTGTGTAAAAAAATGTCTAAATAAATAAACTAAATGTGTTCTTAAAAACAAGGACTTAAAAACACTGTAAAGGGATGGTTACTGATGAACGGTCGACAAAACGGATCTTCTTGGTTATCTTTAGGTACTGCTGGGGCTATTGGCGCCGCTGCTATGTATGGTATGTCACGAATAAACCGTAATGGCGGTGCAAAACAAATGGCAGAAAGAGCAAGAAATAGTCAACCAGTTCAAAATATGCAAAATACACTCCCTAATTTTGGCGGGAAATAAAAATCATTCCTAAAAGACCCCTGAGAGGGGTCTTTTGTTTTTCTGCACCAAATATAAACTTAAATAAACTATAAAATACCGGGGCTTAGCCCTCCGCACAAGATGATCTTCCAGAGATTTTTCGTAAAGACTATCCACTTTAAGATGATGCCCTTCTGAAACTTACATAAAACTTGATTGTTCTTTGGACCAAAGATTCCATCCAGCGAAAGATTTTAGTCTATATCTTTAACACGGGTATAATTATATACTTTTGTCTAACCCCATCCCCTGATTTCCCGTAAGTTATGAATAATTTTCCTTGTTTGTGAAAACCTAATCCTGAACTAAAATTCAGGAGGTATAATCTATGGTAAAAAAAGTGACTTATTTACTTTGTTCTTTTTCTTTAGCCACAATGATTTTCGGTGGTTCTGTATTGGCTAACACTGGTGAAACCAATAATAACAATGGTAACAATGATGTCGTCGATATGGACAACGACATCAATGATGACGTCAGAAACGTCGCAACAGGAAATAACAACGATGATGATACAGACTGGGGCTGGGTTGGACTAATTGGTTTAGCCGGTTTACTTGGATTGCGTCGCCGAGATACTAGAGACTAATAATGATGGAGAGGCCCACGAGGCCTCTTTTTGTATTTACAGATCCACCTCCCGAGGTGGTAAAACTACAACGAAACTACCCCCGTTCCTTCAGCTAACGGCTAGTTCGGTATTCGCTGTTCGAGACTTGAACCCTGGAATTCATGGCCATTCAGGGCACACAAAAAGACTACTTACATCCCCATGAGGTAGTCTTTCGTTTGGTAGCTTTATTACCTGTTGAGAGTAAAATCAACCTTATATCATGCCGCCCATTACCATGGGTGAGGGATATTTTTCATAAGTGACAAAAACGCTTTAATGGAGGTGCAATATATTTTCAATTTAAATACCAAAACCCATAAAACAACATCCAGTCAAAAAAAGAGAAGGCACTCTATCTTTAATGTATGCTTCATCAGCAAATACATTTGGATAGAGTGCCTTCTCCTGGAAAGCGTCATTTGGATTTAGATACTGTCCCTGCATCCGCCGGATGTACTCCGTGACGATAGAAATCAGCATCAATCGGATCCATCGGTTTACGCCCAAGGATGAGGTCTGCTGCCTTTTCCGCCAACATCAACACTGGTGCATGGATATTGCCGTTTGTTACGTAAGGCATGGCAGATGCATCGACCACTCGTACATTGTCGAGCCCGTGAACTTTCATTGTTTGCGGATCTACGACAGACATAGAATCTGAGGCGGGTCCCATTTTGGCAGTACAAGACGGATGAAGTGCCGTTTCAGCATCTTCTTTCACCCATTCCAAAATTTCCTCGTCTGTTTCAACAGTAGGACCAGGTGAAATCTCTCCTGCATTGTAAGGTTTCATAGCTGGTTGAGACATGATTTTACGCGTGACTCTTACAGCTTCCACCCACTCGCGTTTGTCCTGTTCTGTAGAAAGGTAGTTGTAAACCATGCTTGGATGCTCTTTAGGATCTTTCGAACGAATCTTCAATGACCCGCGGGCATCAGAATACATAGGTCCGACGTGTACTTGGAAACCGTGATCCGTCGGTGCTTTTTGTCCATCATACCGAACCGCTACCGGAAGGAAATGATACATCAGATTCGGATAGTCGACATCCTCGTTTGAACGGACAAAACCTCCGCCTTCGAAATGGTTGGTCGCTGCGGGTCCAGTGCGACCGAACATCCACTGCAACCCAATCCAAGGCATGCGCGCTTTATTTAAATTTGGCTGTTCAGAAACAGGCACCGGACATGCGTGTTGAATATAAACTTCAAGGTGATCCTGGAGGTTTTCCCCTACACCCGGAAGATCGACGACTGGTTCAATGCCAAGAGAGCGGAGGTGTTCAGCATCCCCTACACCTGAAAGTTGAAGGAGCTGCGGCGTATTGATGGCTCCACCTGAAAGGATGACTTCCCCTGCTTTAACTTGATGAGTCTTCCCGTTTCGTTGATAGGTCAATCCTTTGGCTTTCGTACCATCGAAGTCGATACTCTTAACGAAAGCACGCGTTCTCACCGTCAGATTCTCCCGCTTCATTGCCGGATGCAGATAGGCACGTGAAGCTGACAAACGCTGGCCTTTGTACACATGCTTATCAAACGGTCCGAACCCTTCCTGACGAAAACCGTTTACATCAGGGGTTCTTGAGTAACCAGCTTCTACACCTGAGTCAAAGAAAGCTTGGAATAAAGGATTTTTGGCTGGACCCCGTGTCAATTTAATCGGTCCATCTTGACCGCGAAGATCATCCTCTGGAGATGCTAATGCATTTTCCAGGCGTTTGAAATATGGAAGGCAATGCGCAAAATTCCACGTTTCCATTCCTTCATCGGCTCCCCAGCGTTCATAGTCCATTGGATTTCCGCGTTGATAAATCATACCGTTGATGGAACTCGAGCCGCCAAGTACTTTCCCTCGGGCGTGCTTGATACGTCTTCCATTCATATGCGGCTCTGGGTCTGATTCGTATTTCCAATCGTAAAGGCTTTTACCTGCTGGAAAAGGCAAAGCAGCCGGCATTTGAATCAAGAGGTCCCATGAATAATCACTGCGTCCCGCCTCTAAAACAAGGACACTTTTTTTCCCGTCTTCACTTAGACGATCGCCGAGTACAGAACCCGCACTACCGCCTCCAACAATGACAATGTCATATGTTTCACTCATATTCTGTTCCTCCCCGTGTTGAAATTGAAGAAAGGGCTTCAGACAATAGAAATAGCATTGCTAAAAACCCTTCTGCATTTATAAAATCCAGTCAGTCAATTGATTGTGTTTTTGGTATAAACTTGTGATTGTGAAGGAGTTTGAACCTTCTCCTCATAATTCTTCTATAGATAAAGAATAATAGATGGTCAGCTTAGAACCAGTTCATGGATTCAGGTTTATAGTTTTGGAATATATGCTTTGTTTCTGTATATTCTTCCATCCCTAGTCTACCTAGTTCGCGTCCGATACCTGATTGCTTAAATCCACCCCAAGGAGCATGTGGGAAATAAAGGTTGAATTCATTGATCCAAACCGTTCCCATGCGCATTTTCGCTGCACAGCGTTCAGCTTTTGCACTATCGCTAGTAAAAACGCCGCCAGCAAGCCCATAGATCGAGTCATTCGCAAGCTTTACTGCTTCTTTTTCTGTACTGAATTTCTCCACCGTGATAACCGGACCAAAACCTTCCTCTTGCACAACGGTCATGTCTGTTGTGCAGTCTGTGAAAATTGTAGGCAAGTAGAAAAATCCTTTTTGCAATTCCGGATCTTCCGGACGTTTGCCGCCAACAGCTAAGGTTGCCCCTTCTTTAACCCCTGCTTCTACATACTTCTCTACTTTCTCAAGGTGTTCAGCTGAAATAAGCGGACCCATTTGAGTATCTTCATCAAACCCGCTTCCCAGTTTGAAGTTTTTCACTCGTTCCACAAGTGCATTAACGAACTCATCGTGAATGCTTTCTTCCACAATCAGTCTTGTACCAGCAGAACAGATTTGTCCTGCGTGGAAGAACACTCCATTCATTGCTTGATCGACAGCTATATCAAAATCAGCATCAGCAAAGATGATATTCGGGTTTTTCCCGCCAAGCTCTAAGGCAAGCTTCTTCACATTCACGCTTGCTGCTTGCATAATTTTCTTTCCGGTCGCAATGCCGCCTGTAAAAGAAATAAGATCTACATCTGTGTTATCAGACAGCTCTGCGCCAACTGTGCCGCCTGCACCTAAGACCAGGTTAGCAACACCCGCTGGCACGCCAGCCTCCTCCATAAGTTCGAATACTTTTATAGTAGTAAGCGGTGTAATTTCACTCGGCTTCATGATTAACGTATTTCCAGTTGCAAGCGCTGGAGCCAGTTTCCAGGACGCTTGAAGTAAAGGATAATTCCACGGTGTAATTTGTGCACAAACACCCACAGGTTCGTGAACCACTTTACTGTTCGAGTTCGGCACTGGAGAATCGATCAGTTCTCCGCCATCTTTATCAGCAAGTTCTCCATAATAACGAAACACCCCAGCGATATCATCCATATCTCCACGGCTTTCTTCTACTGTTTTGCCAGTATCCAATGATTCTAAATAAGCAAGTTCTTCTTTGTCTCTTTCGATCAATTCAGCAATTTTTCTTACGACAGCCCCTCGTTCAGTAGCTGGAGTAAAAGCCCATTCTCCGTTATCAAATGATTCTCTTGCTGCAGCGATGGCAGCTTTAGTATCTGATTCATCACCTTCAGGAACAACGGCGATAATTTCCTGGTTAAATGGATTAATAATATTGCGAGTGTGCGCTGATTTCGCGTCCACCCAGTTACCATCAATGTATTGTTGCAGTTTTAAGTTCAAGTTCATTTTGATCAACTCCAATTTTGAAGTAAGTTAAGTTTGTTAAGAATTTATTTAACGTTTTTAACACTAACATGTCTTTCTACAGCTGTCAAAGTTAACTCGAAGGAAACAATTGTTATGAAAAAGAAAGCTGAAATACAAAAATGTTTGAGTTATAAACAAAAAGACTACTTCCCAATAAAGGAAGTAGTCTTTCGATTGGCAGCTATGTATCGTAAGTGTTTGAAAATAAGTAACTCTTCAAATGAAGCAGGTTGTTCTGCCTTATGTTCAAACTGATAGGCATTAACGATAACTTGATAGATTAAAAAATAAATAGAAATTCAGCATATTTGTTACACAACTGTAAAATCGTGTCGAATTATAATATGCTACGATATATTATATGAGAAAAAACTACCAATCAATACATAATCAGGAGGTATATTCTTTGGGAAGGAAATTTTTCAGTGTCGTTTTAGCCAGCCTTTTAGTAATGACAATCTTTGTACCACATACTTACGCAGCATCTGCTTCAGGCGATGAAGTGATCCAACGCGCAAAAAAACATCTTGGAACTCCATACGAGTGGAGTGGAGAATCCCCGCATGGGTTTGATTGTTCAGGATTTACATACTATGTAATGGAGAAAGTAGGAATTAATCTTTCAAGGGGTTCCTATGATCAATATAAACAAGGGACATCTATAGCAGCATCGAACCTTCAAAAAGGAGACTTAGTTTTCTTTTCTGGCACACATAAAAAAGGCATCTCCCATGTAGGGTTCTATATCGGAGATGGGAAAATGATTTCTGCTACTAAAAGCAGAGGAGTTGCCGTTGATCCCGTGTTCTCTGGTTATTGGGGAGATAAATATACAGGTGCCAAAAGGTTTTTAGATAACAGTTTCTTCAGCGATGTTTCAACTGATTACTGGGCTTATGATGGAATAAAGCATTTAAATGACGAAGGAATCATCAATGGTTTAACTGATGGAAGTTTCGGACCTACTGACAATGTAACCAGAGCACAAGTTGCTAAAATGGTAAGCAAGTCATTGAACCTTAACTCTTCTTCCTCCAGTCATTTCAAGGATGTTTCCTCATCTCACTGGGCTTATGGTTACATCAATGCTGCAGTTGAAGCTGGTTTGGTCAATGGTTATGGAAACAGTACTTTCAAACCAGATGAAGATATTACTAGATCTGAAATAGCCGCCATCGTCAACAGAGCTTTCGAATTTAGCAGCAAAAACAGTTCTAATCATTTTAAAGATGTGAAATCTTCTCATTGGGCCTATGATGACGTGTATGCACTAGCTTCCAATTCTATTGCTACAGGATATAATGACAACACATTCCGCCCTAACGAAGAAGCAACAAGAGCTGAATTCAGTGCATTCTTGTATCGTGCTTTAGATTAAATAATTATATATATATTCCTTTAACCCAGTTGAGAGGTGATTAAACCTCTCATCTGGGTTTTTATAAAAAGCAAACCACTACGTTCATAGTAAAACCTGCGTTTTATATACCCATCTATTTTTCCTCCACTATTTATAGCGAGTACTCAAAAGTTTTCAAGGACTATACCCTCAACAATACCAACAGATGCTCCTAACTATAGACAGACCTGGATATACAGACATTTTAATAAGTCGATATCAGCAACTTCTTCTCAATTATTTTAAGTCTTGTAATTATAATCCAATATGGATCAGCTTATAGAAACTCCTGCCCCCGCTGCACCTGTAAGTGTAACAGCAAGTGGAATCCCATCTGTGATTTCTACAGAGAAAACCATTAGCAGACGCTCTCCTGCAGTTACTGGTAAGGACAAAGTGTCATTAATACCGCTGCTCGTATCATTAATATTGATGACACCTGTGTAGGATGGAGATAATGTTACAGAGGCCCCTGTAGGAGAGAAAATATTACTATCTTGAGAAGCAATATATAATTCTGCTGTAACAGTTGCTGTTGATCCAATGATGTCTAACCCTACTGTACTACTGAAGAATGCAGAGATTGATGTAATTTCTCCATCACGAGGTGCCGAAAATGCAAAGTTAGGTAAACCTCCAATATTGGCAAGGTTTATTTGCCCATCTAAAAGCTCCACACCAGGAGCAGAATCTCCAAATCCTACAAGACTTGTAGTGCCTACTAACCCATCTAAAAGACTAGTTAATTCAACAGGAGTAATACCGGACGCATACGGAATGATAGCAGTGGAACCAGGTAATCCTTGAGGTCCTTGCTCCCCTTCTGGCCCTTGCTCACCCTGTGGCCCTTGGGGTCCAGTTTCTCCCTGTGGTCCTTGAGGGCCAGTTTCTCCAGTTTCTCCTTGCGGTCCCTGCAATCCTCTAGGACCACGTGGACCAGGTGGACAGTCACTCCCTAAACTTTGCGGCAGGGGAGGACAGCAACTACTATTTAAAGTTCTTCTATTTACCAAATTTCCCATCTCCTTTTCATATGGTTATAGTATGAAAGTAATCTATTTTCTGCATGGGCAAGAATGCAAGAGATAGTAATTAATGAATATACCTAGGTCTATAATCTTAGGTAGAGTCTGTAAAAATGGAATTTGATAACCTCGAAAGGAATTGTACAAGTAAAAAGAAAAAAACCATTTTCATCAAATTTAAATAAGGCAAGATTCTATTTTATGTATTAAACTGTTATATTTTCACTACAACCAATAATAGTACTCCCCAATAAAAAACCCTCACTTAAGGAGGGGCATTTGCTACATTTTTTTGATTTCTACTTTGGGTTCTGAATAACTTAATACTTCGAATAAATATCTTTCCTCGGAAAATCCAAAACACATTAACTTTTTTTCATCTTCATCTACTATGGCTTCCAAATCCCTTTGCCATTTAATAAAACTTGAGTTTTCCACTTTAAAATAAGGCCATACTCCACTTTCTACTACAGACTGTTCATCAATTAATTCAGCTTTGATAATATCCACTCTGTCAGCTTCTTCAGAGTACCGAACTCCAAATGGGTACTCAAATATAAACGTCACTTGTCTCCCTACAGAATTAACACCGTTCTCATCCAACAAAGTGAACTTTAGCTCAAGACGATATGGAATTTGCTTGAACTCATCTAAAGAAATAAAATTGGTCAGCTCTTCATGTGGTTTCCAGGTGTGAATAATCTGCTTCATCTTATGACCTCCGCTCTATAGGATCTTCTGAATATTATACACATTCAATTTATTCACCGATTTTATTAATCTATCCGTTGACCTCCATAAAGAAAAGCACCCTAGAGAGTTAACATTTTATAATGCCTACTCTATAGGGTGCCTGTTTTAGTTAATATGCTTTTCTACTGCTTTGACTAGTGGATGATTCTCATTTATCTCTGCGATTTCACAAAAGGCTCCTACTTTACCTTTCTTACGAATCATACCCTCTAGCTCGATGGCTTCTGCATCATCTTCATTACGATAGTCAAGTGCAGCTGCAATCACTTCAGCCAGGTGAACTGGTTCTTCATTTTTCAAGCGGATATATTCTAACGCAGGGCGCACAAGCCGATCTTTAGGTCCCAGCTTACGAATAGGACCACGCCCTACCCGTGTGACTTCATCAGACAGGTCGGGGTTTTCGAACCGGCTGATTATTGTATCAATGTATTCCTGGTGTTTCTCTGTGTTAAATCCATATTTTTCAATGAGAACTCCACCGGATTCACCTAAGGCTGCTTGAGTTTTATTTTTAATCTTTACATCTTCCAAAGCTTCTTTAATTGTATGGTGCCCGTTGTATTTTCCAAGATAGGCAGCCACAGCATGGCCGGTATTTACTGTAAATAATTTTCTTTCAATGTAAGGTGTCAAATCGTCCACGTAAGTGATGCCTTTAATGTCAGGGAGTTCGCTGGTAACGGAAGACGTCTCTACCACCCACTCATAATACGGCTCTACCATTACAGTTAGTGGATCTTCCTGGTTTTGGTTTGGAACAATCCGATCAACCGCAGCGTTTGGAAAACTGATTCGGTCAGAAACCCATTCTTTCTGTTCTTCATCTAAGTTTTCATACACGTGGTTTTTGAGGGTTTCCGTACCTCCGACCATATTTTCGCACGCAATGACGAGCCCAGTGCTCTTCTTCTCGCCCAACCCTTTTGCCAGCAATGGAGCGATCATTGGTAAAACATTCGGACCTACCGCCGTCGTAATGACTTCTGCTTCAGTAATGGCTTCTATGACTTTTTCTTCATCATTCAAGCTGTTCAACCCGGATACGTTAGTCACTTCCATGTAATCTTCCGTACCGGCGAGCTCAACACGGTAAGCCTCTTTCTTATTCAGTTCGTCAATCAATTCCGTGTTGACATCTACAAAAGTGGTTTCATAGTTTGACTGGAATAGTAATGCTCCAATAAACCCTCTTCCAATATTCCCGGCTCCGAAATGAACGGCTTTCATCAGTCCGTCACCTCATTAAAAATGCTGATGATTTCTTCTTTGGATTTTGCACTAATAATCTTATCAATGTTTTCTTCCTCTGAGCATACAATCGCGATTTTAGAAAGGACCTCTAAATGTTCGTCTCCTTTCCCGGCAATCCCGATGAGCAATTTTACGATATTTCCATCCCCGAAGTCCACTCCTTCTGGAACAGTCACAACAGCGATCCCAGTCTCCAGAACTGCTTTTTTCGCATCTTCTGTTCCGTGCGGAATCGCTACATAATTCCCCATGAATGTTGAAGTGACCTTTTCCCGTTCAAGCATATGGTCAATGTATTCTTCGTTCACATAACCATTGTCACGAAGCAAGGCACCTGTATATCGAATCGCTTCCTCTTTGGAATCAAAACTTTGGTTCATTTCTATTGTTTTAGCAGTTAAAATATTTTCAGACATATTCATTCTCCTCTTTGATTATAATTTTTCTTTAAAAAACTGATGAATCTGATTAGAAACATAGTTTTTTATGACGTGTTCATCTTTTGATTGAAATGCTTTCGTACTCTCAGGATCTTCAATGAGCAGAGAACTGAGAAAACTCAAAACTTCAAGTCCTTCTTTACTTATATCCTTCGGGGCGAGCATTAAAATAATTACATTCGAATTCATACTTTCCCCATCCATTCCCTTGATAGCTATGGAGTGGTCAAGTATGATCACCGTGAAAGAAGGAACAGGGATGTGATCCTGACGTGTGTGATAGAGAGCTAACCCCGTATCAGGGACCCCAAGACCCCCGACCTTTTCTCTATCAAGTAAATATTTCGTTATCGACTCCCAACCCTTTAGGGCTCCTTCGTTTTCAAGTCGCTCACAGGTCCGGTCTAAGATTTCTTTTTTGTCCTGTGACGAACACTCATATACATATAGCGTGTTCAATATTTGACTGACAACTGTTGCGTAGCGCTGAACACTTTTGACAGAATCCTGAATGGCTTGAAGCGTTTCATCTTCCATTTTCCCAGGTACAGGTTGATCAACCCTCTTCATCGTCTCCACGATTTTAGCCTTCCTGATTCTATGTTGAATACGATGGACATCAGCCGTAGGGAGCATTGGGTTAACGAGCACATAATCTTCGACTTTTTCTAGTGGTATCGTTGAGACAATTAAATCATAATCATTAAAATCCAATTCCTTCAAATCAAATAAAGACTGATGGTCGACTTCTTCAATCTCCTGAAATTGACTTTGAAGTTTAGCAGATAAAATTTTGGCCGTTCCGATTCCGCTTGAACATACGACTAACGCCCTTACCCATTTGCCCCCTTCCATATTTAACAAGGCACTGGCAAAATGCATGACTAAAAAAGCGGTTTCTTCCTTTGGAAATTTCAAAAGAGGGAATACGTGCTGAACAGCTTTTTCTAAAACAGCGAAAAGTTCTGGATAATCTTCTTCAATTTGGTCTTTTAATGGATTTGAAATATCCATTCCTTGTTGAATCCGGTATAGGCTTGGCTTTAAATGGATGACCAGATCATTGAGCAGTTGTTTGGATTCATACAAATTTATTTGAATGGAACTAGATACGAATTCAATCATCTGCTTAGCCTTGAAAGCTACACTTAAACTACTCTCTTCAAGAACAAAGTCTTCATTATACCGAACTTTTGCTCCCATTAAATGCATCGTGATATACCCTGTCTCAGCTTCTGGTATATCCAGATCGAATTTCTGTTCCAGTTTCTCTATTAATTTTTCAGCTGCTTCAAACTCACGGGCTACTTTTAATTCTGAGAGGTATTCTTCCTCCATTTGTATAAATTCCCCCTGCTGAAGCCGTTCAATCGCCAAAGCCAAGTGAATGACCAATCCGATATAAGCACTGTCTGCCAGAGGATAAGCAAGCTGCTCACGGATTGTATCTACTGTTTGTTCAATAAGAGAAATTTTTTCCTTGTTCACAAGACCGAGAAGGTGGTCCGATACAGAATCCAGCATGGGAGAGCCCGTCTGAACATTGTCGCGAAGAAGTCGTAAAAAATCGTGCTCATCCATACGTTGCATGATGATGAACCTTATCGCTTCTCTGATATTAGCCTCTTCCCCTTGTACCTCCACACCGTATCCACGTTTTCGAAGTAAGTACAATTGAAAGTCTTTTAGCACGTCTTCGATTTTATCAAGATCATGACTGATGGTGGCAACTGTAACTCCCAACTCATTCGCAAAAGTGAGCAGTTTGACAGGTTCTTTTGCCTCAAGCAGTCGGGAAAGAATTAACACTTGACGTTCTTCAGGTGTATAGTCCAACAAGTCATGTCCGTAAATGGATGATTTCAATGCATCTTCATCTTCCCTATTGCCGAGAATGGCCAATCCGCTCCCGGATTTCTTCTGAAGTTTCAATCCATGTTTACTTAATATGGATTCCACCCCTTTTAAATCACGATGAACGGTCCGGGTGCTGACGTCCAACAAATCCGCGACCTCTTTTACGGTAATATCCTGGCGAGCTTCCAGCAGCAATTGAATGACTTTTCTTTCTCTTGCTGATATATACACGTTATTCCCTCCCTTCTCTGCACGTAATACTAGAATGGGCTAAGAACGATGATATAACCAAAAAAGAGCCATATTCGACTCTTTTTTGGAAGTGAATCAATCGTTTTTCAGTGTTTCTACCAATTCATCATATTTAGGACTATTCAAGAAATTCTCTACGGAAATGTGATGAGCATTTGGCGCTTTATGCCTTGCGCGTTCTGTCAGATCTTTGTGGGTAATGACTACATCCACATCCTGCGGCAAGTCGTTGATCGCCATGTTAGTGACATTGATATCAATGTTTGCTTTTTTGAATTTATTCTTCAGCAAAGAGGATCCCATCGCACTTGATCCCATCCCTGCATCGCAGGCAAAAATGATTTTATCAACATTGGAACGATCAAGAGCTGGAACATCCTCTGTACTTTCATGTTCCTCACTAGCACTTGAACCATTCTTTAATTCTTCCACTAACTCATTATACTGAGGACTATTCAGGAAATTCTCCACAGAAATGTGTTTGGCATGAGGCACTTTCTGCTTGGCGCGTTCCGTCAAGTCTTTATGGGTAATGACTACATCCACATCCTGAGGCAAGTCATTGATCGCCATGTTAGTGACTTCAATGTCAATGTCCGCTTTTTTGAATTTATCTTTCAGCAAAGAGGATCCCATCGCGCTCGAGCCCATGCCGGCATCACAAGCAAAAATGATTTTATCGACTTGGGAGTAATCGAGTTCAGGGACTTTTTCTGTAGCTGCATTTGTGCTTTTAGTATCCTGCTTCCCTGTTAATTGATCAGATACTCCACTTTTCTTCCCTTTCATACCTTCCATCTTAGCTGTTGCTTCTTCCATATCACCTTCGCCATCATCTTTACTTGCTTTCAAAATAATCGAAGATACGATAAAGGAAACGGCGGCAGCAACTATTACCCCTGCTACAACTCCGGCATAGCTTCCTCTTGGTGTCATACCTAATACTGCGATGATACTACCTGGTGAAGCAGCAGCTGTCAGTCCAGCATTAAAGAAAGCAAAAGTTGCTGTTCCTGAAATACCACCAGCCATAGCGCCAAGAATGATAAGAGGCTTTGATAAGATATAAGGGAAGTAGATCTCATGTATTCCTCCCAAGAATTGGATAACCGCTGCACCTGGAGCCGTTTGTTTGGACGTTCCTTTTCCAAAGAACATAAAGGCAAGTAAGACGCCAAGTCCTGGCCCAGGGTTTGCTTCAAGTAAGAATAAAATCGATTTCCCTGTTTCTACAGATTGTTCGCTACCAAGCGGTGTTAAAATTCCATGGTTAATGGCATTGTTTAAAAACACGACTTTGGCAGGCTCTATGAATATGTTTGCTAGTGGCAGTAAACCAGCAGAAATCAAGAAATCTACACCCATACCGAGAACCTCAGTAATGCCTAAGAAGAGCGGGCTTAACGTGTAGTAAGCAAGGATAGCCAGAACCGCACCTAAAATTCCTGCGGAGAAGTTATTCACAAGCATTTCAAAGCCTTGACGAACTTTCCCCTCAAAGAATTCGTCCACTTTCTTCATTAAATAACCAGCGATCGGGCCTGCAACCATAGCCCCGAGAAACATCGGGGTATCCGGCGAACCGACGATGACACCCATGGTAGTTGTTGCAGCAACAACTCCACCACGTAACCCATGAATCAAACGTCCACCTGTAAAAGCGATTAATAATGGCAATAGATACGTGATCATAGGCCCGACCATACCGGCAAGGTCTTCGTTCGGTAACCATCCATCCGGGATAAATAAAGCGGTGATAATACCCCAGGCGATAAACGCAGCAATGTTTGGCATGATCATACTGCTTAAAAAGCTGCCAAACTTCTGAACTTTCGCCCTAACTCCTGATTTCTCATTGTTTTGAGCCATCAAAGTTCCTCCTTCGTCTCTTTTGTTTCTTATCTTTAACTTAATTTTAAAGCGGTTACAGGGTTGGTTCAATGAAATCTAAATGCATGTTTGTCAGAAGCATTGTTGACATTATTAAATTGAGACTATTCTAATAGAAGAAACTCAGTTACTCATGATAAATTCAGTAGATTTGAATTACATGCGGTGTCCCCGAATGAGTGGGTAGGTGTAAGTTGCCCCGCTCTATTTATTAAGCGAAAGGAACAGCTTTATAGTAACATGGGCCCCAGTTAAAGAATCCGCGGTTCCCAGAAAGTGTGCGATTGGTAGTGTTATATTCATACGAAAAATTACCCCTATACAGAAAGAGATTCACCCAGTATTCTAATGAATCACCTGCTTCCTTTTTTACTAGTTTAAATAAACTTCTTTCTGGTTACAGGTTATATAGCAAGGATATAAGTGGGAAGAGTATGAAGCAATTTCGTTGATTACTAATGATTAATGCTCTATGTGACTGCTCAGTGGAGGTAAAATACATACAACTTTTGTTCGTAAAAAACATAAAGTCATAACTGTTATTGTCCTTTTTTGATGTCCAATGGGTTTTTATTACCCTGGTTGTTATGGTCCATACACGGTTTAGCTGGAGGTGGTAAGATGTTTGAAAACGTAATGCTCATCCTATTAGCGATTTTAGTATTGCTCATGTTTGCTGTACCGGCATTCATAACATTCCGTCTTTATTTCCATGATAAAAGGCAGGATGAACATTCGATTTTACGGAATTATCCGATTCTCGGAAAAGCACGTTACGTTTTAGAGAAGATGGGGCCAGAGCTAAGGCAGTATCTTTATAATGAGGATAATTCCGGGAAACCTTTCAATAGGCGCGAGTTCACTTTTGTAAATGTGGCTGGTAAATATAATAGTCGAATGATCGGCTTTGGATCTAATCGCGACTTTGAGTCTAATGGTTATTATATAGCGAATACTCTGTTTCCAACGCAATATGAGGAATTAAGAGTCGTGCAAGAGCCAAAGATTAAAACCTATTTATATGAAATTGATGAAAATAAACTTTTCACAAGAAAAGAGCATAGAAAGGAGGATAAACTAGATCCTTTTTATCTACCTGAAGAAGACCAAATCGTCATTGGAGAAAACACTGTTAAACACCCCTTTAAAACTAGAGGCCTCATTGGTCAATCAGCCATGAGTTTCGGTTCCTTAGGGGACCACGCCATCACAGCTTTATCCAAAGGATTAGGAATGGCTGGCGGCACTTGGATGAATACAGGCGAAGGAAGTTTGACTTCTTATCACCTTAAGGGTGATGTTGATGTAATCATGCAGATTGGCCCGGGGTTATTTGGGGTCCGAACTAAAGATGGGGACTTTTCTTGGGAAGAATTTAAAAAGAAAGCGGAGGTTGAGCAAGTAAAAGCTTTCGAATTAAAGTTAGGCCAAGGAGCAAAAACGCGTGGAGGACATGTAGCTGCTAAAAAAGTTACAGAAGAAATCGCCACTATAAGGGACGTGGAACCTCACGAAGATATTGACAGCCCCAATCGTTTCCATCAATTTGATAACGTAAAGGAAATGCTCTCCTTTATCCAGGAATTGCGGGAAATCGGCGGTAAACCTGTTGGAATAAAAATTGTAGTAGGGGCAGAAGATGAAGTAGAAGATATGATTAAAATAATGAGCGAGGAACAATCGGTTCCTGACTTTATTACAGTAGATGGAGGGAATGGTGGAACTGGAGCCTCCTATTTTGAACTTGCTGATTCAGCAGGTCTGCCAACTTTTGCTGCGTTACCTCTGGTCCACGATTTAATGATTAAATATCAAATCCGCGACAAAACCCATATAATTGCATCCGGTCAACTTGTTACTCCTGACAAAATCGCAATGGCCTTGTCACTTGGTGCAGATATGGTAAATATTGCGAGAGGATTTATGATCAGCGTAGGCTGCATACTTGCAGAAGTGTGCCATACGAATAACTGTCCAGTAGGAGTGGCAACCACTGACCCTAAACTTCAAAAAGCTCTAGAAATTGAAGAAAAGAAATATCGAACGTGTAATTATTTAGTGTCTTTAAGAGAAGGCTTATACAATTTGGCCATTGCTGCTGGTGTTGATACCCCAAGGAAATTTGCACGTCAACATATTAAATACAAAAAAGAGCTCAGTCAAATTCATTCGGTATCCGATCATTTGAGCACCTCCAACCATGACGATGTTAGGAATGAGAAAAAATATTAACGTCTTGGATGGCCGGGTCTAAGGCAGACGATAATTAACGTTTTACTTTTCCTTAGTATTGGACCGAACTTACCTAATTCAGAAGAAATAATTTCCAACTTCGCTACTGAAGAAATATCCTTTTTCTTCAGTAGCTCTTCACCGTGTAAGATAAAAACCATGATAGTGGTTTTTTCCACAACACCCAGATTCTAAAGAGTTTTCAAAAGACCTCAGCTCATTTCCCCGAGAATGCGTACATGAATAGTTACGAATCAGCTTTTATATAAAGGGTTTCGATGCTTATATTATGGGTTACATAGGTTAGTATGGCTTTCAAAATTCTAAGGAAAAGGTTGAGTTACATATGAAGAGATGGTTCATTTTCCTGACCGCTCCATTTTTGTCCGGTTGTAATCTTCGCACGCTTAACCCGATAAGTGAGACAGGAGCTGATCAAGCTTTCCTGATCAATTTGAGTTTTGGCATTATGATGTTTGTCGTTGCAGTGGTATCCATACTTTTCATTCTGTTTACCGTCAAATATCGAGAAACAGATAAAAACAGGAAAGATATCCCACAGCATGAGGAAGGGAACCGTACGCTGGAAATCATTTGGACGACCGTACCTATTATTTTACTTACAGGGTTAGCTATTCCTACGATAATATATACGTTTCAAGTATCGGATACAGATGCAAATTCGGAAGAGGCTCTCCACGTCAATGTTGTTGGTGAACAATGGAGATGGACTTTCCAATATGAAAATGGAAGAGAAACGCATGATAAGTTAGTGCTTCCCGTCGACAAAGAAGTGGTATTCCATTTAAAATCCACAGACGTGATTCATTCTTTTTGGATTCCTAGGTTAGTGGGGAAAAAAGACGCTATACCGGGTAAGGAAAATAAATTAAAAGTAGCTCCGAATGAAGTGGGGACATACCAAGGAAAATGCGCAGAGTTCTGCGGTATTTTGCATGCTGATATGAGATTTGTTACTGAAGTAATACCAGTGGAAGACTTCGAGGAGTGGCTGGCAAAAGAAAAATAAAAGATAAAAAAGGGGTGAACCTATGGAATTCACTTTTAACGGCAACCTTATCATTATACCTTCTGACGTTATTGCAGGCTGGATATCTGCCATCATAGCACTTCCTATCGCTTTATATTGGATTACAAAAAAGTACTATTGGCCACTGGTTTGGGATTATGCAACAAGCACCAATCATAGGAAAGTAGGGACATTATATATCCTCTTTTCGATGCTCTTCTTTTTTAGAGCGGGAGTGGATGCTTTATTAATGCGAACCCAGCTTATCTCGCCAGAAAACCAATTTTGGGTTTTTCAGGGAGAGAAGTTTAATGAGTTGTTCACCACACATGGTACAATGATGATCTTTTTTGTAGCTACTCCAATTTTAATCGGGTTGATGAATGTGGCTGTCCCTCTGCAGATCGGGGCGAATGACTTAGCTTTCCCTTTTTTAAACTTGATTGGTTTTTATTTATTCTTAACGGGGGGAACGATATTCTTTCTCGCATTTTTCTTTAACGCTGCGCCGAACATGGGATGGACTGCCTATGCCCCTCTATCTACCGACTCGTTTACTGTTGGACCAAATAACAATTTTTACATATTCGGACTCCAAGTCTCAGGGCTTGGGACTATATTTGCCGCTATTAATATGATGGCAACCATAATACGCTTAAGAGCTCCAGGACTGAAGCTTACGAGAATGCCCCTTTTTCCATGGGCGACATTAATTACTTCTTTTTTAATTCTCATTGCTTTCCCAGTTCTGGCCATCGCCTTGCTCTTGTTACAATTTGACAGGCTTTACGGAGCCACTTTCTTTCTGGGGGAATTAGGTCATCCGGTTTATTGGCAGCATCTTTTTTGGATATTCGGGCATCCAGAGGTGTATATCATCGCTTTACCGGCATTCGGTATTTTTTCCGACATTATTTCTAACTTCTCAAGAAAAAATGTGTTCGGATACACCTCTATGGTGGCAGCACTGGCATTAATCGGCTTACTCGGATTAATGGTATGGGCTCACCATATGTTTACAGTGGGACTCGGCCCATTTTCTGATACATTCTTTGCTGTCGCTTCGATGCTGATAGCCATTCCTACAGGGATCAAAGTATTTAACTGGCTTTTCACGATGAGGCGCGGGGTTATTAGCATCAAGGCCCCTATGTTGTTCGCTTTAGGGTTTATCCCTACCTTCGTAATGGGTGGAGTCACTGGAGTCATGCTTAGTTCAGCTGCCGCTGACATGCAGTTCCATGATTCTTACTTTGTTGTAGCCCACTTCCATTATGTTATCGTCGGTTCTACAATATTGGCTTCATTTGCTGCCATATACTATTGGTATCCAATAATGACGGGTATGAAATTAGATGATAAATTGGGAAAATGGCATTTTTGGCTTTTTCTCATCGGTTTCCATATGACGTTCTTCCTTCAGCATTTAGCCGGGCTCAATGGTATGCCTAGACGTGTCTATGATTATACATATGACGATGGCATATGGGCTTACAATTTCATTAGTAGTATTGGTGCTTACCTCATGGGCTTTTCCATGTTATTTTTCCTATGGAATATCGTAAAAACCCATCGAAAAAATAAACAAGTAGAGAACGATCCTTGGAATGGGCGTACATTGGAATGGAGTATTCCATCACCACCCCCAGAGCACCCTTTTGAAAAGATGCCGATCATTGAACGAAGAGATATGTTTTGGTGGGCGAAAATTAATAATAAGCAAATCCCTACTACAGAGAACCACAGGGCAACACCTATCTCTACACCCACGATTCAGCCAATGTTCTTGTCTGCTGGTTTATTCATTCTGAGTTTCGGATTTATTTATGGTTGGCTTTGGATGCAAATTTTAGGTGGGATAATGTCGTTAGGTACCTTTATAATAAGAGCCTTCAATGATGAGCGGAAGTCCGTATATGAGAAGGAGGAGAGGGAGAATGAGTAGTAAGACCACGTCTCAAGATTTATTTCATGATAAAAAAACAGGCTTTTTCATCTACCTTTTCGTTGAAGCGATAATGTTCAGTACATTATTTGCTACTTATATCATTTATACTCCTCCTCAGGTCGGCCCGCACCCTAGTGAATTATTCGAATTGAAGACAACCATCCTTGCCTCCATCTTTCTGCTATCAAGCAGTGGAACCCTGCTTATTGCGGAAAAAGGGCTGAACGACCGAAATATGAAACTGATCATGGCAGGGATTGGGCTTACGTTTTTATTAGGCGCTGCTTTTATGTACTTTGAATTAGATGAGTTCCGTAAATTCATCATGGAAGGACATGTTATATCTACGAACAATTTCTTGTCATCTTATTATGTACTAGTCGGTTTGCACGCTTCCCATGTAACGTTTGGACTGGGGTGGATGATAGTACTTTTCATCCAGGGAAAAGTTTTACCTTTTAATCTCTTTAAGGAAAAACATAAGATATTCAATTATTACTGGCACTTCGTTGATATAATATGGGTTATTATCCTTTTGGTCGTTTACGCCCCTTACCTTATGTAATTCTTTATGATTACTACTTATTTTAAGCAAAGCAAATCCCCCGCCGCGGCATTATAGACTTCTCACAATCAAGAAAGTGAACACCATAGCTATTAGAATAGAAATAAGCCTCCCTTAATCAATAGCTTAAGGAGAGGCTTCATTAATAAATATTTTAAAATTGCAACGCAGAACCAAGAAAACTACAACAGAAAAACGAACTTCAGAAGCTGCCATAGCAATTCTTCTTTTTGTCCTTATTAGAATTAATTTTTGTGAAATGTTCATAAATCTGCTTACCAAGGTGAAAGTTAATTTCTACTATTCTTCAAAGCCATTTGGGAGCTTTTAAAAGGAAGAAGAAAGACCTTTAATTACAAATTATAATTGAACATTATTTCCTATCTTTTTTTCAATAGCTTTATTATAAAAATATTGGGCTACTGTAATATCCACGACTGCTAGTCCAACTGATTTGAAGACTGTGATTTCTTCTTCGCTGACTCTGCCTTTCTTCTCTCCGGACACGATTTGCCCAAGTTCACCATAGATGTCGCTCGGTTTAAAAATTTCTTCCTCAATTGGAACTTGCAAATCACCGGTTTCTTCTAAAGCTGCTTCTTTTGATTCCACCACTACTTTGTTGGCTGAAGGCATTACATGAGAGGGTAACTCCTGCATCGTCGGCCTGAACGAACCTACTGCATTCACATGTACACCTGGTTTTAATGACTTAGAAAATACCGGTGTTGAAGAGTTTGTTGCAGTAACAATAATATCAGCTTCACTTACAGCATCGTTTGCGTCTGAATATACTCGTACACGTTTATCAAATTTCCCTTTAATATATTCAGCAAATTCGTGTGCTTTTTGTTCTGTACGATTAAAAAGGGAAATCTCTTCACTATCCCGAACAGCGAGTACAGATTCAACCAGTCCTTCAGCTTGAGCCCCTGTACCGATAATACAGAGCTTTTTAGAATCCTGACGGGACAAATATTTCGTGGCTACCCCAGATAAAGCGCCTGTTCTAACCATTGTCAAATAAGAACCTTCTAATAGTGCGGTAGGTTCCCCGGTTTCGAAGTCTGACAGCATGACCACACCATTTATGGTTTTCTTCCCTAATTGATTATTATTTGGAGCTACGGTTACTACTTTTAAGCCGACAACTCCCAGTTCTTCAGCTACGGAAGGCATGACTAATGCAGTATTTTGACCTTCATTAAAGGGTAAAGCGGCACGAATAGGGGTAACTGTTCTTTCTGCTGAATATTCCTTTAGTGCGACAGCTGTGCGCTCTATGATTTCGCCCATATCTACCAAACTAGTTAGTTCTTCTTTATTTAATATCAGCAAGCGTACTCATCCTTTCCTGCTTCCTTCCTAACCGTATATTTTCAATGGTAATGGTCATAAATTCTTTGAAACCAACTCATTCTATAATTTCTCATCATCGGTAACTTCATATCCTTTTGTTAATTTCATACGCTTCCCTAATTCCGGATTCAATTGCTCCTTCTATCCACCCATGAAATTTGGAGGGGCCTTCTCCAGCAAAATGCAAGCGCCCCTCCGGTTTTCTCATCACTTCGTTTAACATTTCCCCTTGATCTGGAAGAAACAAAGTGAAAGCTCCAGCTGAAAAGGAATTAAGTCCCCAGTCGTAAGCCACAGTTGTTACATACTCATCATATACTACATTCCCGTATATTTCAGAAAGATCTGTGAGAGCTTCCTTGATTTTTTTCTCCAGGGGTAAACTTGTCCACAATTCTGAATCATGCCCCCAGGTGTAACTGGCTAATAGCACGGCTGGTCCATGTGTGCCCAAGCCATGACTTGAAACGTAGGTATACCTCGTCGGTTGATCGGTAACAGCATTTCCTACACCTGCCCTCTCCCAAAAACGGGTCTTAAATTCCATTCCTATCTTAACAGCATTTATAGTGTTCAGTTCCCTTATGATTTGATATTTCTCAAATGAAATAGATTCATAGGGGTAAACATCTATAAATTGAAACAAAGGAAATGGAATAGTTACAATTACATAGTCTGCATCAAAACATCTTTTATATTTCGTTTGAGGATTTATAGTCTCAACCTTTACTCTTCTTTCGGTCTGATATATTTTTTCAGCTTGCTGATTAAACCGAATGTTATCTTTTAACTCAGGATAAAAAGACCATGGTAATAGATCGTTCCCACCCGTAATTTCAATAAAATCTATAGATTGACTGAAAATCGGGAAGGCGATATCAGTTAAGATATCAATGAATGAATACTCTGGAAACCCCTCAATACCTAAAAGAACATACATTTTCCTTATAGCAGCATCTGACATATCAATGCTGAAGGGATTGTACTTTAAAAATTCTCTCATCGAATAATGAGCATACTTCTCCCTCAGTCTTTGCTTTTCCTCCAGTGTACTACCATAGTATAGGTCAATGAAAGGCTGGGTAGCTTCCAAAAAAAGCTCTTTTGCAGTCTTCCCTTTCTCATTCTCTTTCAAAGGATAATTTAAAACGTCTGGATTTATTTCGTAATACTTCCTAGTTGTAAGGACATTATTTGCATAAATCAAATCTTCGGGCGATGTGTTGATAAAAGGATTAACAGGTAAACCAAATTTCCGTATATATTCCATCACTAATTTGTGATTTGTCGGAATTCTCATTGCACCAACATCCAAGTAATTCCCAAATCCAAAGAAGGGTGATCTAATCGTATAAACTCTCCCGCCAATACGATTGTTGCCTTCTAATATAGTCACATCATGACCTGCTTGCTTAAGTAATGAAGCGGCAACAAGCCCTGCCATTCCAGCTCCTATGATTAGAATTCTTTTGGATTCCCCCTGTTTAGGCAAACCATTTCTGATGATTGAAAGCATATCATTCGGATATCGTAAAGTACTATTATTTCCCACCAACATCTCCCCCCATTTAAACCTATATGTAAATATTTAGGAAATATGCTCTATCCCTATTACAGCATAGATCAAAAACTTCACAAGTAAGGAGTATAGACTTGAAGCGAAGGCCATTAAATAAGAGGGAAAGGCTAAGTAGTACTAAATTTCGTCTGAAAAAGCGTTTAATATTTTCAACCTGAATCATGTATTTAATATGTAACTGTAACAAAAACATTAGTTTAATCATATGTATGATAGAGAGTGAAATACCAGAATAAATTGTCTTAAACTTTATATTGGTGTTTAAGAAATTATAAATTCTAGGAGAGAAAAAATTGAAAAGATTAAATGTTTCATATAAAAGAAGCTTTAAAAATTATAAAACCATATCAATTGATATAAAGAAAAAGCCAAGGAGGGGCATGAAAAATAAATGATGGAATCAAACGAGATAACAAATATATTGAAAGTTGGAGATAATAAGGCTTTTCAGAAGGGATTATCAAAATTAAACGATATATATAATAGTAACTTAGAAAATTATGAAGGGTTACCTAGTGATTATTTACAAAAGGTGTTAAGAGCTATAGAACAAAGGCACAATATAAAAAAATACACATCTAATTATTCAGAAGTGCTTATTGAACATACGTCTAAACTGAGTGCAAATTCATTACCGAGTATAAAGTGGAATGGTTTGGTGTTTTTATTAATATCCAATGGTCTTTTTAAAGTTGCTCATGTTGCAAGGACAAAAGGAATTGAGAGTGCAACATATAACTCCTTTGGGGAATCATTTAATAATACTTCAATACACTCCTTGAAAGCATTTGCTGACCAAGGAGACCTCAAAAGTGCGAAAGAAATTATCGCTAGGATCAAAAAAAATGACTTTGATAAGTCATTATTGGATAGATGGAAAATATTCCACACCATACTGAAAGGTGATAAAAAACAGGCTACCATTTTATGTGAACCTAATTTTTCAAAAGCGGATCGGACATTTTTTAATTATATAAGCGGGAAAAGAGTAGCCATTGTTGGACCAGCGCCGGTAAAAGAAGATTTTTCAAAAGAAATCAACTCCTTTGATGTTGTGATCAGGTTTAATTATAAAGGAGGATTACCAAAGAACGGTTTTGGTAATCGAATAGATGTTTCTTATTATAATGGTGGAACAGCAAACTATCTAAATAGTAATGATACTTATTTCCTGAACGATGTAAAGTTTTCGTGCTTTAAAAGTATTCGATATCAGTACCAGAAGGACAAAATATCTACCCAGGAAGGTAGAGCTTTTTTTCCTTTACCTGCTGAATTCTTATTTAGCGGAAGTCCAAATGCCCTCCCCAACGTCTTATTCGACATCCTCCACTTCAACCCTAAATATATTAAAGTTTTCCATTGTAATTTATATTTGACAAACACACCTCATTATCAAGGCTATCAACTTAAAAAAAGAGAAAAAAACAGCTTTTGGCAGGCATTTGCTGTCCATGAACTAATTACCCAATTTAATTTCTTGAAGAATATTTGGAAAGTAAAATTATTCGAACCTGACAAAACATTAGAGGCGGTATTAAAGTTGACCCCGGAAAAATATATGGAAACGATGGAAAAGATTTATGTGTATCCATTTTTAATGAAATGATAGTAGGGGGTTTAGTAATATCCTATTTACTGTGAATTACTTGCAGTCTGATGACCTATGGGAAAGCCTAACTACTGTCCATATTTCCGTCGTTTTTCATTTTAACCTGAGGCTACGTGGGTATTTACCCACCTCTTTATACTTTTAAAAATATATGAATGTGATATATAAAGTTGATCCAATAAATCAGCATGATTGTGCGAGCTTTTTTTGAAATGTCCAATAATATCAAAAGCACTGAAATTTTCATTAATGTTAAAAATGTTTTCTAAATCCAGACTGTTGAATAATGCTAGAAGTCTTTGGTCTAAAGTCAAGGCAACAAAAGGTATATTTAGCCTTACACATGAAATACTTGCATGAAACCTCATCACAATAGCTTGATTGCAATTAACGTAAGAACCAATTACTTCTTTGCCACTTTTGCTATTAGTTTGTAATTCACTTACAGTAATATTATTTCTAAGGATACTATCTTCCAGATAATCAAACAAATCGACTAAAAGTTTATAATCATTAAAGGTGTGCGGTATGAATTTTATATTATAAGATTCTTTAACGTAGAAGGAAATAATTGTGGTGAGTTTTTTAATAAAAGATTGATATTCATCCGGGGAAAGCTTTGCCTTTAATCTATCTTCTGAAATTGATATACCTAATATTTTTTCATTGTCATTACTTAGTTGAAAATTCTCTGTAGGACAAAAGAAGCCATTGTCAGGTATTTCAAAGACTTTATTTGAGTATTTCTTGCCAATAACATTTTTTATAAAAGAATACGATCCATCATTTCTTACAGTGAAAAAATAGTTATCACTTGCTTCAGATAAGAGAATATGATCCAAAAATTCCCTTATGTTATGAATTGTGCTTTCACTGTATCCTAAGCTTCCTTCACAACCGACTGCATTGAATAAAATAGGGGTTTTGATTTTTTTTAAATTATCAATTGATATATCAAATGTTGTACCATTGTTAGATATTTCTAACCATGGAGATAAAAAATTACCTCCGCCAATAACTATAAGATCAAAGCTGTTAGCTAACTTGATGAATTTTTCCGTGTTAAAACTTTTATGACTTCTAACTTTATAATAATCCCGAATCTCTTCCCTTACGAATTCTATATTATTACAAACATTCTTTTTGAATTGCGCATCAAATCCAGCATGGTTTATTATATCTCCAATATTCCCATTAAAACTTGCAATGTGAAGTGCCTTCACTTAGTACCAACCTTTACCTTTTGTATTTTCCTACATATTTCAATTTCTTTCTTTGAATTTGTTCGATATCTAAGATTTCTTTTTCTTTATAATTAAGTGCTTTTCTAACACTTTCTAAATCTCTGACTAGCCTTCTTATTCCCTCAGGCTCTAATGACGCTGCATGATCTGTACCTTGCCATGTTCGATCAAGCGTATAATGCCTCTCGATATATTCAGCACCCAAAGTATAAGCTGCAATATCTACTGCAATTCCTCTATGGTGCCCGGAGAAACCTACAGCTTTTATTTTATTTCCATACTTTTTTTTAAGATTATTTATTTCTAACAAAGCTACATCCTCAAACGGAACTGGATAGCCCGATGTACAGTTATATAAAACTACATCTTTGTTTCTTTTCTTTTCAATAAACAAATTCATTATTCGATCAATCTCTTTTTTGTCGGTCATACCAGTCGAGACGTGAATTTCTCCCGAATAATTTTCACACAACCATGCCAACATCCTGTAATCTGTATTACAAGCAGATGGAATCTTTATGAATTCAGGGTTTAATGCAGCTATCCCTTTTGCCGAGTCAATATCCCACACAGAAGTACTATAAGTAATTCCTATTTCCTCGCAATATCTTTTCAGTTCCACATGCTGATCTATAGAAAATTCAAGGAATTCTCTATGTTCCTGATAAGTATTACCGTATGAATTATGTGGATTGGGATGTGGCCCGTTATACATATCAGGCATTCTCTCCGCCCATACTTTTATGTTTCTTGTTTGAAATTTTATAATATCAGCTTTGCAAAAAATTTTCGCTACTTTTATTAATTCTTTTGCAACAGCCATATCACCTTTATGATTCCCCCCAATTTCAGCGATCACTTTAGACTTTTTCAGAAGTATTCCTCCTAAAATCTTTTGTTGTAATTCATGATGAATTTCACTACTTCCCGAACAGCTTTAAACCCTCCTCTATTTGTAAGAATTACATCACTTTCCATCTTAACTTCTTCCATTGCATTAGCAGGACAGATCCCCCACCCTACTGAACATATGTTAGGTAAATCATTAATATCATCACCTACATATGCTAAATCATTTCTTTTGAGATTGAGGTCTTTCAATAAATATTCCAACAAGGAGTATTTATCTTTTACACCCGAGTAAACATGTTCAATATGTAATTTATTCATTCTGTGAACCACTATGTCACTTTTTTCTGAAGTCATGACAACTATTGGTAAGTTACATTCTCTAAGTAGCTCAACACCCATTCCATCCTGCATATTAAACTCTTTAGAAAAATCCCCATCCGTGGAATAAGTTATGTTCCCATTTGTAAAAACTCCGTCGACGTCAAAGACAACTGCTTTAATGGTCGTAGGTGCTCCTTTAGATTGTTTTAATCGATTTAATAATAATTTTTCCACCACGACTAAATCATTTGGTTCATCCACTTCTGTAAGTGTATCTTCAGGCATTTTAACCACCCCTATATTACCACCCAGCCTATTGCCTGAATTGATAAATTGGGATTTAGTCGTAACGTACACTGCTCCATTTTCTACTAAAGTTCCCTTGAATTCTTGTCTTCTAGGTCGATTACTAAAATCATAGTTTAAACTAACTCCTTCTTCATTCCAGAAGAATCTTTTGTATTCTACGACGGTTAAACATGAATCAAAATTTTTATTTACTACTTTTTCCAGTGTGCTATTAATATATTCCTTTGTCGTCAATGGAGAAGTTGCCTGCAAAAGACATAAAACATCATAATCATATTTTATTTTTGAAGAAAATTCCTTCATAGCTAATTCCGTGCTAGCTTCATCGGTAGCACTTTCCTCACTTCTGGACAGTACTTTGACCTTAGCAGACCATTTGTACTCATTTTTAACATAATTTATTATCAATTCGTCATCTGTGTAAATGTATATCTCATCAAGGTTACTAGCAATTGCTTCACCTAATACCCATGTGAATAACGGTCTCCCCAATACTTTTTTTCTATTTTTGTTAATTATACTTTTAGAGCCTTTTCTTAGAGGGATTATAGCAGTTGTTTTCACATTTGATACCTCCTGGTCAATTCATCTTATAAATACTCATCGATTTAATAAATATTACTTGAAATGTATTATAAGTCTCCTTTTTAGAAACATCATGGCTCTCGTATTTAAATCTATTTTGCCAGCCTTTAGTGAGATTTTATTATTTTGAAAAGTACTTGATTTGCAAACGCTTCGCATACGTTTGAACGATGGACCTTCTTACCTTCCAGATCCTTAGACAAAAGAGCGATCTAACGCTTCGAGCGATGACGGTCACGGAGAATCACAATATGTCCTTTTCGATATTCCAACATCTCCCAGCCATGAGGGCCACCCATATACATATGAGCGATAAATTTATATTTATATGAGGAGGAATCGTATGAAAATCTCTATTAATAAGACAACTGGTAAATGGGATGCAGATGTAAAACCAAGTTATATCATAGATGTAACAAATAATGACTCCACGCTGTTGTTATATGGAAAACCACTTCTACTAGACTCATCAGCATTTTCCCCTGAAAAATTTAGTAAGTTAAGAAACATCAAGTTTACCGACCTGATCCCTCGATTGACAGGTGATTGCTTTTTTTTAGAAACAAAAAACGGGGAAATCATTAATTTTGCAGTGGATTTTTATGGCCATTGTCGGATGTATATGAATGAAATTTCGGAGGATATTTTCATTAGTAACGACTTATATTCACTACCACAGCAAACAGATCCAGATTTAGATTGGTTTCAAATCTTTTATTTCCTGAACTGGGATCACACGTGGTGTGGTGGAACGTTTTATAAGAAGATTCATTTATTAACGCCTACTAAAGTATATAAGCTCATAAATAATGAGGTAATTGAAGGTTATTTGAAGATGCCAAAACCGAGATATAAAAACATAAAAGATGCTATCACTGAGGTTTTATTTGCCCTTTCAGGTGAGGGGAAAGCGCCATTGATGATGCTCTCTGGAGGACTTGACTCTATGCATATTGCTAGTATTGCGAAGAACAATGAAGTGAATCTCCACTATGTAACAGGTGAAATTAAAGATTTAGTGCTCGATGATAACTTAAAAGATCAATCAGGAGTTCAAAAAATTGCTGAACTGTACAATTTAGACATCAATTATATAGAAGTTAAGATAAAGGATTTCTACGATAAGTGGCAAGGAAAACTCGATGATCTACTTCCATTCGAGTATAAAGATGGTAGACTATGGATTTATATGGCTTCTTATGCACAAGAAAACGGATATGAGATTCTTATGAGCGGGCAAAATGCGGATGCAATCTATAATTATAGTTATACAAATGATACTTCAATAAAAGAAGTATTTAAAATGTTGATAAAGTCCTATTTTAAACCTGGAAAGATGACTTTCTCCGAACGCTTACAAAAAACAGGCTTAAATGAATATATCATGCGTCTATTCAGTACAGATAAAATTCTTCAAAAGGTGTTAGATCACAATCATTACTCTAAATTTTTCAAGCTTATATGGAAAAGTATTAACAAGGATTTGCCTCTTACAAGGGAGAACTACATTGCTCACTATGCTGTTAAAGGAAATGGATACCCAAAAACTATTGGTTTATTTGTATCAGAAGCTGCGAATGAAAATGGAAAAAAGTTCTACACAGAAAAGTTAACAAGTGAATTTGAAAAGCTTATCGCACTATATGATAAAAAAACTTATAAAACAGGTCGGGAATTATTGTTGATGTCAAAATTATCAGGTTATTGTCAAGGTGAAGATCAGCGTGCAATAACAGAAGCTTGCAGACTAAACGGGATCAGTAGTTTCCAAATATATACAAGCGCCCCGGTCCTTCCTCAATATAATAACTTACGGCTTGGTATTAAGGATATATTTCGGCCTAAATATAAAACCTATAGAGAAGTAAACGAAAATGGTTTAATGCAAGAAAGGAAATCAATAAATAAAGAAACGAATTCAAAGAACACGGTCAATGCTTCTCAAGTTTGGCAAATCATTTACAACATACTTGATCACAAACTTGACTTTACTGAATGTATTATATATGCGACAAAGGCAATGGATGAATCTGGTATGGTTGATATTGAAGAATTGAATAGCGTTATGGAAAAAGATATTGGAATAAAAATGAGAGTGGCGTGGTTTGGCTTATCGCTTAAGAAGATGGGAAACACTTGTTAGGTCTTACGGTGCCATCCCTATCCCCCTGCATACGCATTTCCATTAGAAAAACACCACCAACTGTAAGTAGTATTACAACTTTGCAGGTGTCTTATTACGTTTCATTTTATTAAGTCACTCTATTCCCTTCCTGATAACAGGACTTTCTTCATTGTTTAAGTTGCTCTCCTCCCAGGGTAACCTCTTTCTAAAGGAGGCGATATCATTGCAACCGAACTATCAAATTTTTGGTGATGATGAACAAATGGGTGAATCTATCGACAGAATTAAAGAACATGGAGTAGATGAAGATAATATTTACATTCTTTCACATGACAATGACCACGTCAGACGTGCGAAAAGACAGACAGATGCCAACAAGATCGGTGTAAGTGAAACTGGACTCGGTACAGCGACAAAGAATATTTTCCGTGGGAAAGACGATAAGTTGATTTCCAAGATGAAAGAAATCGGGTTCGAACAATCCAAGGCTAAGGAGATACACAAAGAATTAGAGAAGGGTAAAACATTATTGGTCGTAGCAAATGAAGAAGACATCAAATTTTAAAAAATCGCTTGATCCTCATTTAAGAAGCGGAGAGACCCCAGTCATGGGCCTCTCCGCTCCTGTTTATTATATAGGTACAATAAGAATACTGCTGCCACAGGCATGAAAACACCCCTGCCCCTTACTCGAAAAGATCAACTTTCTAGAATATGGTCGTGCAATAAAGTACTTTTCAACCTCTTCTTCCCTTGGTGAATGATGATTTTTTTCATCATAAACTGGTACATCATAGCAATAGTCCCCGTACTAGTGCTCTAACCCTGCTACCCCGAAACCCCCGGCTCCAGAATGCGTCGAAATCATACCGCCCGCTTGAATCCATCTAATATTTCGGAATCCATTTTCTTCAGCAAGCTCATCCATCCGCTGTTTGATCTTTTCATCAAGTCCGATGGAGTAGATAAAATAAACCTGCTCTCTATTGATGTCGAATTCAGTTAAGTAATCCCTCAAAAGTTTTTCAGCAGCTCCACCCATTTTCCCGCGATACTTCTTTGTAGGCATAAGCTTTCCATCCTTCAACTCTATGCATGGCTTTATTTTCAACAGAGCTCCAATCAGAGAGGCCATATTGCTTACTCGTCCTCCAGCTTTAAGAAACTCCAGGCTGCCTGGGATGAAAGCCAGCCTTGCTTTAGGAACGATTGCCTCTATTTTTTCAATTAATCGTTCCGGTTCAATGCTCGGATCTTTTTCTAATAACTCAGCAGCATACAATACAATCGCAGCTAACCCTCCAGTAACATTCAGAGCATCTATGAGAAAAATATCTTCAAACTCTTCCGCAGCAATGACAGCATTTTGAAAAGAAGAAGACGCTTTTGATGTATAACCAATATGTATAATGAAGCAATCTGGATAATTCTCTCTTATAGTTGCAAAAAATTCTTGATACTCATGAGCGTTTGTGGAGGTGGTGGAAGGTATTTTCTTCGTACGTTCGTAATAGTCATAAATATCCTGGACCGGCAAAGAACCGTCTAAATAATCCTTCCCATCCATAATAATGTGCATGGGAACTACTTGAATACCGTACTTTTCAGCTAGATCACCCGGTAAGTCGGCGCCGCTTTCGGTCGATAAGATTATCTTTCGCATTCTAATTCCCCCTTGGTTATATTCAGGACCACGTTCACGCTTCCTGCATTATGCTTTCACTATACATGAGAAAAACGTATTAGCAATGTGATAACTATTATTCCCGTACATTTAGTGCACATTTCAGGGAGTAGTGTTTTAACAAATGGACATGTGGGAACTACACTGACATAGGATTTCGTAAGGGAGGAAGTGAAAAATGAGTAAAACGATCTTTATCACTGGTGCAGGCAGCGGTTTAGGAAAAGGCACAGCAATCGGATTAGCCAAAAAAGGCCATCACGTGATTGCGGCAGTTGAGATCATCTCCCAAATCACTAGTTTAAGAGAAGCAGCTTCAGAAGCTGGAGTAGAATTAGAAGTAATTAAATTAGACATTAAAAATCAGCGGGACCAGCAGTTAATTCATGACTATAATTATGATATTTTCATAGCCAATGCAGCTATTGGAGAAGGCGGTCCCATTGCGGAGATTCCAGTCGACCGCGTCCGGGATATATTTGAAACAAACGTATTTTGCACTCTGGAAAATGCTCAAATAGCAGCTAAGAAGTTCGTAGAAAAGAAAGCAGGGAAAATTGTATTTATGAGTTCCATTGCCGGTGTTGTCGGCATGCCGTACCTTGGGCCTTATGTAGCATCCAAGCATGCACTGGAAGCGGTAGCGAAGACAATGAAAGCCGAACTTGAAGAGTTTAATGTCCAGGTAGCTACTATTAACCCTGGACCATTCGAAACCGGCTTTAACGACCGTATGTTTGAAGAAAAGCATAAATGGTACGATGAAAATAAAAACTTCACACCAAGAGAGTCGATTGCTGAAACGGAGAAAATTTTAGACGATCAATATGATCCGCAGGAAATGATCGATAAAATGGTAGAAGTGATTGAATCTGACCATCATGCTTTCCGGACAGCATACCCTCAGGACGCAGAAGATATGATGAAAGATGAAGAAAAGAAAAATTGGGAAGCGAAAATATAATTGCCTCTATTTGTGGGAGTTCAACAAAACTGGAAGCCGTTTGACGCCTTTACCCTAAGGTGTCAAGCGGTTTTCTGTTCACCACGACGAAGGAGCCATTTTTTTGTTGCTCAAACTAACAGAAAGAACCCTATGGAAACTATTACTAAGTACACCCCCTTTCTTGTTTATATAAGAATACTCATAGATTTAAGGAATGCTTGGACAAATTGAGCCTCTCTATTTACTTTGTCGTAGAGACCTCGAAACATTTAGTAGTTATCCTTTTAATTCTATGGCTTCGATAAAACATTTTTTATCGAAGCTAGTTTTATAAAACACTGACAGAATCTGTCGTCTGGGAGTGTAATACTGGACACAAAAAAGAACCTGTTTTAAAGAGCAGATCCCTTTTTGTTCTCTCTATATTCATAGAGAATAGCAGTCAATTCTGGTGAGGATTTTCTTTAAACCTGATGGGCATTCCCTAAAAAATCGCCGTAGATGAATGATAACTCTTCTACGGTGATTTTTCGTTTATGTATGATGCTTTATAGTCAGTGAAAGAATTGGACGAGAGAGAATACTTAACTGATCTTGATCAATATTTTTCTGTTACTATTATCAAGTTTCATGGCTCAATTTTTCGTTTCCCAAAAAATTATACACAGTTTGGCTTTATAAAATAAAAGCCCTCAAAAGTTTTATTAACTCTTGAGGCTTGTTCATTCGACACTTTTAATATTGGAAAGTCATTCTCTTCTCATATGGCAATATCATTTCTTTCACACCATTCTCTGGCCGCTTGCTTATATCCTTTTTCCCGAAAATCATACCAATCGTAAAGCAGCCCCCAGGCCTCAATATTCTTCCTGAAACGACGAAAGGCCCCGCGTCCGCGGATAGCTTTTAACAGGCTTCCCCTCTGCAATTCATCCTTTATCGAATAAGAAAATTCTTCGATCATCCTATATTCATCCACATCCTCCTCTTCTGACAAGTGGATGAAGCGGTCTGATACATCGTCCATGACCATATCTGCTGCTTTTCGCTCATTTCTCTGCCATTCTGGTAAATGATCATACGGTTCGTCAGCCTCTGCGGCACGAGCGCTTTCCTGACTGAAGGTAACAAATTCATAGGTCTGTTTATCAAAATATATAGCCCATTCAGGGTTATCCATTTCTAAGAGTTCGACTACTTTATCCAGCTTTACTTTCATAGCTTTTCTCACTGGCCTCCTCTCTTTATTTTCCACAGCATTTTTTATATTTTTTCCCACTTCCGCAAGGACAGGGATTATTCCGCCCGATTTTTTTCGGCTGTTGAAATGGAAGAATGTTACTTTTCTTTTCATCAGCAGCTTCGGACTTGTTTCCCCTTGAGAGTTCAGTTGGTTTATAACCTTTTAGCATCCAAAGCCGAGTATGATTATTTGCGAAAATAAGAGAATCTGTCATTTCTTTTAAGACTTCAACTGATGGAATTTCAAACATTTCCTGTACATCTTCCAACAGCTCCTTCATGCTATAGTCTTCCTTAATCATGCTTTCATATAAACCGGCGATTTCCTCCCGTTCTTCTCCCTTTATATCATAATTCGCCCGCATAACTTGAAGAAAGGGCTCCATAGCTTCTGAAGGGCCTATCCTACCAGCCCCTGTCTGTAACAGCTGTTTTTTCGTAAAAGGATAAAAGGAAAGTTCCGAACGTTTTTTTTGTTCTTCTTTTAACACAGTAAAATCATCGACCTCTAAATCGGCATAGCCGTCATTTACGCTGACAATACCTCCGTGGAGGCTCTGATATGCACTTATGACGCGAAAATAGCGGAGACTCTCAACCTCTGTATCGGTATATTTTTCCAGCAAGGAAAGGAGATCCCTATGATTCAGGTAACCATAATAATGCAACATCCCTCTGGTGAGCTGAATCCATTCGGTATTCTCCTTCACGATTTGCTCCAGCTTCTGCCCTTTAAGCTGATGAAAAGCCTGAATCAATTCCTCCGGCAGAATCAGTACCCTGTTTCCCTCGTTCATCGCAGGAAAAGCGAGACTGTAGGCTACCAGGCTGCTGGCTTGATAGTAATTATAGGTTCGTCCACTTACATGCCCTTGCTTCACAATCCATTTTACAAGCTTATAACGCTCCTGATCCAGTAAATAAACAGAACGATAGAAGTGCTCGGGAAGTAATTTGAGGAGTTCCTGAACTAACTGCCTTTTATTCAACGAACTGAGTCCAGGGAAATCAAACTTCTTTCTGATCTCATCAAGCTCATTCTTGGTGAGTCGCATTAAAACAGTCTCCAGTTTGTCCGAATTGTCTGGATGATTCCAGAATTTCTCCTCCCGATTTCTTTGCATCTCCTGTTCACGTTCCCAGCCCTTCCTTAAGTTTTTCTCCAATTGTTTCTCGTTCACATATTCGTCCTCCTCGCCTTTTAAATGCACCCTGCCTCATACCAGCAATCCAACCTGTTTGTTTCCTTTATTTCCGTTTCACTATTACATTCATTCTATCAATTGAAAAGAGGAAATGAATCATTAAAAGATGTATTTTCTTAAAAAACGTGCTCCCTCGAGTAAGAAAAGGTGAGCCGTGCAAACTAAGAAAAGCTTACATTATAAAGGACGTGACCGTATGGATTTCTTTCAAGCCCAGCACAGCCTGACGACCATCGAATGGATACTCAGATCCGCTGTCGCCTATCTTTTTCTAGTGGCGGTCGCCCGCATGTTCGGCCAGCGAGCCATTTCCCAATTAAGGCTTATCGACTTTGTCCTGGCGCTAATTATTGGTAACATTATCGCCAACCCCCTGGCGGACCACGAAGTCAGCTTAAATGGCTCACTTATTACCACCCTCGCCCTCGTCCTTTTTTACATTGGAACAACCTATGGAACGTTAAAATGGAACACCTTCAACAAGCTTGTCACCGGCTCACCGATTCCCGTCATCCGAAACGGGGAGATTATTTATAATGGAATGAAAAAGGCCCGGATACCGATGGATCTCCTTTTAGAAGAACTGCGGAGGCTCCAGGTCAAATCGGTCGAAAACATCGGACTGGCTACATGGGAAGCCAGTGGCCAACTTTCCGTTTTCCTTAAACCTGAATTTGAACCCGTTACGGCAGGGGCCCTCCAGCTGACCGTACAACCATTTGATCTGCCACGAACGATCATTAAAGAAGGAAAGCTTTTAAAGGAAGAGCTGTTGGCGGTAGGTAAAAGGGAGGGCTGGGTAAAAGCGGAGTTGAACGCACGGTTCCATACCGAGTTGGAAGATGTGCTGCTCGCTACGATTGATGGGAAAGATCAGCTGCAGGTTTTTTATTATCGTTAGATACCCGCGAACTAGAAATCATAAAGCCAAACTACTATATAAGCAAAGCCCTATACGAATTTACTAACGGCTGGGGCTTTACCTTTTAATGGCTGTTCCATCACTTTACCACTCATCCGTTCAAC
Organism: Halobacillus litoralis; assembly: GCF_004101865.1. Taxonomy (NCBI): domain Bacteria; kingdom Bacillati; phylum Bacillota; class Bacilli; order Caryophanales; family Bacillaceae; genus Halobacillus; species Halobacillus litoralis. Next base: position 1,705,810 of record NZ_CP026118.1, read on the forward strand.
CCATTGATGAAGAAGGCTATTATGCAGGGTCCCCATTAACTACACCACTTTATTCGTGTGCTACTCTATATATCTTTCGCAATTTAAGATTAAAAGAAAAGCCTCTCAAAAGTTTATGATCTCTTGAGAGGCTTGGAAATTTAAAAAATATTCCTAATCCATTCAAATTGTTCAGATGCGATCCCATATGTGAAGAAAGTTCATAGCTACTCTTTCAAGCTAAAAGAGTAGATCTTCAATAACCTTTCCATTAAAGTGTCACCTTTTTCACTTGGTATATTCAGCACTGAAATACAGTGTTTCCCCTATGATTTCCATCAAATTTTGAGGTATTAAAATAAAGTCAAAGTTGGTTGGATATTTATTATCAACTTTGACCTTATTCCCTTTGAAGTAAAGCTTAACGGATTGTGGAACGCCATCAGGATAAGATGATGAACAAAATATTTCTGCTAACTTATCATTTGCCTTAACTAAAGTTGCATCTAAAAATGAGCCTCTCTACATCAATGGAGATCTCTTTTTCTACGCATACCTGAATCCAATCTAACACACGTGTGACGCTTATACATATATCACCCTCTCGCTGCGCTTCCACCTCTTCACCTCTAGCTGAGTTGAACGTACCGTCTAATCGCACGGTTGCGTCAGTTTGAGTTTGAAGGCTTTGGTTCCAAAATAATCGAAGAATAACAGAGCTGAGATTTCCATTTCTACACTCAAGGTCTAAAGTACATTCACTTAAAGCGACGGAGCAATGGATAACAGTGTCTTGAGGCGCATACATGAGCACTTGATTATAAATCGTCCGTTGCACCGGATCACTCACACAAACTCCATTTGTACCCTCTATGGTAATGGTTACATCAAAAGTCATAGCTACATTTATGACCTGCAACATTACTTGATCTCCACTTGGCAGCTGCACTGATCTATTTTCTCTGCGATTTGGATTCCCGACCTCCCAGCACGTAAGATTCTCAACCGTACAGAATCCCCTTCGATCATCAAGCGAACACGGATCTCCTCCCCCATCCAGTTCAACCCGGACATAGGTCGTTTCACCGTTCACAACTTCAATAATCACCGTTTCTGTTTCATATCCGCGCCTTGAGATACGTAAGCGGTAGGTCCCCTTCGGCACATCTTCAAAGCGGAATAATCCTTCTTCATCTGTAATGGAGGAAGCTATAACGGTCCCGTTGGCATTTATCAACTCAACGAGGGCTCCGTGGATCGGGAAAGTAGTTTCCCGATCCACAACCTGACCGATTACCCTCCCCAGTGGAATCCGTTGGAGTGTTACAGCTAATTCCAGAACCTCGTTTGCTTCAATTACGATAGTCTGGGTTTCTGTAATATAATTCTCAGCATCTACAGATAGGATAAGCTCACCCGTTGGCAGACCTGTAACAATTACATCTCCATTGCTGTCTGTCACTCCAGAACCGATAAGTGTTCCATCAGGGAGATTAACAGTTACACTCGCTCCTGAAATCGGAACTCCAGTCATACGATCCCTTACATTCACTGACAACGTACCAGGTTCACCTTGAAGCACAACCGTAATCATCGTCGTTTGGCCAGCGGTGATCATTGCACTTACAACGGCAGTTTCATACCCTGGCGCTGAGACAACCACCCGATAATCCCCCGCTTCCAAGTTCAACACGGTGAATTCACCCAGATCATTCGCCAACAGAGTTTCCACAAGACGCCCTTGTTCATTGAAAATCTGTACACTGATCCCTTGTTCCATAATAGGGAATCCGTCTGAATCAAATACTTGACCTTCGAGTGAGCCGGTTAAGGAAGTTAACGGAATATCCACTCTCTCGGTGACATCTGATTCCACCACAACGGCACCCGTGCTCGGACCATACCCTATGGCGCTTGCGGTGATTGTATAAAGTCCGGGTGAAAGCCCAGTTACTGTATACCTTCCATTTGAATCAGCAGTGGTACTAGCTACCACGGTAGACGTATCCCCGATCACCCTCCTAATGACAAGATCTCCCCCGGTGATCCCCCGTTCCGTCGCCGAATCGTAAACAATTCCTGCTATCGCCCCCGGGTTTGGTTGGAGCACTGCATCTACTCCAGTCTCTTCTTCTCCTTGGGAAAGAATAACCCCTATAACCACACTCCCGAACCCAGCTGCGCTAAAGATTACAATGTGTGAACCCGGTGGCAGATTACCAATGACATAGGAACCATCAAATGCAGTTACCCCTGTTCCTAAGACCGTCTCATTTTGGTCGACTACACGTACCGTCGCTCCTTGAACGGGAAACCCATCATTTGATGTGACCGACCCACTGATTGAAGCCTGATCAGGCATTAGGAAAATATCGATGATCGTCACTTGATTTTCAATAACGGTTGCACCAACTGCTCCTCTTGCGTAACCAGTTAAAGAGGCCGTTACAGTATATTCCCCAGGGGCCACTCCGTTGAACGAATAGAAACCATCCTCATCAGTTACAGCATTGGCTACAGGTATAAGACTTTGGGCAGGAAACAATTGAACAACAGCTCCAGGGAGCGGAAATTCACCAAACGCATCCAATACTTGCCCTTCTAGCATTCCAGGTGATGGACGAAGAGCCGCATTAACGATCGACGTTTCATTTGCCGAAATGGTTGTTCCGATACTTGCTGTTTGGAAAGAAGGGTGGAAAAGTACAATCGTATTGTTTCCTGGACTCAGCCCTTCCACACGGTATCTTCCTTCACTATCCGTCTGAGTAACAACAACAAGAATACCGTTATCATCATAAACCGAAACCCTTGTATCCCTTAGTCCTTCTCCTGTAACTGAAGAAGTGACTATCCCCTCTACAGCTCCTGCATCAGGAGAGAGAGCGAGTGTAACCATTGTCGTTATACCTGCCACAACAGATACTGTTGCGGTTTGTGATCCGGAGGAAGGGCTGAACGCAGTTACCGCGTATACTCCTGGGGTTATCCCCATTACTAAAAATTCCCCGTTGCTGTCTGTTGCGGCAGTCTGAACAATGGGTCCTGTCGGAGAAAATTGGCGGATGACAACAGTAACACCGATGAGTGGATCCCCGGTAGAATCATTGATTACGAGACCTTGAATGTTACCAGGGTTTTCACTCAGTGCAAAATCTGCTTGTGTTAATTGATTCGACACAATGTCCACGTCCTGAATCCCGGTTCCGAACCCTGAAGCTGAAACAACGATTCGATAGGTGCCTGCTGATAAGCTGTTAAATTGGTACACCCCATCAGGGTCGGTCACAAGTGTGGCTACTAAAGCTCTCGTTGCATCAAAAATCTGCACTACTGCTCCAGATATGGGATCACCAGTACCCTCAGCTGTTACAGTTCCCGTTACTCCTCCCGGGTTAGCTACTAACGCCAGTGTTGTTGAAACTGTTGCATTTGGAGATAATAAAACAGCTGTCGAAGCTGTGCCATATCCAGTGGCTGCAGCTGAAACGATAACGGTGGTTGGCGGAAGGCCAGGTATAGAGAAACTTCCATTTTCATCGGTTACTGTATTCGTGATTGGGAGTCCATTTATATCGGTTACGGTAACAACTGCTCCGCTAATAGGAGCAAGTGTATCCGCATCAAAAACTTCACCGATGATTCGTGCAGGATTCGGGCTTAAAGGAACGGATAAAAATGTAGTCCCTCCAGATTCAACAAGAGCTCCTACAGTTGTCGCCGCATAATTCGATGCCGTAATAGAAAGTTGATAAGTTCCTGGAGAAAGACCCGTTATGAAGAATCCCCCCTGGGAGTCTCCCAACACGGTTTGAATAAGATTTCCCGCTTGATCAAACACTTTGATCTCGATGATGGAATTCAATATCGGCATTCCCTCTTCATCTGTTACAACGCCAGAAATACTGCCGACCTCAGGGGACAAAGCAATATCCGCCGTTGTCGTTTGCCCGCTTTCAACTAGAGCACCCACGGTTGTTATTGCATAACCAACTGCAGAGCTAGAGATAGAATAGGAACCAGGAGCTAGCCCTCCAATCACATAATTCCCATTTTCATCAGTCACCACAGACGCTACAACAACAGGAACACCTGCAACCGTCCTTGCAACCGTAACGGCGCCAATAATCGGCAAACCCGTTGTAATATCCGTTACTTGCCCATGAATATTGCCCGGGTTAGGGGTCAGAACAAAATTAACGTTGTTCAATTGTTCACCAGGAGTTAATATAATGCCCCCAAGAACAGTAGAAAACCCTGGTGCGCTTACAATTACCTGATGATTCCCTGGAGGCAGATTAGACAGGGCATAATTCCCAAATTCATCTGTAACCGTTGTCCCTAACACTGATTCATTTTGATCAAGTACACGCACTGAAGCATTCGATATAGGATTTCCCGAGGTGGAACTGACATTTCCTGTAATCGTTGCAGGGTTCGGAAGTAAAATAATCGTCGAGCTGCTCGTTTGATTGGAAAACACGCTGATACCTGTTTGCCCAGTCGAGTAATTTTCAAAAGTAGCGATGAGGTTGTAGGACCCAGGTGATAACCCAGACAAAGAAAAGCTGCCGGTACCGTCAGTTACTAGCGTAGCGATCGGTAATAAACCTGAGGAAGGAAATACCCTTACAGAAGCCCCAATTAACGGATTCGCTTCAGAATCGAGCACCTGACCGGTAATCTCTCCTGGATCTGCTATTAAAATCGCATTAACTACGGCTGTTTCATTCGGATTCGTCATAAGGCCAATCGATTGAGTCTGATAGTCCGGCCGACTAAACGTAATCGTGTACTGACCAGGTGTAAAATCTTCAATTCGATATGAACCATCTACTGCGGTTTGGAAGGAACCAATCAGTACTCCATTCGTGTTAAACAATTGAATAAGCACGTCTGGTAACGGATCCCCTGTATTTGCGTCAGTCACAGTCCCGTCAACATTTGAAACCAACTGGGTTAATGTGAAATTTTGTGTAACCGTACTCCCAGGTTCAAGCAAAACAGAAGCTGTCTCTGTACCATAGACTGCGGCGGTTACAATAATTGTAAAAGACCCTTGTGGCAGTGAAGGAACCAAGTATCCTCCATCTCCATGAGTGATTGCCGTTGCAATAACAGGGCCAGCCGCTGTAAACTGGCGAACCACTATTTCAGCACCGACAATAGTGTCCCCATTTTCATCAGTGACCAGTCCCTGTAGGGTAGAAGGATTAGGATCTAATGCAAAACTAGCAGTGGAAGTTTCGTTGGGTTGAATGGAAAAGCTAATGAGTTGATTGCTGTAGCCAGTTAAACTGGCTACGGCTGTATAACTCCCCGGAGAAAGGTTGGTAGCTACATAATTTCCTAAGGCATCGGTTACCGTAGAGAATGTAAATGCCCCTGTTTGATCAAAGATTTGAATACTCGCTCCCGTAAGAACGGCCACAGTAACTCGGTCGATGACGCTCCCACTCACTGTCCCCGGGTTCGGTTCCAGTGACAAGGTTGTCGTTGAGGTTCCTCCCGCCACAAGAAATACAGCCGTCGATGCGGAACCAAAGCTTGTGGCTGAAGCGGAAACATTATACGTACCAGCAGGCAGGTTGTCGATTCTGAAATTACCTTCTGAATCCGTGAAGGCCGTACCTACAATGACTCCAGTAACCGGGGAGGTTACTGTCACGGCGCTTCCGCTGATTCCCATACCAGATTGGGCACTGATAACCTCCCCCGTTAATACAGCCGGTGAGGCATTCAGAGGAATAACGGTTTGCGTCACCTGCCCCGCTTCTACCAGGACTCCTACCGATCCGGTTTGGTAACCTGGTGCAGTGGCCGTAATGATGTACGTACCCGGTAAGACATCCAGAAACAAGAAACCACCATCAGGATTTGCGAGAATGGTAGAGATGACAACATTAAAATCATTCAATAAGCGTAATTGCAGGTTTGCACCAGTAATCGGGTTTCCGTTCGAGTCGACCAACTGTCCTTCAATTGACCCTCTTAACTCTGACAAGTCAATATTAGCGTTCGTTGTCGTGTCGCTGACGACTACTGCTCCAGCGGTTTGAGTGCCAAACCCTGTTAATGATGCTGTAACCGTATAGCTCCCCGGTGCCAAACCGGTAACAGAATAGTTACCAAATGAACTCGTCGTAACCGTAGCTACAATTTGATCTGCCGCACCAGCTTGGCGAACGATAACAATGGCATTAGCGAGTGGATTTCCTGTGTCCACATTCGTGACCTGCCCGCTGATTGCGCCAGGGTTTGCAACCAAAGCAAAATTCACATTCGTAATACTTGCACCTGGTGTCAAAATAACCCCGGATACTACCTGGCTGTAGCTGGGAGCTGAAACAACAATGGTTAAGGCGCCCGCCGGTAAATTGCTGACAGAATAGAATCCGCTGTCATCAGTCCCTGAAAGACTTATAGGAACTTCATTCGCATCCAATACGGTAATAGTGGCGTTAGGAATTGGATCTCCACCTTCATCTACTACCAATCCAGAAAAAGAGGCAGGATCAGCAATCAAGGTAAAATCAACGATCGCTGTGTCGTTTGCATTAACCGCAGCCCCTGCAGCAACCGTCGTATAGTTAAGAGCACTAGCTGTAAGAATATAGCTTCCCGGAGCTATATTCTTAAATTCATATACTCCGTTTACATCTGCTAACACACTTGCGATAAAAACGTTACTCGCCGTGTAGAGCTGGACAATGGTGTTGGATTGCATTGGCGTAACCGTTCCACCGATAGCCCCTGGTGAAGCTAAAAGAGACAGGTTGACAACCGTCGTAGTATTAGAAAGGACAATCGCTCCTCCAACCTTGGTTTGAAAACCTTCTGCACTTGCAATGACGTTGTAGTTCCCTGGTGCCAAACCATTCACCGAATACTGCCCCAATTGGTCCGTAATTGCGGTGCCAAGCTGCACATTGTTTTGATTAACAAACTGGACAATGGCGCCTCCAATCGGATCTGCCGTCGAATCGGAAGAAATGATCCCCTCGATAGCTCCTGGATTTGGTTCCAAAGAAATAAGGATGCTCTCCTGCCCCCCAGGTGGTACGGTAACCGTCGCGAAATTCGTTTGGAAGGATGGCGCGGAAGCTAAAACTGTATAGGTTCCTGGAACCAATTGATCCACCAAAAACTGTCCGCTCGTATCCGTAAACGTCGATTGAACGACTGCCCCATTGACATCCAGAACTCTGACTTCGATCTGAGCCCCTGTAATCGGATCCCCAGTCTGCTGGTTAATGACCGTACCAATGATTGATACAGGGTTAGGCTCTAAGGTAAAGTCTGCTGTGCTCGTCATGTTGGCTTGGATAAAAACACCTTGGGAAGCGGCTTGGAAGTCCGTGGCAGTAGCCGTGATGGTGTAGGAGCCCGGTGATAATTGAGGAATTGTGTAAAAGCCACCCTCATTTGCTACCCCTGTACCGACCACAGTATCTCCTACACTCGTTCTTACCGTGATCACCGCTCCAGGGATCGGATCCAGGTTTCCCTCCGTAACAGCCCCCTCCAGAATGCCTGGATTCTCCAATAAAGTGAAGTTTACTATAGTCGTTTGAAATTCAGTCACTAGTGCACCAAGTGCCTGGGTCTGGAAGTTCTCAGTAGAAGATCGGACCGTATAATTTCCAGGAGAAAGGTTCGGAAACGTATATTGCCCTGAACTATCACTAAGGGTAGAAGCGATAGCTATTCCGTTAAGAAGCAGCTGCACAACAGCACCGCTTATGGGCTGATTATTACTATTTTCTACCGTTCCTTGAATGACACCCGCGCGCAGGGTGAGCTGCGCATCCAGCATCGTCGTTCCATTTGCAACGATGATTACCCCAACCGTTTGGGCTGCATACCCCGATTGACTAATGGTCACCGTATAAGAACCTGGCGGAAGATTATCAATGGTATAGTTACCCACCCCATCCGTAAGGGCTGTCGCGATGGTAATCCCACTCTGGTCGATCACCTGGACAGAAGCCCCCTCAATAGGGTCTCCTGTTGTATTGTCTGTGACTTCACCAGACAACGTTCCTGGCTGATCGATCAAAGTAACATTCTGTATGACGGTTTGACCCTGAGCTACCGTAAATCCAAGCAAACTAGTTTGGTACAAAGGTGCTGATGTCCTCAGCGTATAGGTTCCAGGGGCCAATTGATCGATCGTATACATGCCTAAAGCGTCAGTCGTTGTAGTCGCAATGACGTTATTAGCGAGATCCAGCACTTGAACGGTGGCATTTGGTATCGCGACATCAGCTTCATTCTCGACTGTCCCCGTAACCGTTCCCGGCGAACCTGCAAGTTGAAAATCTTCTACCGTAGCAGCATTAGACTCAACCGTTGTCCCCCGTGTTTGAGATTGGTAAGTCGAAGCACTAACCGAAAGAATGTATGTGCCAGTTTGAACGGTGTTAAACGTATATTTCCCTTGAGCATTCGTCATCTCTGTTGCAAGAACCGTATTAAAGTTATCAATCAAAAGAACTTGTGCTCCCGGAATAGGCATGTTTCCAGTCGCAGTGGCTGTTCCCGTAATCGAACCAGGGGCCGGTGTCAACAACAAATCGACGACTTGGGTTTGCCCCGCCGCTACTGTAGTGGAACGAGTCGCCGTCATGTAATCAGAAAAAATGTACGTTAACGAATACGTCCCAGGAGTCAGTGAAGTGAAATTGTAGGTTCCACTACCGTTTGTTGCTGTCGTCGCAATTAGTACATTCATAGCATTCCGCAACTCTACCGTAACTCCGGTTAAAGGAAGCCCATTCACCCCCGATGTAACTTGCCCTGTAATTGCTGCAGCGGATTGAACATTTACAGTATTCGATACCGTCTGAACAGGCAGCTGCCCCCCTGTAAAATCATCAAATCCTGTTGCCGTGACTGTATTCAGCGTTCTCGTTCCGGGGGTTGTAAACGTACCAATAACACCATACGTCAATGTCGCGGTCTGACCAGGATTTAAATTCCCAACATTCCAGGACAAGGTACCTGTGGAGCTGTTAAAAGCTGTCGACCCCAATGATGTAGAAATACCATTTACATTAGTTAACTGATTAATCTGGAAAAGATCATTGATGAACACCTGCCTCGCTATAGATCGACCAGAATTCGTTATAGTGACTGTCTGTGACCAAGTCCCTTCATTCCCATTTAGTAAACTGGAAGGTCCAGAAGTAATAGACTTGGAGACAGATAACTCTGCACGAACATCTACATCTTCCGGTGGGACGGGATTCGTCAAAGAGTTGACGAATTGAAAGCCTTCACTTGTACGTAGCGAATCTTTGTTATAATTATTCGCATTCGCTGATGAAAAAATAATAAATTGAAGCGGTGTGCTTTCTGTAATCCCTAACGTCTGGAAAAAGGTACTCGCTGAAAACTGAAAATCTAAAAAATAATCCGGGTTCCCCCCAAAATTTGAACCATCATTCGTCAAAGTAGCACGCGCCACATCAAAATTGACGATCGGTCTTGAATAGTTCGGGGCTCCTTGACCATTCGTTCCTTCTGCTTGATCGTTCCAAGAGTTGAACTGCCTTACTGTATTTTGAACAAGATTAATGGTGCTACTCAGACCATTGACGTTTACCAGCCAGTCATACACCCCTGGCGTCCCTGAGGTATTAACAAGCATCCCCCAGGCAAAGTTTCTAAAACCAGTGGACTGACTGTTCACCGGATTTGTATTTAGCCTTATCCGAAAATAAATGTTCTGGCCGTCGTATGCGAAGAAAGCGGCGGGAAACTGTGTATTGCCCACGATATCCGTAGAGCTTGGAGCTTCATCACCTACCACGTCAAAGATAGGTTGAGAGCCTATTAATAAAGGTTGGAACTGATTATTAGACGGAAATGCCATACATTTGCTTCCTCCTTTTTTGCGTTTTGATATTGATATTAGTCTATTTTTACCCTGGCTTTTTGACTGTCCGCTTGCCCAGTTTTTCTCGACAACTACAATGGAGTTTCTTATAACGGTGATTTGTCCAACTGAATTTCGAGTGGCCACGTTTTCGATAAAAGATGTAACCACTTGAAAAAGAAATATAAAAAAACCACTCAAAAGTTATAGAACTTTTGAGTGGTCTATTAAATTTATAGCCAACAACATGCATATGTGTAATCTCCCTTGAAAATCCCCATTTAAATTGACTCGAACATCTACCATAACGAGCTATCTTAGCCCCACACTCGCGTTAAGATCGGCCTACCAAGTATCGATTGAGAACTAAGTCTCTAACTACTTATACTTAATAGACTCGATAATATCCATAAAAAAAGTCCCTCAACAATTAGAAAATTTGTTGAGAGACTTTTCCTTGAAACATTTTCTATTTTTCGAATGACATAAAGTATGTCATTAATTGATTAACAGAGGATATAAGCCCATCACATTAAGTTTGGGCGTTATTATATCATGCCCCCCTTTCACTAGGCTATTTAATAGGACAATAATAAGCCCCACAGGACTTTGTTATATCAAGGTTTCCATCGCAAAGTTAATTTATAAACTACAATAAGTTTTAATACTTTATGAACAATATACAGTCATAATCCAGTCCCCAAAAACATTACCTAAAATTCAGATTAAAAGAAATGGATCTTTAATCGTTTGGACTAATGCATTTATTAGGTTCACAAACTAGGAGTAGTTCCTAAAGTCTGAGGCTTTATCTTCATCCGTTCAACCCACTGATGGAGAAGGTCATTATACCAGGGCGATTTTAATGGCCACTTCTTCATTATAGGTATGGACAGTTAAATTACGATCATTTACCATTTCTAACGCCAGAACGGCCTCTTCATCCTCCAACAAGTGAACCTCTCTACAACTGCGAATTACCAAGGGACTGACCCAAAAATTCTTTTTTTAATCAATTCTTAAATGATTATTTTTGAGATGACGCGGAAGCGTTGTATGTAGCTTATATCCATGATTTGGGGTAGTACCAACGAAGCTCTTCCTTTGTTAATTATATATCTTAAGAAAGCCTCTATATGTAAGCGATTTTTCTTTATTTTTAATGATTTATTACGCTTGATGAACCCCAATTTTATTCTGTCAGGTATAATTCCCCCTTTAAAATAACTTTTATGTATTTTCGAGGCCTTTTCTAATCTGATTTTGTCTAGTCATGACTAATCTTGTCTAAGGTATTTCAAATTAAACTAAATCCCTCCATAATAAATCTCATGTTATTTCAATAAAAAAGGAGGACTTTATATTTTTGGTGAAGGTAGAAGAATGGCTGTTGCAGTGTATAAATAAAAAAAGACAGAAAATGATTAAGTTAGCTTTGGACAAGGGGTTTACAAGTAAAGAAGCTGTTAAATGTAGTCAAGAGTTGGATCAGCTATTGAATTTATACAGCGCGATATAATCAAAATTACATATTGTGGGTAGTAAAGCAGTAAAACACCGCTACATAGTCTGTTCATTTGTCGCTAGAAAAGCACTACCTCTTTTAGAAAGTAAACAGTTTAATCTCTAAGTAATATTGAATCAAATTGCAACATAGACGCTCTGAGAAACAGTCAAATTTAAGACTGTAAATTATTTTATATAGGAAAGGGAAAGGAGAAACATATTTATGCAAAGTAAAGATGAATGGATAAAGAAAAATATAGAATCTCTTTTTGAACTATTACCTGATGAATCTGTCATAGGGGAACCATTCTGGACAATCATGGAGAAAGATTCAGGTTATGAACAAGGTGTGAACGGTAATTATATTAGAATGGAGGGTAATGTTACCCCCTTATTTTTTTCTAAGAAAATGGCAATTGAAGCCTCTAAAAGGTTAAGAAAAGAAGGAGTAGTTAGGGGGTTTCTCAATCACATTTGAAACATCTTATTGCACTATCGGAGGAAAAAATAGGAGACATGAAACTATGTTTAATATTATTGGAAGAAACAAAAGCGATGGTAGTAGAACCCAAGTTACTAACTGATTATTTTTTGCTTGATCAGCATGAAAGCCTTCAAAATTCTGCCCACCAATTCATAGGAAGAGCTTCAAAACAAACACTCAAGGAAGAATATTGGACTTTAAACAGAAAGTTTATCTAAACACTTGATTACAGCCAAAGGAATGTACCATCTGCGCCATATTTTTTACCAGCAGTTCCCACGAAATTTACCACTTGCTGTCACCTTATTTACAATAGAAGAACGTCACCGACTCTGAAGTAAAAAAGCCTAATCCACCTTTTCTTTACCGAGGAATTAGGCTTTGGTCTTCCGCAATCGCGCCAATTGTGAAATATCATTTTCTATTGAACAGTATATTTGTACGGCGCAGCACATGCAAATGGATTTTTTGTTTTTTCGTCTTTCTACTTGAACATTAGCGCCCGATTGCAGAACTGATCATCAATGTATTTTCCATCTTTTTTTATTTGTTATTTCTTCACCTTTTTTATTATTATATCCTATTACATAAACATTGTCTGAATCAGTAAGTCCAATTATATTACTCTTACGAGAAGATTCTTAAGTTTTTATACTAATACCAACATCTTACATCTTCAACTAGTACAGTCATTTTATAATAATTTATTATGTTAATCCTAAATGTTCACGGAAGGTATGACCTTCATATTTCTTTCTGAAAATACCTCTTTTTTGCATTTCAGGAACAATTAGTTCAACAAAGTCCTCTAAACTACCTGGTAATGTAGGAGGCATAAGATTAAATCCGTCAGCCACACCAGCTTCAAACCACACTTCCATCTGATCCACAATTTCTTCGGGTGTACCTATCAGCGTGTGATGTCCACCGCCTGCATTGAGATATCCTAATAATTCTCTTACTGTAGGTTGTGTATCATTAATAATTTCCAGGATCGTTTCGTAGCGTCCAACTGGACCAGTAAATTCTTCTACTGGAGGTAATTGAGGTACTTCTTTGGCCATTTCCCAATAAGAACAGTCTTGTTGGATAAAGTAACTCAACTGTTTTAAAGATGTTTCAAGAGGTAATTGCTCATCTAATGCTGCTTTTTCAGCTAAAGCTTCTTCATGAGTATGACCTACATAGGTTACTAAGCCTGGAAATACTTTAATATGTCTATTGCTGTCTTCGCTTTGTTTAACTTGTTCATCTAATCTTTCACGAAATTTTTTTGCTTGCTTTAAGTTCCACGACACTGAATAGACTGCATCGGCATATTTTGCGGCTAATGCAATGCCTTGTTTAGATGCCCCTGCTTGCATTGACACTGGTTTGCCTTGCGGACTTTCTGGCGTAGTGGATGGGCCATACACTTTAAAATAAGTACCATCGTGATTAAAAGGCTGAATGTTTGAAGAATTTATCAATTTTCTTTCTTCTCGGTTATATAGAAACTCATTACTGTCCCATGAAAGAAATAACTTATTCATTAAGGCAGCGAATTCATCTGCCTTTTCATAGCGTTTGTCATGAGAAGGTAGTTCTTCCATACTATGATTTAACGCCTCTAAATCATTCATTGACGTAACGAGATTCCAACCAACACGTCCTTTTGTAATATGATCTAAACTTAATAGTTGTCGTGAAGCTGTGAAAGGATTAGAAAAAGTACTTGAAATTGTTGAAACTAATCCCACGTGATTTGTCACTTGAGAAATAGCAGTTAAATTGACTACTGGATCAAACCAAAATGCTGGCATATTACTAGAATCTTTACCTGGAAATGATTGATTATCAGCAAAGAATACAGCGTCAAAATAACCTTTTTCTGCTAACTGTGCTAAAGATTGATAATAAGAAATGTCTCCAATACGTTCAACGCTTGAGTCAGGCATTAACCAAGCAGCTTGATGGTGCCCGCAACCATACAGCAAAACACCTAAGTGTAGTTGTTTTTCTTTAGTTTTTGTCATTTGTTTACACCTCAAAACACATCATTATTGGTTGTCTTGTACACTCCTTTTTTTCGAAGGATTATCTATGGTATTTTAAGCTATTAGTTCATTGTCAAACCGCCATCTACTGTGAAATTTTGACCAGTAATACCGTTCGCATTTTCCGAAGATAGATAAGCAACCATATTGGCTACATCTTGAGGTGTGGTCACCTTCTTCAATGGAGTTGATTGAGCAATTATATCGAATACTTCTGGCGTTGTAACAGCACTGGCGTCAGTCATTTTTAATAAACCACCTGAAACTACATTCGCTTTTATACCATATTGTCCTAATTCAGAAGCGATATTACGTGTAAAACCTATTAATCCAGCTTTAGCTGTTGTATATTCGTGGTAGGGTACAACAGGATTTTGGTATAAATTAGTACCTATACTTATAATACTTCCATTTTGTCTTTCAATAAATTGAGGTATGACGCTTTGAACTACGTTGAAAGCTGCTTTTAACGTACCATCTAGTTGTTTTTGATAATCCTCCCAAGTTAGTTCTGTGAAGTTTTTTTGTTTATTTGGATCAAATTTGAAGTCTACTAATGCATTGTTGACTACAACATTTATTTGACCAAGATATTCCATTGCTTTTTTTATCAATTTATCTACTTCTTTACGATTTGTTACATCAGCCTGAATTGCAATAGCATTCTCTTCCCCAATCTCAGAAACGAGCTTTTCAGCAGCATCTTTGCTTTTGTAGTAATTGATAACCACTTGAAACCCTTGTTGTGCCAATGTCTTTACAATAGTTGCTCCTAAACCTCTACTACTACCTGTTACTAATACTGTTTTAGTCATCCCAATAACTCCTATATTTTTAATTTTGATAAAACTTAAATAATAAAATAAAAAATACGCAACCTTCCCATAGGAACATAGGAAAGTTGCGTAAAAACAAATAACTACATATCAAGAATAAGGCACAATCGCCCTTTAAGTATGTATTAGAGTTTACACTTCCCTACGCTAGTTTCAGCTAGTTCAGGTTCAAAGGGTTTGAGGGAAAACTCATCTCAGTTAAATAACACCCCTAGTGCATATATTTAAGTTATATTCCATGTTATAGTTTTAAAAAATATATGTCAATGAAATCTGGCTAGTCAAAGTATTTCTATAACTTGTTATTCTAAAATTAACATGTTAGATTTTCTTTCATATACGAAATTATTTGTTTCGCAGTATTTAGTCTACTACGTAATACAAGAGTTACCCCATAATCAGTCCCCTTTGCAAAAGGCTGACCTTATTAAAGCTCAATCCGATTTTTATAACATTTTGATTCTCCAAACAATGGCTATATTCTCTTATAATCATTAGGATTGCAGTGGTAAACGACATGTCATTCTTTGGTACACACTTCTAGTTACTTGGTAAATAAAATAATTGAAGATAAGATGTAAGATCCCCTGTATAATCGCCTTTCCAACTTTATTCAACACCCAATCTTCAGACTTGTTTTTTACTACAAAGTAGTTAAGGAATGAAAAAGATCTCCTGTCAATGTCCGAATGTCTGCTTCCTTACCCTCTTCATAGGTAATAATAAAGCATGTGGAAGGACCAGCTGGTTTATGTAGATCTATATCACAATTCGACTGAATTGATGTAGAAAGACCATTGATTTGAAGCAACATTCTTATTTCCTTTTCAATCCCTTTTGAACCAACCGGCAAGACTTCATAGACACCATTATGGTGCACCACCTGTTCGAACGTAGACAACGGTACCATACGCTCTTGATGTGCAATTACCTCTTCTCCTACAAGGGGTTCCCCAATCACCGCGAACCTTGCGCCCTCAGGGGTCTTCCTGTCCTTTATTTTTCGCTTTTCTACTCTTCCGATAATGGATAAACCAAAAGCCGACTGAGATAATGGGAAGTTGGATTCGGTACTCCCTGTAATTGGTACATCAAACCCCAGCGAATTCAACTGCTTCTTAATGGTTTGAACCCATTCTTCCCAGACGTATTCATCTGAAAAATTATATAAGACCACCGTTAATGGTTGAGCACCAACAGCTCGATTTTCCATGAAGGCGACACGGAATAATGACTCTGCTACTAAACTGTAAGGAGCCCGGATTTGATCGCCCTCTTTCTCCCCGATGTTAGCCGCATTATCTGAGCTAATTACGAGATCATAAGTCTTATCAACAGAAACATAACAGACGTCTCTCACGGCTTCGCCACCTCTTTAGTAGATCTAATCAACATGCTGAGTTTTGGAACGACAACCATAACCAGAATTAAGTTTATCAGCGATCCAATTAGAAGCGCTGGAACTAGAGTATAGTAAAAAGGTGCACTCATCAAAAAGTAAAAAGGAAGAGGCAGCAAGAGGCTGTTTCCCACCCAGAAGAAAATCAATCCGATCCATTTCTGAATTGAGTAAAGATAAGAGAAACCAGCGTAAAGAAGCGCCATTCCCCCGGCAATTAAAAGGTGGAAAATCCCCAGTGGGAAACCGCCTGTTAAGGCAGACATAAAATGTCCAAGGCCTCCAACTACGGCTCCCCCTAATGGCCCTAAGATGATGGATGCAGCCAAGGCAGGCGCAGCATCGAGGGCAACACTTCCAAGGCCGACAGGGATTTTGATAAAGCTTCCGACTGCTGAAAGAGAGATAAACAAAGCCAAAAGTACAAAACGCTTCATCGCTTATCCTTTTTCTTTGTTTTACCGCGGAAAACTTCTTCACTTCGTATGTATTCTACATCAGAATGGCCATTGACATAATTGATATAGCGGCTCACAGCGAAGAAGTAATCGGATAGTCGATTTAAATACCTTAAACATACTTCAGGTGCCTCTTCTATTTTTTTCAAAGTAACAACAAGACGTTCCGCTCTCCTTGTAACGGTTCGCGCAATATGGATGGTCGCTGCGGCCTCGGATCCTCCTGGAAGAATGAATCGCTTTAATTCAGGCGTTTCTTTAATATAAGCATCCATTCGTTCTTCTAGCCATAGAATGCTTTTCTCCTCTAGTTTAAGCTTCCTGTTCGATTTTTTATTGGCTAAATCCCCACCGCAGTCAAAAAGTTCATGCTGAATTCGCTCCAGTTCTTGATCCAATTGCTTCAATTTTTCGTTTGACAGGTTTAACTCTGTCCGGGCTTTTCCGACAAAACTATTTGCTTCATCAACCGTGCCATACGCTTCAACACGAACATCATCTTTGTCTACACGGCCACCGATCACACTCGTCTGTCCCTTATCTCCCGTTTTTGTATAAAGTCTCATTACGTATTCCTCCCTGTTATTTTAATTTTTCGCCTAACCCAAACCAAATGAGATAAGCATTATCTGCCTGCTTCATCACCGTTTGGAATAGAAATCCCGTTCGATCACGCCACTCCCGATCTGATCGTTCAAGAGGAACAATCCCCTTTGTTGTATCACTTCCGATCAAGACTGCCAGACGACCACCTTCTCCTTTTTCCCAATGCAAAATCTCTTCCAATTCCTCTATAGCACTGGCTACCTCATTTTCTTTTACCATATATTCTATATTCTCTACTACTAGTATGCTTGCCCCTGGAATGGGGATTTTTTCATTAGCTAAATCTATCCATGTCACTTCATTCTCTCTTTCAAGAAGTTTCTCTCTTACCCATTCACTTTTACCGTTATAAGCTCCGCCTGTAACAAAGTCCATGTTTGATCCCTCCCTTGTTTCATCTGAAGATGGTAGCCCCCTCCAGGATGAGCGTTCCATTTCCAGATAGGTTTTGAGTCCCCATAGAGCCAACGCATAAGCTCTCGTATTACCCCTCCATGGGTGATGACAGCTATGTTTTTCCGATCTTGATGCTCCTCCAGTTCGGAGAAAAAACGAAAGAGCCAATGTTCTACCCTTGACTGGAACACTTGATAACGCTCTCCTCTTGGAGGTGCCGTCGAAGCAGGTTCTGATACCCACTTCCGATATAAAGCATTGTTCTTTAAGTCTTCGTAAGTGTGCTTTTCCCAATCCCCAAAGTGGATTTCACGCAGCAATTGCGTTCTCCTTGCTTTCTTCTCAGGAAAAAGTTGGGCTGCCGTGTCGACACATCTGACTAAATCGCTTGTCCACACCATATCAACGTTAGGGATGAGGGAACGAGTGATGTGTAAAGCTTCCACCCCATCCGGGTGAAGAGGAAGATCACTCCATCCGATATACTGTTTTCTTATATTTCCTTCTGTCAGCCCATGACGAATAAGGTAGAAATCCACAACACGATCCATAAAAAGGTTTCGCCTCCTTCTACTGTTGCTCCAAGTACATCTCCAGTCATTCCGCCAAATGACTGGAGGGCTATTGAACGACTCATTGTATAAAGGCCTGCTGCAGCCAGAAATAAGAAGGCAAGCATATACAGAAGGTCCGTGTCAATCAGGACTGCTACAGCTCCCAAAACAATGAAGTTACCTAAATTTGCCCAGAGCACACCTACTGAATAAGCTGAGGCAAACCAATGACTCAGCCCTTTTTCTTTTGCTAAGGGTGTCCAGGCAAAATGAAATACAAGCACCAGCCGGGATAGAAACGGGACGGCAAGCACTCCGAACGCAAACGTGAAAAAGGAAACAATCAGTGTCTCATGAATAAAGATAAATCGGAGGAACAGAAGGCCTATGACAGAAATAACCCCAAACGCGCCTGTCCGAGGATCTTCCATAATAGCAAGCCGCTTTTCTTTTGGTTGATAGGAAAAATACGCATCGCTCGTATCCATCCATCCATCTAAATGAATTCCTCCGCTTCCGATAATGGAGAATGCCATAGTGAGCCCCGCTGCACCAAACGTAGACATTAGCGTATAATCAAGGAAAATCCAGGCTGACATAAGAGGGAAAACACCTATCATTATACCCACCCACGGCAAGCTGATGATCGCTCCTCTCAGCTGCTTTTTTTCCATAGGAATTTCCCGTTTGACTGGGAATACCGAGAAGAATTGAATAGCTAGAATCAATCCCTGTATATATAGTTTCATTTTGGAAATTCCTCATTATTAACGAGGGAAAAGATAGTATCTGTGTCTACTTCGCTCTCAAACATTTCAGCCAGCTGATCATATGGATCCTTTTTTGGCAATGCAGCAGCGGGTATGGGAAGGTCTTTTTTGATTCTTATTCGGTTCAGCCATTCTTTTCGAAATTGTTCATTGTGAAAGACATGATGGAGGTGAGTTCCAATGATCCTCCCACCGTCAAGAACAGCTCCTTCCTCTTCATTTTCAAGATAAAACAAAGGGATAAGGTCTCCCTTCTCACTCTTCATGTCACCATGATGAATTTCATACCCTTCTACTTTACTAGACGGGAAGCCGCTCCTTGAATGAACAGTACCTTTGATTCGCCGAGTCTTCTTCGCCTCTTGAAAAATAGTGGTGATAGGAAATATCCCCATACCACTCATCACCTTATCTCCTTCTATAAATTGTTCGGTGAGCACTTGATATCCTCCACAAATCCCCGCAACCGTTCCGCCTTCGCGAATATAGGCGAGAAGCTTCTCTTCAATTCCGCGATTCCTTATTTCCTCTAAATCATCTACCGTACTCCTCGTGCCTGGCAGGATCACAGCATCTGGTCTACCTAATTCTTCTTTTCGAGAAACATAACGGATGCTTACATCTTCCTCCTGATAAAACGGGTCGACATCTGTAAAGTTTGATAGATACGGAAATACAACAACAGCAATGTCTAAGGGGTTGGCTGCTGAAGAAACTTTGTTTTCCCTGATGGACAACGAATCCTCCGCCTCAATTTCATGATCGGTATAGGGAAGAACACCGAGTACGGGGATCCCTGTGTACCGCTCTAGCCAGTCAACACCATCGTTAAACAACTCGGGATCCCCGCGGAATTTATTAATTATAATCCCTTTTACTCTCCTTCGATCAGCTTCCGGTAAGAGCTGAAGAGTCCCGACAATTGATGCAAATACGCCACCTCGATCGATATCTGCAACAAGAATGACAGGCATATCAGCGATATCTGCCACAGCCATGTTCACAAGCTCCCGATCATTCAAGTTAACTTCAACCGGACTCCCTGCTCCTTCGATGACGATAAAGTCAAAGTGTTTTTCTAATTGGGCAAGACTTTCTTCGATGACCTTTTTTCCTGCCTCATAGAAATACGTCCGGTATTCTTTTCCTGAACACGATTCTACTGATTTTCCAAGGCAAATGACTTCTGATGTCTGATCATTTTTCGGTTTTAACAGAATGGGATTCATTTCGGGCAAGGCGATCGTTTTACAAGCTTCCGCCTGTACCCCCTGCGCCCGTCCGATTTCTGTTCCAGCTTCTGTTACGTACGAGTTGTTGGACATGTTCTGGGACTTGAATGGAGCGACACGATATCCTTGATTCGTCAGCCAGCGGCAGATGGCCGTAACGACTAAACTTTTCCCGACATTGGATGCCGTTCCCTGGACCATGATTCCTTTCATAGAATTCTTCCTTTCTTGATTTGCGGATAGCTAAACTCCATCTTCACAGCACGATCGGCTTTTTTCACGAGTTGTTGATGAAGCTTCCCTATTAACTGCAGAAATTCTTGAATCGCTGGTTCAAATTTCATTGCATCCGAGAACAGATCATTTGATACTAAGATAAGATGTTCAGTACTCTGCATCATTTTCTCGACCTCTGTCACCATTCGTGTAACCAGTTCATCCATCGTTTCCGATTCTATTTTCTCCATCCATTCGTTGGCTGTCCATGTCGTGACACAATCAAGCAAAACTGTTCCCCTTTGCTGAAGTTTGATAGAGGATGGACGAGTAGGACGCTCAAAAACGATCCATTGCTGCGGAGCCTCTTTTCGTGCCTTCTTATGCTTTATAATCCGTTCATTCATTTCTTCATCTGTATTGACGCTCGTAGCTATGTAGTAAAGAGAGTCGGTCTGGGAATGGGAATGGGCAGCAAGCTTTTCTGCATATGTACTTTTTCCGCTTCGTACGCCGCCGATGATCAGGGTAAGCATAGAGAACTCCACCTTTCGAGAGAGGATAAGAGGCGTTCATTCTCCTCTGTTCGTTTAATCGCTAACCGCACAAACCTTCCATCAAGAGAGGGAAAATTATAGGTATGCCTTACGATGACCCCATTCTTCAGCAAAAACTCAATCATCTGCTTCGTATCTTCATGAAAGGGATCCTTCATTAAAAAGTAATTGGTTTGGGTCCTCATAGGCTGGTACCCCAGCTCTTTAAGCTTCAGAAAAAGAGATTGCTTCTCAACAGAAATCGCTTCTGCAGTCTGTTGTCGGAAACCAGAGGCATCTAAACAATACAATCCCGCCTCTTCAGCAAATGCATTGACACTCCAAGTTGGCTGGTACGTTTTCATCTGTTTGATCAGGGAGGGATTCCCCAGCACATATCCGAGTCGCAAACCAGGAATAGCAAACATTTTCGTCAGTGATCGAAGGAGAATGACATTTGAGTTTTCCAAAACACTCGGAGAATAGAACGATTCATCTATCACAAAGTCGTGGAATGCTTCATCTATCAATACGACGATTCCTTTTTGTTCACATCGGCAGATCAGATCCCGTAAGACGAGTGGATGGTACATGGCTCCTGTCGGATTATTTGGATGACATAGAAAGAGGACGTCAATCTTCTCCAGATAGGATTCATAATCCGATTGGTGTAAGGCAAACTGATACTGCTCTTCTAACATGATCGGATAAATCGTGCATCCGTAGGCTTGACACGCCTTTTGGTACTCAGAAAATGTCGGCTGGACAACCCCTATATGCTTGCCTTGCCATAATTGAGCAAATAGATATATCAGTTCGGATGCACCATTGCCTAGCAACACGTTGTCTAACGATACCTCATGGTGTTCGGCTAGTCTTTGATGCAAGCGCTCACTGTCTGGGTCAGGGTAACTATGAATTTTTCCGAGAATTTTTTCTAAATGGGATATTAATCCCTCCGGCGAACCAAATGGATTGGTATTTACGCTGAAATCAAGCAATGACGTTGGTGGTTCCGCATTCATTTTATTATAAAGTTTAGTTGGATTCGCTCCATGTGATGGCCAATTCAATTCCGATTCCTCCTAACCATAGTAATAACATCCACATCCAGACCGTAATAGCTAAAAGATGGTTCACCTGTTCGATATGATAAGCAGCTGGGGATCTCAAGGCTTTTCCAATCTTCGGTCGTTCTGATTTTTCGCCAAAATAATAATTTATCCCCCCTAATTGCACCCCCAGAAGTAAAGCAGTCGCCGCTTCTCCCCAACCGCTGTTTGGGCTTGGATGACGCCGCGCCTGCACGGGAAGTTCCTGAAACAGCTTCTGTTTTTCTTTTATAGAAAAAGATGAAAAAAGAATCATCACAAAAGCAGTTAGCCGACTTGGAATCAAGTTAAAAAGATCATCCAATTTGGCAGAGACAAACCCAAAATCCTTAAAACGCTCATTTCTGTAGCCCACCATGGAGTCACAGGTGTTGATTGCGCGATAGGCAATGGCAAGAGGGGCTCCTCCGATCAGGGCATAAAATAGCGGGGCTGTTACCCCATCGCTAATGTTCTCTGCCACTGTTTCTACTGTCCCTCTTACAATCTGAGGCTCTTCTAAATGATCGGTGTCACGCCCGACGATATAGGATAAATACTTTCTCGCTCTCGGAAGGTCCCCTTTCTTTAATGGACGATACACTTCCATTGCAGCTTGACGAAGTCCTTTTTCAGCAATGGTCGTCCAAATGAGTACAGCTTCCAATCCAATTGCTGCATAGTGATTCCAATCGAATAACTGCTCAACCATCACAAAACTACTGAAAAAACAGATTCCGATGACGAGAACAGCCATAAATCCACCTTTGACTATTCTGCCTCCCCCTTGGTTCCAAACTTTTTCTAAATACGATATCAGCTTCCCCATTCCTATGACTGGGTGAGGTATTCCTTTTGGATCACCAAACAATCGATCTAATCCATATGCAAGCGTAATGGCAATCAAGTGAGATAGCATCAGGCCTCACCTCGTCGTTTTAAATAGCGTTCAATCGCAAGCTTTGTCGTGTCAAACACAGCCCTGCCTATCACCCTTCCTAAAGGGGAAATGGAACCACCATATTCTAGTCTCTTACCTTGCTGGGTGCTTCCGATTAATGTACTGTCCGTCGATGTTCCGGTCGCAAGCGTCCCAGATACATCATCCCGAATATTAAGCTCCACCATTGCTTTCACCTTAGCCTCTGTTGCTGTCATCACCGATTGCACGTAAGCCTGCTCTGACAAATCACCATCTACGAAAATCCACGTGTTGATCGTTCCTGGTACAGCTTGTTGAATATGCTGATTTGCGTGGATCACATCTACGGCATTGCTTGTACCTGCTGTCACTACTACGAGCACTCGGAATCCGTCACCCTCTATGACTTTATCACAGACATCTTCGACCATCGCTGCGGTCATCATTCCTAGCGTCTCATATGTCTGATAGCCTTGTTCATCCGCATAATCTTCGAGGTACGCAACAGGATTTTCACAATTAAATGACTGGTCGACATGAAGATTGATAAAATGGCGGTACCATCCGAATCCTGGGTGCAATACTGCAGAAGAATAACATTTCAAGGGTGATGGACTATGGTAATAAACTCGATCAGAACAGATATCAAGATAGTTGGGGTCTACACTTACTTTTTCTATGTTACCTGTATAAGAAGGTACGACATTCGTGAGAGGTTTAGAGAAATAAGGGTGAGCATGAACGTTAATGCTCGACTGGTAAACTTCAGATAACTTAGTCCCCTCCAATACTTTTTCCGGGGTATGGAATGCTCTTACTCGCCCCTCTTCTAAAAGCAGGAGTCGATCACAATACAGGCTGGCCAGATTCAAGTCGTGGAAAATCGCAATGACTGTCAGGCTTTCTTGAATGGACATCTCCTTTAACGCGTCTAACATGTTTTTTTGATAACTGAAATCCAAATGATTGGTCGGCTCGTCCAATAACAGGATTTGAGGCTGTTGAGCCAGCGCCTGGGCCAGGAATACTCGCTGTCGTTCCCCGCCACTCAAAGATAGCAGTAATTTATTACGAAATCGCTTTATACCTGTTTGCTCCATTACTTTATCTACAATGTTGTAATCCTCAACCTTCCAATGTTTAAATAGCCCTTTCTGATAAGGGTACCGCCCCATTAATACCGTCTGCTCGACACTGAAGGAAAAGGATAGTTGATGATGTTGCGGGAGTACGGCCATTTCCCTGGCCATTTCCTTAGATGTCAAAGCATCTGCCGCACGTCCATCAATGAGAATTTCCCCACGTACTTTAGAAAGAGTTTGATTTAAAGCTTTTAAAAGAGTTGTTTTCCCGCTCCCATTAGGACCGATGATGCCCAATACTTCTCCTTTTTGAACCAAAAAGGAAACATCACGTAAAATATCTTTTTCATAGCCCGCGTAAAGATGATTGACCTCAATCATTCCGATTGTCCTCCTCTCCGTCGTCTAACTAAAATAAAGGCAAACATCGGGGCTCCAATTAAGGCTGTCACAACTCCTATCGGCATTTCCGATGGAGATATGATCGTACGAGCAAATAGATCAGCCAAGATTAAAAAGGTACTGCCGTTTAAGATACAAAGTGGAATCAAATGACGATGGTCACTTCCGAAAAGTTTCCGACAAATATGAGGAATAACGAGTCCGACAAATCCTATTGTTCCGGAAACTGCGACTGCTGCCCCTGTTAAAATCGATGCACCGATTAATACCATATACTTCTGACGTTCTACATTGACACCTAACTGCTTGGCGCGTTCTTCTCCAAATGTCATCGCATTCAATTCTTGCCCTGTTACCATCAGAAGAAGGACTCCCACCACGAAGAATGGAAGCATCAGATAAACATAGTCCCATCCGCGCATTCCCACACTTCCTAAAAGCCAGTTCACAATTTGCCGGAGCTCTTCTCCCGTCAGTGAAATCATTAACGAGATCAGTGACCCTAAGAAGGAACTGAAGATGATCCCGGTTAAAATAATCGTCGTCATTGACATGGAACGGTCGACTAATCTAGTAAAGCTGACGACAAGAACAATCGTTGCTATCGCAGCTAAAATGCTTACAGCCGGCAAGGTAAATCCGCCTGCAAAGGGAAGAGTGATTCCTAAAAACAGCACAGCCACAGCTCCGACTGAGGCACCGGAAGAAACTCCTAGTGTATAAGGATCAGCGAGTGGGTTTTTCAACAGTCCTTGAAAGACTGCACCTGCTAAGGCCAATGCCCCGCCAACAAGCGCAGCCAGGATCACTCTAGGCAGTCGGATATTAAGAATGATCGCTTTCTGCATGTCATCGATGCCTTCTGTCATATGTAAAAAAGGAAGCAATTGTTCACCTATAATGCGAGCAATAACCTCAAATGAGATCGATACGCTTCCTATCGATGTTCCTAGAAACATACAAAACACTAAAACTAATAAGCTAGCACTATATTGAAACGATTTATTCACTGAAAACTTCTGGATAGATAGCTTCTCCAAGTTCCCTTACCCCTTTAACTAAACGAGGCCCCGGACGTGTGACAAGATCCGAATGGACATCATAGACCTGCTCTTTTTCAACAGCTGGAACAGAACCCCATCCATCACGACTCAACACCTTTTTCTTCGAGTTCTCTGTATAATAGCCATACGTTGTAATAATAACTTCTGGCTGTAATTCAACAATCGCCTCGTTATTCATTTTGAACCAATCTTCTTGGTCACCGACTACGTTATCCGCGTTGATGGCTTGAAGCATTCCATTTAGGAACGTTCCTTTTCCGCCACTATAGATTTCAGGGGCTGGTGCCACTTCGATAAATACGTTCTTCTTGTCTTCTTCAGCTATTCCGCTGGCCTTTTCTTTGATCACTTCTAAGTCTTCTTTCATACCAGTCACGATTTCTTCAGCTTTGTCAGAGGTTCCAGTAATACTCCCTATTGTTTGTATACTCTCGTACACTGCATCAAAAGACGTCGCATCCTGGACAACGAACACCTTCACTCCAGTATTACGAAGCTGCTTTAAAGCTTGTTCCGAGTTATGCGCACCTGACGCATGAGCCAACACTAAATCAGGTTTTAACGAGAGAATCTTCTCCACATTTAAATCCTGCCCGCCAATCTTTTCTTTTTCCGTCACCTCATCGGGATAATTCGCAAAATCACTTACCCCGACTACTTCTTCAGCCAATCCTAATGTGAAAAGGATCTCCCCATTACTCGGTATGGTGCTGATTATTTTCTCGGGTTCTTCCTCAAATGTCACTTCATGATTCAATGCATCTGTTACGGTTAATGGATAAGATGTATCTGTTTCTTCTCCGCTATTTGTCTGTTCTTCTGTTTTTTCTTGAGAGTTATCACTCGTCGAGCTTGCTTCTTCATTCCCCCCAGAGGCACAGCCGGCTAATAATCCTATAACCAGAAATAAGGGTAATAATTTCTTCCAAATTCGGTTCAAAATTAACTCCTCCTTTTGTCTTTTGCACACAAAAAAACACATCTTTTGATAAAAAGATGTGCACTATCAGGAGCTCACTACCTACAAAGGGGCTCCTAATCTTCTCGACACACCTCCCTATCCGCGTAGGTTAAATTGGTGTAAAAAGCAGGTAGGTCTCCTGACTTCAGATTATCGCTTCCTTGCCCCTTCCCATGCTTGATAAGCACAGTGGACCAGCAAAGTTACTCCCTGTCACAGTGGCGGGACCGTGTTGGATTTGCACCAACTTCCCTTTTAAGCCATTGAAATAATAAAACGGCGCCTACTTTTCCAATATGTAATTACTTTTTCATTGTAAACGATATTGACCGAAATTGCTCACTTTTTCAACTAAATGGGGAAAGGTTCCACTTAATAAAAGTATGCACCTCTAAAATTAGCCTCCTCAAGCTAAAGACTTGATTCATAATAAATTATTCCCTTCTGCCAACTCCAAATTTTTATGGATTTGGCTACACTTGTTTTTTCTCTGCCTTTCATAATCCCTTAATACTTTTAAAGCCGGTTTTCTTTTAAAAAAAGATAGCCGCCATATTCAACCAACCCACCAAACCCTAAATCCCCCCATTACCCAAGCGATTGTCACTGAATTCTACTATAGAAAACAAAAAACAAAGTGGGGTGAAACTGGGAAGAGAAACAAAACCTACTCTCAAAACAGAATCTGTGGAGAGCATGGCGGAGAAAAAGAATCAATCCAGTTCTGTTTTGAATCAGGTATGGATTATGTAAGCTGCTCCCCTTTCCGTGTTCCTTATTTGTAGTTTCAATAACTGCTTCTATGGTTCGATTTTTACCCACGGATTTCCATAAAAAAGAATAAGCCTCTCAAAAGTTCTGTGAACTAATGAAAGGCTAACTATTATATTTATTTTTCCTTTTTGAATGACAAGAAGTATGTCAATCAGGGTTTAAACAGGTAACAAACCCATTCATATCAGGTCTTTGGGCGTTATCACATCATGCCGCCCATTCACTCGGCTAATTAAAAGGACAATAATTAGACCGACAGAATCTTGTTATACCAAGGTTTCCATCGCAAAGTTAATTTATAAACCACAATGAGTTTTAATACTTTATGAACAGTATCCAGTCATAATCCAGTCACCAAAAACATTACATAGATTTGAAACAATGGCTTTTTTACCGTTTGTACTAATGCATTTTTAAAATGTTTTGGTTCACAAACTAGAAGTAGCTACTAACGTCTGGAACTCTAGTTTTTTATGTCTATTCCATCACTTTCCCATTCATCCGTTCAACCCATTGATGGAGAAGGTTATTATACTTGGCCAAATTTTTGCGGATTTTAATGGCCACTTCTTCCTTTTAGGTATGGACGGTCAAATTACGATCATTGACCATTTCCAAAGCTAGAACGGCATCCTCATCCTCCAACAAGTGGCTGTTTACAAAATAATAAAAAGTTGTTTAACAACTGTTTATTGTTTGGAATAAAGGAGTTTAACGGTAGTGGATATACTTTGGTTGTGATTTTATATTAATTCAAAAGGAGCAATTAAAATGAACAATATCTTATTTATGCCTTTATTGTCCATTCCCTCTGGGCATCATGACGCTGCGGCCATGCTCGACGACGTCCCCAGCGCGTTCCCGGCGGGGAAATTCACGGTTGTGATGGGTTCGGGCAAGTCGACGATGACAATATGTAGTAATCAGGTTTGGAGGTGGGACCATGGGAGTACCTTATAAACGGCAGTCCGGGAGCGCTCTGTCAGCCAATGCTGATGAAGCTGCGGCCATGCTAGTCGGCGCAGTTAAGCGATACGGCTCTGGCGAGTCGGCCGTCGTCGCGCTCGACGACGTCACCATCGCGTTCCCGGCGGGGAAGTTCACGGCTGTGATGGGACCGTCGGGTTCGGGCAAGTCGACGATGATGCACTGCGCCGCCGGGTTGGATCAACTGACGTCGGGTCGCGCATTCGTTGGCAGCACCGATTTGTCGACCCTCGACGACCGCGAGTTGACCAGACTGCGCCGAGAACAGATCGGGTTCGTGTTCCAGACGTTCAATCTCGCTGAGACCCTCACGGTCGAGGAGAACATCTGCCTGCCTTTAACGTTGTCGGGCCGGCAGCCGAGCGATGGAGTGCTCGATCAGGTCGTGTCGATGCTGCGCCTCGGTGATCGCATGCATCATCGGCCGGCGGAGCTCTCGGGCGGCCAGCAACAGCGCGTCGCCGTCGCCCGGGCGCTGGTCGCCCAGCCACAGGTGGTGTTCGCCGATGAGCCCACCGGCAACCTCGACACCCTGTCCGGACATGAGATCCTCGGATACCTGCGATCAGCGGTCGACAAGCATCATCAGTCGATCGTGGTAGTCACGCACGATCCCAACGCCGCTGCCTGGGCGGACCAAGTCGTGTTCGTCGTCGACGGCAAAGTGCACGACGTGATGGATCGCCCGTCAGCCGATTCGGTGCTCGACGTGATGAAGGGGCTGGGACGATGAACCAGATGGTGCGGAGCGCGGTCCGGAGCGTGCTCGCGAGTCGGGGTCGGTTCCTGCTCACGGGCACGGCGATCGCGCTTTCGGTGGCGTTCCTCGTCTCGACGCTGGTGCTGTCCGACTCGATGCGAGGCCGAGCGGCCAGCGATATCGCCGAAGCGTTGGCCGGGACGGACGCCGTGGTGCAAGGCGTTTCCCTCGGCGAGCCAGGCGGAGGACCGGGAGATCCTGTCAGGTCGGTTCGGCAATCACTAGATCCCGATATTACTGAGCGCGTGGCTGCGGTCGACGGCGTCGACAAGGCTGCCTCGCAATGGAAAGGCTTCGCGAAGCTGGTCGTCAACGGATCGCCGGTCGGAACCGGCACGGCTAGCGACGTCGGTCGCAACTGGGTCGCCAACCCGGAGCTCAATCCGTTCCGGCTAGAGAGCGGGCGACCACCCACTGAGGTCGGAGAGGTCGTGATCGATCGATCGCTCGCCGATGACGCAGGCGTGGCTCCGGGTGACATCGTACAGGTCCTGACCGCGACGGGGATGCACGACGCGACCATCACCGGTATTGCGACGTTCACGTCGGCGGACGCGTCACCGCTGGAGCGAACAGTTCTGTTGCCCGACGGAGCAGTTTCCTCCTGGCTCGACACGGCGGCGCCGACCGAGGTGCTCGTCGACGTCGCGGAGGGTGCCGACCGCGCCGAGGTGCTCGGCCGATTGTCGGCGCTGTCCGATGCCGAGGTCGTCGACGGACCCGACTACATCCGGACGATGCAGGACACCGCTACTTCACCTCTGCAGTTCCTGAACGTGTTCCTCCTGGCCTTCGCCGTGGTCGCGATTCTGATCGGCGTGACGATCATCTTCAACACGTTCACGCTCACCGTCGCCCGCCGCCGGCGGGAGTCGGGGCTCCTGCGTGCGATCGGTGCTGAACGACGCCAAGTACTCGGCGGAGTGGTGATCGAGGCGGCGTTTGTCGGAACGATCGCCACGCTCGCCGGCCTCGTATGCGGAGTCGCAGGAGTGGGCGCGTTACGCTGGGTCGTCGGACTCACTGGGATCAGCCTGATCACCGGGCCGACGATCGTGAGCCCGACCTCGATCGCGATTGCCGCGACCGTCGGTATCGGCGCAACGCTCCTCTCGGCATGGATCCCGGCTCGCCGCGCGGCGGCGACACCACCGATCGAGGCTCTGCGCGAGAGCGCGGCGGAACCCCGGGTAGTGAGCCGAGCACGGACTGCAAGCGGACTCGTGCTCGCTGCGGTGGCGATCGTTGGAGGAGCTGTGGCTGTGGTGGGCTCGAACCCAGTGTGGCTCATGCTCGCTGCTGCCATTATCCCGGCGCTCGTGCTGTGCGGCCCGGCGCTCGTGACAGCTTCAGCACGTTGGAGCTCTCCGGTGGCCCGCCGCGCCGCCGGTGTTGGCGGCTCGATCGCAGCGGGCAACCTGGCTGCGAGCCCCCGTCGATCGGCATCGACGGCGCTCGCGATCATGCTCGGAACCGCGATGGTGACGATGTTCGCGATGTTCGCGAGCTCACTGACGAGCGCAGTGGGAACAGACGTTCGCGACGGGCTGCGTGCGGACCTGGTGGTCACGTCGGCGACCCCC
Source organism: Halobacillus litoralis (assembly GCF_004101865.1). Classification (NCBI taxonomy): domain Bacteria; kingdom Bacillati; phylum Bacillota; class Bacilli; order Caryophanales; family Bacillaceae; genus Halobacillus; species Halobacillus litoralis. Next base: position 1,736,324 of record NZ_CP026118.1, read on the forward strand.
GACTTCTCGACGATCGACCCCACCCTGGCCGGCCGGATAGCAGAGCTGCCCGACGTCGACTCGGTAACTGCGCTGTCGATCGATGAAGGGATCGTGGAAGGGAAAGCCGAGATGATCGGCGGCATCGAACCGACGGCACTGCCCACTATGTTCGACCTCGACCCGATCGCCGGCGACCTCGCAAATCTGAGCTCGGGAGGCGTGGCCGTGGTCGGTGATGACCCGGCGCTGCTTGGCGGAACCCTGGAGATCGAGTTCGAACGAACGACCATTGAAGCGCCAATCGTTGCCGTGGTCGAGAGGAGCACCGGCGGTTTCGAAGCCCCAGTGTACTTCATCGACCGTGCGAGACTCGACGACTCGGCCGGTCGTCAGCTCGATGCGCAGGTGTTCATCGACCTCGCCGGCGGAGCGGAGACGGACGCCGAGGAAAACGTGAGTACCCTGGTACGAGATACGCCCGGGTCTTTCCTGGCGACCCAGGAAGAACACGTCGCCAGCAGCGGGAGCGAGATCGCTGCGTTCAGGAACTTCATCGACGGGATGCTCATTCTGGCGAGCTTCATCGCGCTTCTTGGAGTCGCCAACACCACGGCGCTCGCGATAAATGAACGCTCTGGAGAGATCGGGCTGCTGCGAGCGGTCGGGACTTCTCGGCGGGAGCTGCGTCGCATCGTGCGGCTCGAGGCGGCACTCCTGTCGTTCGTTGCAGCATCGATCGGTATCGCCGTCGGAGCTGGTTTCTGCTGGGCGATGATCGATGTCACTGGAGGCGCGGAGATCCCGTCCGTCGTCGTACCCTGGCTCCGTCTGGCAGTGACGCTGATCGTCGCAGTCGCAGCGAGCGTAATCGCTGCAGCGTGGCCCGCGTTCCGGGTCTCCCGGGTGCCTGTGCTCGAGCTGGTGAGCGGGGACCGCTGATGCGAAGGTCTCTGCACCTGGTCCGGGGTGGCCCACGACCGGCCCCGGTGCATGCGGTTGACGTGCTCGGCTTTTATCGCGTTCGGAAAAAGGAGGTGCTGAAAATATAAAAAAAAGGTATTAACCATTTCTTCTGATAATACAGGGCATGGACATAAGAGTATAACTGAATCTTTATCCGAAAAGATTGGTGTTAATAGTGATGATGTAAAAATACATGTAGCTGACGGTTTTTCACTTGAGATCTATGGTTTTACGAAAAATATTCAAGATTTAATGTTTGCATCCGATATTGCTTTTACAAGAGGTAGCCCAAACTTTATGTTTGAAGCCGTAGCGTCAAAAAATCCACTTATCATTACTGGTGCTTTACCTGGTCAAGAAGAGGACAACCCTGCATTTGCTCAAAAGCTAAATCTTGGCGTAGTAAGTGATGATATAAATAATATTAAACCGATTATTGAAGATTTAATTTAAAATGATGATTATAAGTTGAACAGCATTAAAAGATCACAAAAAGCGTTCATCAATGATCATGCAGCAGAGGATATTTTACAATTTATTTTAGAAACTGATAAACTTTATTATCAAGAAGAGACAAATGATGAAGTTAGTCTTTCGTACAATTAATAATCTGTTTAACTGGCATACATGGCAGTATTCCAAGTAAGGAAAAGCTTATTTGGAATACTGTTTTTTTTATAACGGTCCGGTTTCCTCACCCGGACGTTCGTGACGGACTGCAAAACCATTAACAAATGCTTGAAAAAGTGGTTGCCATGTTTGTTACAAAAACTTTACCGGGATAAGAGGACATTAACTTAAAGTATTTAAGGAAGCATGACCTTGTTCAAGTTTTAAATTACATATCTCTTATGAAGAACAAATTACTGAATTTCTAATTAATGAAGATAAAGTTTCCAAATACAAGACAGCAAGATCAAAATACCTTAAGGATATAAAAGTGGAAAGTTCCGAGTATATAGCTTCTTTGATTGAGCAGAGTAAGTAACCCTAGGGTGAGGAATTAATGATTGATGACCTTTTGGGGGTTGTACAGTCAGTTTATGGAAAAAATAGTTGAAGAAATATCATTTAGAAAACATGTGGACTTACGCTTTCCTAAAAAAGGTTTAACTAAGGGAAACCACATAGGAATAAATTACTTTTCGTTGATTTTAAAGGAGTCACTTTAGTTTAAAAACTGTTTAAGTTTTAAAATAAAGGAGTTTAAAAATAACCGATAAACTATTATGTGTGACTCTACTTCTAGCCGGGTGAGTGATAAGGACGATTTATTAAGGATGAACCTAATGAAAATGAGAAGCTTAGGGATTTAAAAGATAGGTTCGGTAAAGTTGGATTACTAGTTGAGCTTGAGGAAATATACGGAAATTAGTACGTGTTTCGTAATGTAAAGGATGTTATGACAAAGTGAGAAGTCAGACTTTGTTTTTTTACTCCGTCAGATAATAATAAACTAAAGCAAATTAAACTTGAGGTGTAAGAGTTTTGACTATAAAACTTCGCTTATTCTTATCTAATGCATTAATAATTATAATTTTATTAATTGCTTTCCAATTTGAAGAGTTGATAGAAAAGGATGACTTAGAGCTAATAATTAGTGATATTGAGCAGAGGGAAATACTAGACAAAAGCGAAGCTATTGCTTTTGCTATATATAAAGATGAAAATATCTTATACGACATAGGAGGTTTTCAGGAAAATGCACTTTTTGATATAGCTAGTGATCAAGAATCTCGTCATTATTTTACTATGGATAATACCGCACTATATTCGATAAGTAGTGGGGACTATCGACTTTATTTATCTTATGAATACGGTGGTGAAGAAAATAAGATCAAAGGTTATAACCCCCCTTTTCCTTGGGATATTGTAATAATGGTACTTATTTTATTTGTTGCAATCTGGCTGTTAAACAGGTTGGTGTTCAAGAGTATTGTTATTCCTTTGGATATTCTTGTTGATGGAGTACGTGAAATTCGTGATGGAAACCTTAACTACCGTCTCCGATACAAAAGAAAAGATGAATTTTTAAATGTCTGTGAGGATTTTAATGAAATGGCTGGGCAGTTACAACGATTAATAGAAGCAAAAAAGAGAGATGATGCAAATAGGAGAGAATTAATTGCTGGAATTTCACATGATTTGCGTACACCACTTACATCCATTAAAGCATATGTGGAAGGTCTAGAAAAAGGTGTAGCTTCAAATCCCGAAATGAAAAAGGAATATTTAAGGACAATAACTAAAAAGACCGATGACTTAAATCATGTTGTCAATCAACTTTTTTTGTTCTCAAAATTGGATGCAGGTGATTTCCCTCTTTCAATAGAAACCCTTGACATAGGTAGGTTGTTAAAGGTCTATGAACAAAATGTCACAACAGAGTACAATGAGCGGGGGTTGGAAACAACCTTTTTAAATTTTGCGGAAAATGTTTTCGTGAAAGTTGACTCTGTTCAAATACGAAATGTTTTCACAAATATTATTGAGAATTCTTTAAAATACGGAAACCAAGAAAATAACTCACTCAAAATAGAATGCATTCCAAGGGGAGAAGAAGTAAAAATCACATTTCAAGATAATGGACCAGGTGTGCCCGAAGACAAGCTTGAAAATTTGTTTGATGCTTTTTATAGAACAGATGGAGCTAGACGGAACCCTGGTCAGGGGAGCGGACTGGGTCTCGCCATTTCAAATAAGATCATAGAGAGATTTGGAGGTACTATTTCTGCAAAAAGTCCTTCTAATAGTGGTTTGATCATAACCATTGCTCTCCCTATAGTTGGAGGTAAAAATGAAACGGATTCTTATAATTGAAGATGACTATGCAATAGCTGAAATAGAGAAGGATTTTCTTGTAATTAATGGTTATGAAGTAGTTATTGTAGAAGATGGAAAAAAGGGGCTGGAGAATGCGTTGTCAGGTAAATATGATTTAATACTGCTAGACCTAATGTTACCTAACATGGATGGAATCGAAATCATAAGGAGAATTAGAGATCAATTAAATATTCCAATATTAATGGTGACTGCTAAAACTGAGGATATAGATAAAATTAAAGGATTGGGCTTAGGTGCAGACGACTACATTACCAAACCCTTTTCTCCAACAGAACTTATAGCTAGGGTGAAAGCAAACTTGGCGCAATATGAAAGAATGTTATCGGGAGAACCTCAACTGTCAATTCCTAAAGACATTGCTTATGGGCGCCTTCGTATAAATACACAATCACGACGGGTCTATAAAGATAACGAAGAAATATTTATTAAGAACAAAGAATATGAGTTGTTATATTTCCTAGCCACAAATCCAGAGACAGTCTTCACTAGAGAGGAATTATATACACGTATTTGGGGACTAGATGCCTATGGTGACAGTAGAACAGTTTCTGTCCATATAAATCGGATAAGAGAAAAAATTGAAACAGACCCCTCTAATCCCAATCATGTACAAACTGTTTGGGGAGCCGGTTATCGTTTTCAGCCATAGATTAATCAAATATAGGGACGTGCATATTTAACATCGATTTTTGTATTCCTTTAAGCAAATTTTCACAAACCCTTAGGTTGCTTTATTATTTATTTTGTCCTTTTTTGCTTCGGCATTCCAGTCAGCCAATACACCTAATTGGTTGGCTTTAATTACTGACGTAAACCTGCCAGAGCATCGAGGAACTGCCTTTAGCGTAGCTAATCTGTTTAACAGTTTAGGACGTACCCTCGGGAATATAGGTGTAGCAATAGTACTTGGGATTGTTTCTACTCATTTTGTGGAATCATACAGCTATGTTGTAACATTATCCCTACTACAAATATTTCTTATCCCTTCTGCTATTGGTTATTTAAAATGGCTAAAGATAACGTTACTGATATCAAACAAGTGAAAAAAACGCTCAAACGTCGGGTCGAAGTGGATAATAAATAACTCTCGGGCTTGTTATTATGGAAGCGATGGCATCCGGCCTGCCTCTCGTTGCTGCCAAGAGCGGTCCGACGTGTGAACAGATCGAGAACGAACGGGACTGCTCTATGACCCGGAGAAGGATGGAGATTTCACAAAAACTGTATGTCGCTTTGAAGACGAGATTCTGAGTAACCGATTAGCGCTGAATGCACACAAGGATATTGCTGAGCTCGGATGGGCTGGAGTTGCTGAACAAATGGGAGATTTATATGAAGAAGTGATCGGACTGGATAGAAAACGTCCAATGAAAAAGAAAAAATTAATGTAAGAAGCACCAAAAGAAGAGGAATAACCGATGAAGAAAAAAAAGATGCGAAAAGGGCCATTTCAAATTATGACGTTCAGTGCGATCGGAATAGCTAATGCGGCAGTAGACATCGGTTCATTAAATGTGCTGCTGGTGCTTTTTCCTACAGATGAGCGGGGAATTCTCGCCTTATATAATACAATTGCTTATTCACTTGCAGTGGCAAACAGCTATTTTTGGAATTCATATATCACGTTTAGACACAGTGATGAAGGAAGCAACAGACAACGGATTGCATTTATACTCCAGGGAATTGTCAGTCTCGGTGTCAATAATCTCGTGTTTCTTGGAGCAAATCAGCTCTTTCAAATCATTGAAATCCCACGCTGGCTCAGGTATAACCTAGCGAAAGGTCTCGCAATGTTTTTATCCTTTACTGCCAGCTTTTTCATGGTAAAGCATTTTGTGTTCAGAGATTCCTCAAAAAAATAATATGCAGTAACAAGTATTTTTTTAACCCGGTTCCAGCCCTGATAGGAGGATTTGGGTTGTATAGTAGGAGGTCTCATCTTAAGGCACAACAAATATTAAGTTTGCATTTATTTATGAGAAAGCTCGTTTCTTTTTTATCAACGATCGTCTTAAATCCTTAAGCCCCCTCCCCTTCCTTCTTTTGATAACTTTTAGTATGTTAGGGGCTTTGTATCTGATACTTCTTTATTATTGTTTGATAAACATCACGCGCTAAGCTTGTTGCGGCTGTTGAGAGCCAGATATTAGCTGATGAAAAAATTAATACAAATGCTTCAAGTTCTTACATTATTAGAAACACAAGTGGCTCGTCACAGTATTTGAGAAGAAGACCTGTATTTTTTCTTTTAGCGATTTTTCTTCTCTTTCAAACCTCTTCATTTAATGAAGACGATGATCTTTATTGCAGACTGAATGGAAAAGCACTTACTTTCGCAGCACCTGCAAAAAATGGCTGGAAACTTCTTTGATCGCATCCGCTGATTGAGGATAGTAGCCGAGCTTTCTGACAAAAGCATGATCCATTCCTTTATATTTAAAATGGAGTACTGGAACTCCTGCCTCTAGCTGCTGGGTGGAAAACTCTTCTCCCTGAATTCGCAAAAAATCGAACTCAGCTGTCACGATCGTGGTAGGTGGCAGAGTGGTTTTATCTTTGCGCAGTAACGGAGAAACAAGCGGCAGAAACACATCTTCTAAATTAGTAAGATAGAGTGACTGAATGAACATAAGAGAATCTTTCATAGTCACGAGCTCTTGGCGAATTAACTCAGCATCTTTGGACATGTCATAATGTTTTACATTCCAAGTATTTCTTGATACTTCAGACAAATCTACCAGCGGGCAGAACATCCCCATATAACGTATTTCCCATTTTTCCCCTAAACTTAACTGATGTACCCCAAGAGCAAGATTCCCCCCGACACTGTCTCCCACAAGGCCCATTTGATCAACATCAACATGAAACTTTTCGGGATTTTCGTAAATATATCGCACTGCTTCCAAACAATCGTTCAAGCCATCCTGATAAGGATTCTCCGGCGCTAGACGATACTCTATCCCCACTACTACCGCGTTGGCTTCTTGCGCTAAGAACTTGCAGATATTTTCCATCACGTCCATATCTCGCTCAAAAAAACCTCCGCCGTGAAGATAAATAAGGACCGGCTTTTTTTCTGTTGTCTGGTTATAAATCCCCAAGGGAATTTCATGATCCTCCAAAATGATTTTAATCGTTTCCGAACGAATTCCACTACTTAAATCTTTATTATTTACTTCCACTCTCTTTCGGGTAATTTCCAGGTCATCGATTTCGAGCGGACGTCTTACGTTCGGATCTGCCTCGTTTGTAAGAAAATTTTTCACACGCGGATCTAAACCGCGGCTCCCCTCCTGAAAAGGAATTTCTTTATTAATAACGCTTAATCTTCCTTTTTTTGAATACGTGGCATTTTCTTGTAATCTTGCGGTAAGCTCCTCGTGCGTGTGGTTCATCACATACCATCCTCCTTAGCAAAACAGCCGGGTAGCAGCCTGTAGGCTGACCCGACTGGTAAATATCTAAATTACCGGTCCTCTTTTAACCGAGCTATACAGGGAAACAGCTTCTGCTTGGAAAACCCAGGACAAAAAACAGTATTTTCTATTATATTTCCATTTACCTTTAAAAAGAAACGTTTAATCAAGCAATCGTAGGACCTCAAGATCTTTATTATGCGAAAGATACTAACCGTAAACGACCAACAGTTTATATTTCTTAAAGAATTTGCGAGAATCGCTTCTGCAAGCTTTTGAATCTCATCCACATTATTATAGAAGGTGTCGATTCTGCGTATAAATTGGTCTTTAAATGTATAATAGTGCAGACTAATAAATGCATTTGCAGTAGTCGAATTACTGAGTTGAGCCCGCTTTTCCACAGGAATAAACGTATCGCCTGTTCGGCTAAATGTAGCGGAAGCCCCCCCCTTTTATCACGCAACTGTTCATCAACTTTTTTCGCTGTAGATAGTGTTATTGCTTTTTCGTATAGTTCTGACCGAACTGCACCCGGATTTTTTCCCGTGGCCTGGGTCAATAATAAAGTGATACCCAGACAAAGTCTTTTCACCACTTTGGTTTGGTGCATCCCCCAACTTTAACGTTTCTACATTGACTTTATATAATTGCCCACTATCCGCATCAACTGTGGGTTGTAAAATAAATAGGCAGAATATAGACTACCAATATACCTCCTGGTCCAACTAGATTGGCTTAGGCATGAGGTTGTAACGACGGTTCCATATAAAAGAGAAGCAATTCTTTATGATGAGAGATTTACAGAATTAGAAAAATAACTGAGGAGGTTATATAGCGTTTTACTAGTATCATATAGAGCGTTGTTTAATCTGAGCCTTCCATTATTATTCCCTATACTTGAAGACACAGTTTCGAGTTAATTATATTTTCATATAATAACAATTATTCCAAAATCACCCATTAACTAGCTCCAACTCTTATAAATTAGGAATAAAAGAAAAAGCCTCTCAAAAGTTTATAAACTCTTGAGAGGCTTTTAGGTTTTGTGGACGATTTTAAAAATCAGTCAAAATCCAGTCAAACTGTTATCAAACCCTATGATGGAAGGGGGGTGGGCGCAATCACATCATGCCGCCCATTCACTCGCTTAGTTGAAAAGACTATAACAAATCCCGTAGAACCTTGTTATAACAAGGTTCTCGTTAGCAAGTAAAATGATTAACCACAATAAGTTTTAATACTTTGTGAACAGTATCCAGTCATAACCCAGTCCTCTATAGTGGAATAACAGACGTAATTCAATACCCTTGGTGGTGTCTGTTTTCCTGTATAAGCTATAATTTTATTATTTAGAATACAAACAAGAGTTTTATTTTATGACCAACACACTTCGTCGATCTCATAATCTTCCGAGGCACCCGCTTCCCCAGTTATACAAGAAAAACACCCCTGGTTAGCAACTGCACTGCCAATAGCCCAAATTTCCTGATCACATTTGAAGCAAATCACCCCATTTTCCTTATCATTAACCGCCTCTTTAAGCCTTTTCTTTAATTTGTTTGGTTCTTCGTCAGGATTACTCTTACAATGCTTATTCACAAAGGAGATTATAGAAATGGGTATCATAAATGATTTCCTTTCTTATGCTTTTTTTGATATTTTATATTAACTAAAAGGCATACCATTCATGCAGCCCTGTATTAGAGGACTTGATTATATAAAGTTCACAAATCCAAAAACACCTTCTCTGCGAACTATAAATCATAAAGCCAAACTTCTATATAAACAAAGCCACGGACGTAGTTGCTAACGTCTGGGGCTTTATCTTTTAATAGCTATTCCATCACTTTCCCATTCATCCGTTCAACCCATTGATGGAGAAGGTTATTATACTTGGCCAAATTTTTGTGGATTTTAATGGCCACTTCTTCATTATAGGTATGGACGGTCAAATTACGATCATTGACCATTTCCAAAGCTAGAACGGCCTCCTCATCCTCCAACAAGTGGACCTCCCTGCAACTGCGAATGACGCTCTTCGGAGAGCCGACATCTACCCCTTCTATGTCATATAAATATTGCTTAGCCGCTTTCCAACTAGCCTCGAAAGAAAATTCAAATCGTTGAATCGCTGCATCTCGTTCCACATCGTTCGGGTTTTCAAGGTTAGCTAGCTTTTCAAAGGAAGCCAACGCTTTTTCTGCTGCTTCTAATCTTTGGCGTAATCTTTCCATAAAATCCCCTCCTCTTTCACATGTTGGACTAGAACTTCTTTGGCATCATGTAAATCCACTACATCTACCTTGTAAGGGATGGTAGACTCTTCAATTTGCTCGATCAGTTTGTTCCATTTAAAAGGAGAGATCGGGGAGTGGGATTCGATAGCGATGTCGATATCCGAACTATGTTTTTCTTCCTGTCGGGCCCAGGAACCAAATAAGTAAACACGCGCTTTTTCCTTGCCGAGTTGTTCATTCAAAATCGACTTGAGTTGTTCTAGAATTTGCTGCCGTAAATATGCAGGAACTCCCATAATATCCCTTCCTCTTTTTTGTCCCATTATAGCATATGGACATCTTCTCTCTGCAGGATTTTCCTTACCCACTTCGACCATTCAGAAATTCGATCGGTAACGGGGCCAATATTAACTACACCAAAACCTAAATATGTCTTCCATTGTCAACAACGGTTTGAAATTCCCTGTTTTCAACGGAATCAAATTCCCTATTATCAGCGAATATTGGCTGGCTGGATGCCGGCCTTTTTCTTTTCCCTCAGACGATAAGAGTCTCCTTTAATATTAAAGGTCGTGGAATGGTGGATTAGACGATCCAAGATGGCCGTTGCTAAAACTTCATCTCCAAAGATCTTTCCCCATTCAACGTACGATTTATTTGAAGTAATAATCATTGCTCCATGTTCGTATCTTCTTGATATGATTTGGAAAAGTGTGTGTGCGCTGAGTTCATCGAAACTAAAGTAACCTAGTTCATCAATAATTAGTAATTCTGGGCGGCTATACCTTTTAATAATCCGTTGGATTAACCCTTGTTTTTCTGCCTTTTGGCATTCAGCGATAAAATCATTGGCTGTAATAAAAAGTGCTTGGTGTCCGTTCGTGATAGCTTCAAAAGCCATGGAAATGGCTAAATGTGTCTTTCCTACTCCTGGTGGTCCAAGGAGTAGGATATTATCTCCATTATGGATATATCGACCCGATAACACTTCTTTAACTCTTCGTTCATCTATACTCGGTTGAAAACTAAAGTCGAAGTCATGAATACTTTTAATGTAGGGAAGCTTTGCTTTTTTAAGACGCTTATCTAAAGCTGCCTTTTCCTTCTGTTCGATTTCTTGTGATAATAGCGTGATTAAGAAGTCCGAATATGGTACATTATTTTTAGATGCGTCTTCAAGCAGGCCATCTATTTGATCGGCGGTGTGATGCCAACCGATTTCTTCTAAGCGTTCAACTAAAAGGTTTGTGGTCATGATTGATCACCTCCTTCTAGTTGCTCATAAATTTGAAGGGAACGTTGTTCTACTTCAATATCAGGGGACTGTAAACGGCTGTGGGTCGGCAAACCATCAGTAGTCGTTTGCAGTCCTTTATAATGTTTAAGGTTTATATGGTCTCTTACCTTACCAGTCATAATAGGATGTTTAGCCACACATTCATAATGGTCATAAATTTCTAAATGATGATCTAATGTTTCTTTTATCTTCAACTCTTGTCCAACGTACCGAAAAGGTACGGAATACCTTTTACCGAGATAGGAAACAAAGCAATCCTTACTCACTTTCCTAATTTCCCAATGATGAATAGGAAACAATGGTTTCGTATTTGACGTCATCAAATGCTTCTGTTCATGCTGGAAACGATTATGAGGTGATTCGAGCGTTGTCTGATGAACCTTACGGTTTGCTACTTGATCTAACCACACTCTTACATCTTCATTTAAAGCTTTTAACGTAGGTTCATGCTTGCGCTGCAAAAAGTTCTTCTTTAAATATCCAACAACATTTTCTACTTTTCCCTTTGTTTGTGGTCGGTGTGGTTTACATGCCTTTGGAACAATTCCATAGTAAGCTAAAAATTCTTCGAACTTCCGATTGAATCTTATTTCGACTGGGCTATGCCTGATAACAGCAGTTTTCATATTGTCATACAAAATTTGCTCAGGCACTCCATTGAAATAAGCAAAAGCATTCATATGGCACTTCATTAACGTTTCTAAATCCATGCTGTCCGTAAACTCTACATATTTAAGCCTCGAATAACTCAGTAAAATCACAAAAGCATAAATATCCTTTATTTCACCATCAACTGCGAATTTACCAATGTGTCCCCAATCCATTTGAGCTTGTTTTCCAGGAGGAGTCTCGTATCTTATGGTAGCTTGCTTTTTTGGTCGCACCCGATATGGTCGAATGAAATCCCGGAGGATTGTCATTTTGCCCTCGTACCCCATAGATATAATTTCATCTAATAATACGGTGCAGTTCGTGGTACCTTCCTTCATGCGTTTCTCTAAGTAATCTTTGAAGGGATCTAGCTTACTACCTTTACTTGGTACTTTCTTCATCCTTGGTAACTCTTCAGATTTTATGTACTTCCTAATAGTTTTAGGGTCAAAGCCAGTCTCTTTAGAGATAGCTGTGATTGACCACCCTTTTTGAAATAGTTCTCTAATCATAATGAATTCCCCAATCTTGATCATCATTTCTACACTCCAAATCTTTATCTAGTATAGAAATGATTATCTGTTATTATTGGGGAATTTGAAACCGTTGTTATTAGGGATTTTAGCACCGTTGTTCACACCATTAACTGCGCTTTAAAGTTATGGCAAAAAATCTTTGTTAGTTAAATTCTCAAGTGCTTTGAATTATGAATTTCATCCTTATATTTCAACTATTCGTTCAGACCCATAATTTTATCTATCAAAATAACTTCATCTGCTGCCCACTACTATTTTCTTCATCATTGCCTTGAACTTTGTAGTCCATCGACTTATATCCCTGCATGCGCTTTTCATACATGGCTTTCAACTCGGGAACCCGATAATCAACATAGTCATACACTTTACTTATCCGTATGAACACGATGCAATCTACCGACATATTGCTGGAGCGTTCCTTTCCAGGCGATTGGCATGGCAAGGAACTTCTTGTAAATATCTCCAAAATATTAATCCTGGTGTAAACAATTGTATCCCCCTGATCATATTTTAGAATAAAAGAAAAGCCTCTCAAGAGTTAATAAACTCTTGAGAGGCTTTTAGGTTTTAGTGGACAATTTTAAAAAAACAGTCAAAATCCAGTCAAATTGTCCTTAATCCCTATGATGAAAGGGGGTTCGGGCGTTATTACATCATGCCGCCCATGGATTCCCTAAGATAAATAATGAAAAATAATGCCCGAATCAAAGGTGTTTATAAGTTTTAGTTAGGCTTATCTCCTTTATAATGAATAACAGGATATAATCAAAAATGCGAAAAAGTATGTCAATGAGTATGTCATTTTAAGGATGAAATACGTCATACACTCCAGGATTGGAGAGTAATTTCAGAAATAGCGTAGTAGCAAACTAAAAATAACAGAATTACCACACTTCTGTAATTGGATATTCTCTTTGATGACTTAGATTTAATTGATAGATTACTTCCTTCACCTTAAGTAAATGAGATGATTCATAATCCTTATAAATAAAAAGTAGGCCCTCATTTTTTATTCTTTAATAAAAATTCATATTCTCTTAAGAACTCTTACTGATACATCACAATACCATTGAAATTTGTAAACCCTCATAAAATAATACATTTGTATAGAGTTTTAGCTGTTAATATCAGTATGTAGTTTTGCTAAAATTTGTTCCATCACAAATTCTCCGTCCTCGAAGAACAACACATTTTTGTCATTAAGTTCTTGTTTCGTAATACCATTTGGATTAAATAAGGATTCGTAAGGAGTTGGAGAGATAATAAATGATTCTAATATTGGTCTTTCCCCCTCAGATATTTTTATTGAATTTTGTAGGCTCTTAATTTTTTCTGAAAAATTAATCTTAGCACTATTAATTATATCTTCATATTGAAGACTATGAGGTTCTATAAAGAAGATATACTCATTTTCACGATCAAAAACCCACATTATAAAATCCGGATAAAATCCTTCATCATCAAAAAATCCTATTCCTTTTCTGGAAGCATTACGTATTAAATATATTTCACGGTGTTTAAAAAATTGTTCATGTTTAAGCTTATATGTTTGATAATATTTCAGAAATTGCCATTCACTTTCAACAAGAGAAGTTGGCACAAATTTTATATCTGTAATATCTTTAGCGGTGTAAAATAAAGGATTAAATAATGATTCTTTAAGTTCTATCCATTCTAACCCTTGGACTTTCGAAATACCTTTATATTGTTCAAATTGATCATTAATAATGGCTTCCCTAAGATTATCGAGCATATTTTTAGAACTCAAAGACGATTCATAGTCTTCAATAATAACATTATATTCATCAATAAAATTCGGATCATTTGTACGCAAGGGGGCGTATTCTAACAAGGGAGCTTCAAACTTTTTCTTAGAGACTGTATAAATCTTATCAATATATTTTTTCATAAGTGACAGACCGATTCTATTAAATCTTTCAAAGTCTTTAAATAATTTTACTGCCAATTCACTTTTTGGAATATATAATTTATACCAAGAATTATTTTTCAGTATTTTTTCAACGTCACTTAAAGAAAAGATTACATTCCAATATTTCTTCTCTTTCTTATAATCTAATAAGTCAAAATATATCTTCTCAAAATCCATCCCAAAATAATGTCGACTATCTAATTTACCTAATTCTTTTTGAGCACCATTATATTTTTTATAGTTGAGGGATGTCTCAAATTGTACTTTGCCATAAGTATCCAAAATTATAGGTTTAGCTAAATACTGATTAAAAGCAGGAGCAGGAGCATCTTTTAAGAAATTTAAGTTGTTTTTTACTCGTATGGTCTTTATCTTTTCTTTAGGATAATTTGTCCTTACTGTGGGAATTACAATTTCATACGTTTTATTCTCAGAATGAAGTCCTTCATTTGAAAGATAATTTTTGAATTGCTGCATGTAGTTAGCTCTTAATCCAAATATATTTAACGTTTCGACTATAGATAAGAGTTGCATATCTTCTATTGGTAATTTGGGTTCAAATCTAAAATCACTATGGTAGGCACTGCTTCTTTTTAAACTATATTTTCCATCTCTGTTCCTACCTTTTAACCTAACCCCTCTTCCAAATAATTGTATAATTTGGCTTCCTTCTTTTTGACCTACATTCATTAACCCCATTGTAGATACTCGCCAACTATTCCATCCTTCTGAAAACTTCTTGGATCCAATTAAAATATTTATTGTGCTTTTTTTATTATTAATGGTATCGAAAAGAGAATCTGTAAAATGTACTTGATTAGTAGTTATACCTAATTTTTCAAATATTCCCAATACATTCTTATCATTTCCTACATTAATTACTCCAAATGAAGAATTCATACCAATTTTTAAACGAAGCTCCCCTTCGACTGCGGTGGGATTATCTACCTGGAGAGTATGTCCTCTAATATCTGTATGGAATATAATTGATAATATATCATCGTAAATTTCGTCAGGTGTTAGATTCTTTGATACTAGGTAACTAAATCTTCCAGAGAAGATATCATTCTCCCTATTATCTATAAGACCTGCTTCCCCATGGAGTATTTCGTGAATTGCTAAAATACTATCCTCAGAATTATTTATGAAATATGAGAGAAAATTGACAATTTCTATAACATCACTATTTGCCTCTCTTGCAGTTACATTACCGCCAACAAAAACTAATAATGGATTTTCAATATTATAATCAAACATAATATCTTTTTTATCTAGGTATATTTTCTTCTGTTGATAATAGCTTAATAATGAAGCAATTAAGTATTTTATTTCAAGATTGCTTTCCAGTTTTTCTGGAACATTTAAGATACTATAATCCTTACCGTATCCATCTTCGTAAAAGTTCTTATAAGAATAATCAAATAGGATACATTTAGCGTATTCTTCCTCCAGTACCCTTTTCTTACTTACTGCTTGACTGAATGTTGCTGAATATTCAAATGAAAAACCATTACTACATAACGAATTTCTATATTTATACCAACTATCACCAGAAGATCCTCGATGACCTTCATCGACAAATAATATATTTTTATTACCAAACCTAGAGACAGCAACAGTTTCCTTTATATCTTTTTCTCCTATCTTAGAATTTTCAACCACTTGAATATCATCTGCATTACTGAACAATTTTACATCATCTTTTATATATCGTTCAGCTTGAATTGATGAATCTCTGTATTCATCTAAATGCTGACTTGACAGTGATTCACTAGGAGTTAATAAAATATATGATCCATCAAATTTTGTATTATATTTATTTAAGAAATATTTTATTTGAAAATAGTTGAAATGCATTAGGAGGGTTTTTCCACTGCCAGTTGCACTCCAAATTGCTAATTTGTTTAAATCATTATATTCGGAATATTTAAGTCCAAGCTCCTCATTTTGTTTATTCAATTCAGAGTTTAATGAGTGTTTAAGTTTGGTCGGATTAGCAAAAAAATTATCCAAATAAGCTTCGACAAAAATTAGAGAAAAATATTGAAAATACTTGAGAG
Organism: Halobacillus litoralis; assembly: GCF_004101865.1. Classification (NCBI taxonomy): domain Bacteria; kingdom Bacillati; phylum Bacillota; class Bacilli; order Caryophanales; family Bacillaceae; genus Halobacillus; species Halobacillus litoralis. The sequence continues at coordinate 1,752,243 of NZ_CP026118.1, forward strand.
TAATTTTATCTTTTCTATTTTTATTTATCTTTTTTAGATGAGAAATCAAGTTTTGATCATACTCAGCAAAATCTTCTTTTGTAATAGTCTTCGGTGCTTCAGAAAATATTTTCCAATATTCATTAAAGAATTTTGATTCACCTTCGGTTGATATACCTTCATGTAGAGGGTCTGAAAAATATTTTCTAATGTCATTAAAAGAATTGAAACCAAAATAATTCAAAAAGTATTTATTTAACACGAGCTTTTTTTGAAATGGAATTTCATTCTTATGATTAGTCAAATATTACCCTCCATATTAAACATTTCTTTTTTCATTGTAGATTCAATTTGAAAAACTTCAGTTTGATAAATGCTTTTTAAGCTAGAATCTCCATTTATATAGATTCTATTATAGTTGTTTAATTGAATCTTATATTCTTGAATAACTTTCTTTAAAACTGCATCACTAAGTATTAGATCTTCATCCAGTGTTCTCCAAATCACTAATACTCTAATATCATCTTCGATCTTTCCTTCAATTATTTTATATTTGTAATCATTACCATCTTCTAATGATACAACGATTTTACCTAAATTATCTTGAGTAGTGGTAATAGCAAACTCTTTTGTTTCATAAGATTTAATTAAACTTATACCTAGAAGGTAATTAAAAGTTTCTATCAAATCTATATTTCTTACAGTCATTTCTCCTCTTTCCGAAATATTCATTTGATATTTAAATGGATTGCTAAGATATTTTATATTTAAATATGTCATACTATCTTTTGTCTCATATTCAAAAATATAATTTATAAGGTAGTCGTATTCTATTTTATTTTTATATTGACCTGTAGGAATGGTTTCATTAGAAAACTGAATATTATTCAATGCATCTTCATAGGATTCAAATAGTTGATACTTAAAAGCGTAGGATAAACCTTTTCTATCTTTAGGCTTACCTTTATACCATTCTTCAGAATACATACTTTTGGCAATTCTTTTCTTTGTTTCGCTTTCAAAATACTTTCCCATTTCAATTAGAATCATTCTTCTAACAGTATTGTCATTGTCTTTTCTCATTAATTGAAGAGCTGCCTCTCCTGTTGTTCCTGACCCTGCAAAATAATCTAATACTACAGAATCATGATTCTTCATTCCAGTTATTTGTAACGTATCCATTACTGCATGAATAGATTTGGGGTAGTTAAATACACTTCTAGGAATAATTTTTTGCAGATGCTTAGTGCCATATTCTACTGCAGAATACTTTGTTTCTTTCCAAAAAGAGGATGGTGAAATACCTTTAGATCTAGGTCTGAATTTATAATACATTTGTAACCCTGACTTTTGTCTTAATACATATATTTCATCTCTATCTCTATTCACATGTTCCCAAGACCAACGCCAATTTTTTTCTATATTATCATCATTTATTGGCCAAATAACCTGTTCATGAACATTTGGTTGTTCGTGAGTTCTCCACTCTCCTATTTCATCATCCCAGTATAATTTCGGAATGCGCCACTCAAGAGTGTTCTCATCTACAAAGAATGGGTACCATTGTTTAATACCATCTTCTTTATCGGAGTTAGAACCATCTCTTCTTAAATTACGTTGTTCATATGGTCCTTTTTCATCTTTTTTATTATATCTTTTCAACTGCTTTTCATTGCGGTCAAATTCACCTATTTTAGATTCTTCCGAATTTTTATAAGTAAGTAGGTATTCATGAGATTGAGCAATTCCACCTTCTCTAGGTCTACCACTTGGATTACTTAGTACTGATATAATACCTGCAAAGTTTGGCCTACCAAATTCCATTTCTAATAATGAATATAATTCCTTTAGTTCAAAATCATCAATAGCTGTAGTTTGTATCCCACTTCTTTTTAAAAGCTTTCTACCTAAATTAATTCTATCAGCCATTAAGCTCATCCATGAAGAGTGACGATAGTTATTTTTATATAAAATTTGACTAGCATCTGTGTTATAAGGTGGATCTATATATATTGTGTCAACCTTGTTCTTATACAATTTTGATAAAAGATTTAAGGCTTGGTAATTATCGCTATTTATTAACAGCCCTGGTATTTGTTCTTCAATATTTTCAAAACTTGCTATTAGCTTATCTTTGAATACTTCATCATAAAACTTTGTATCTATTGATAAAGTTCTATGATTCTTTAAAAAGTCGACATCTACAGGATTATTATTTAATATCTCATCAATTGCAAAATCTTTTCTCCATTGGTTTATTTGCATTTTATTTTTAATAATCTCAGGATAAAAACTATCATCAATTTTATCTAAAGTTATTATATAATCAGTAGATACAACAAATTTTTTCTTTAGCCATAATTTTTTTTGAAACTCTTCAATCTGACTTAGAAATTCAATCAACTTTTTTGCAACTACAGACATTGCCTTAACCATAGATACAGTTGCAGAAAAACTGTCTTTATCTAAATCATTTAAATTAATAATTTCGTTTTTAATGTAATTTTCCAACTCTAATTCAAGAAATCCTTTTAAATTTTTGTGGATAAAGTAATCTTGAGTATTTTTAGTTGTATATGTAGACAACTCAATTTCTAATCTTGAAAGAGCAGATTTAGTAGGCTTATGAAGTAAATTATGAAACTCAGAAAAATTACTATCATTTATAATAATATCTTCTAGCTTCATTAATATATCTTTATTAATCTTTTTTTGTTTCGCTTTCTTTACATTCACATATTGAAAATATACAATCAATTTATCATTAATAATAGTTGGGTTTTCAATTTGGGGGGTTTCAATTAAATGAAACTCTTTGTCTTCCCCTTTATTATTATTTTCTTCTATTTCAACATCAAGTAGTTTAAATAACACTTCTCCTCTTGGAGTTGAAAATTGATAATCTGAAAAATCTTCACTTGACTTAACATAAAATTGATCATAGTTTGCCCAGTGATATTTAGTTTCTCCACCTTCATATGGTATGTAGTATGTACCATCTTTAAACCTTCTTTGAGAAATAAAATCTCCTTCATCGTAATAACGAGAAAAAAACTCTAACAGATGTGAATATATAAAGCTTTGACGCTCTTCGGATTTATTTATATCTAAACCTACTGCTTCTTCTATTATGTTAAATAAATCATAATGTATAAAATCGTAAATTATTTCTCTTTTTTTATTTAAAACTCTATATAATCCAAAGTTTAGATTTGACTGATTAAATCTAAACATGTCCTCTAACTTATTGATAAAATCTTGTTTTACCTCCAAATTCATCTTAGAACTCCTCTTTTAAAATAAATTTTTGTTTTAAATTTTTAATTTTAGTTTAACATAGAAGTCAACGTTTTAATTTTGTAGAGTAGAGAGTATCAGCTTGATCTGTTGTAACCGTCAAATAGAAGTAAACAATTTTCCACAAGAAAAGGCAACAGCCTGAGGGTTAGTTGCCTTTTCTTCTAATGAGTTGCGAGACGCATTTCACGTGTCCGGTGTGTGGTAAGTAAAAAACTAAACAGGGTTAATATTTCCTTATGTATCCATAGTAGCTTTACGAAAGTTTCTTAAAGGCGATAGTAAACAAAGAGATTAGAGATCTAGTCCTTTTATTTATAAAGAATAATTCTTGAGTTATAAATAAAACTTCTTATTTCCGCTTCAGTTTCTCGAGAAATTTCAGATAAATTTTTCAAATGTTTATCGTAAAGACTCCTACCTTCCTCATCTACATACTGGTAATCTATGTTCAATTCCGGGTATAGATACTGTCTATTATTTTTAGGGAAGAAGTGAGTACTTAAATAGCTAGTATACTTATCAAGCTTGTTAATTAACAACTTAAACAACTCATGTAACTCTTCATTAAAAAACCTTTTTGTAGGCTTTGAATAAGAATAGATGAAATTATAAATATTGTCTGTAGTTTTTAATTCATATGAACAGTAAGTTGCTATGTAATCGATTGTTCCAATAAAATCATTTTCTTCAATAGTATTAATGGCTTCATTTAACAAATCTTCATCCATTTTAAATAACTTATTGTTTTGAGAGGTTGTTTCATCTAGATTACCTTGATTTAATTCAGTACTTCTCACCCATCCTCTGAATTTATACTCTATAGCGTCTTTTCTAACAAAATTCTGTAATGAGTATGATACTTCAGTGGCAATCTCACTTATATTCTCAGTATACCTCACTAGGTTAGATAGCACTAATTTTTTAAAGTTTTCATACTTGTCGATATTTGGTTCTTTAACATCACGTTCATATATTTCCATTTGTATATCTTTACTTTTTTTGTTAGCTAAGTACTGGTCACTTAATACGATAGCAAATACAGGTATGTCATGTTTAAGAGCGAACTCATATTCTAACTGAGTATAACTTTTACCTGTGTCGTGATCTATAGAACCGTACTTTCCTCCCAATATTAACATGAGTATATCAGACTCTTTTATCCATTCCTCTATGACTTGCCATTGACTTTTACTAGCAGCTGTGAATAATTCCATTCCTGCAGGTATATGGCCTGCCCTCAAAATACCTTCAACAGCTTTTTGTCTTTCTTCTTTTAAATCCAAAAATGTAGAAGAAACAAACACTTGTAACTTTTTATTCATTTATATCATCCTCTTTTAGCACTATAGAAACTCCACTACCTTTATAATCAAGTTGTAAATTCTACACGATTGTAATGAGAGTCAATTATTTTTTTAATTAATTTTTTAGATGTTTGGTCCAACAATGGAACTAACTCAGATATAACATTTATCGCCTCAATTGTTGGATCTTCTCCCCCATGAACAATTTGATTCCTTTTTTCATACATATCATCTATCCATCTATTTGGTAAATCCCATTCATCCATATCCCCAAAATAATCTAAAAAACATTGGTATATTTTGTTTTTAGTTCCATTTGTCCTATCAGTTTCTGTATGAAATTCCTTTCCTAATATCTCTATAACATTCCAAAAAGCGAGAAATTTATCAAATGTATTTTGAGGCATTTTCCCTTTTGAGTACCAACCTATTGATCTTAATAGTTTTGGTTGTTCAACTTCAAATTCTCTAGCCATTTTAAATGCGGTTACAATATCTGATTTGTTTAATAGTCTTCTACTTACAAAATTCCTTTTATTATTAAATGACTCCTCGTGCTTATATAACTGAATAGGTACCTCATTCTCTAAAGAAAGAACATCCCTCATTCTTCCAAAATAAACATATGCAACAGTTTCGGCTATATTTATGTTATCTGCATACGCAGTTATTGTGGCTCTAATACCATAAGTACTTTTTTTTAACTTTATGTCACTATAAAACTGGTGTTGATCAAACCCTTTTTCTTGACGAATATTAATTTCATCTTTGATTGTAATAGGACCAATTACATCAAAGTCAATTTCCCATACTTTGCGATTATCCATCCTTACTCACCACCTATTCTAACGCCAAAATCTGTAATAATATTATGGAATCCTGATAAATAATTTGTACTCAACATCTTACTTGGCATATGACTGGAATAATCGATATGATTAATAAAGGATTGGTTTTCATATTTTCCAATTTCTTCTTTTTTTAGAGTTGTTGTAAATATTATCTGTGTTCCGAGTTCATTAAATAATTTAAGTACTTTATCTTCCTTTTCAGTTGAGAGATCTTCAGCACGAAAAGAATCTATAACAACAGGAAAGTTAAACTTTAAGACTTTTACTAAAGAATACAACTTAATCAAGTGAAATTCTGTAGCTTCGCTACCAGAAAAGTTTTGATTCCTCTTTGTATATAAAGATTCAAACACTAAATTACCTAAAGGATTTATCTTTCTATATGTATCATTCATGCAGTCAATAATTTTCTTCATCAATTGATGTTGCTGTTCAACTAACTTTTCAGAATTACTTTTTTTCACTTCAATAGAATCACTTATTTTTTGAATTTCCTCATCTAACTTTTCAATTCGATTTTCAACTTCTGATGCATTGTACACATCTTGATTGTATGATATTAAGAGTTCCAATGATATTTCTTCACTCAAAAGCAAGGATTCCATTTCTTCTTGGCTATTATTAATATTAATTGTGTAACGATCTATATCTTCTTGAGCAGAAGATATTTTTTCATTTATTGATTCAATAATTTGACGCCTAATCTCTGGTGTTGATACATCAAATGTATATGAAGATTTTGTTGAACTACTAAAACCAATATGAGATGATTTACAATCCATACATCGTATTTCGCCACCACTAATTGTCCTATTCAGTGAATTAAGCTCTTTAAGTGTAATTTCATATTTACTCTTTCTTGATAAAGCAGCATTTCGAGACTTCCTTAAATCAGCAATTTGATTTTTCTTTCTCTCGACTAGTTTAATTTTTCTTTTAAAAGAAATTTTATCATTAACACTACTTAAATAACTTGGAGCTTTTTTGTTGGATTTTAGGATTTTATGTTGTTTAAGTAATGCGGTTCTCTCATCTCTTAAATCATGAATTTTCGCTTTAGCTAAATCAATATTTTCGATTGGCATGCTTGCTGAGCCTAGATTTGCAAATGAATAAAGCATATTGTAAAAATCATCTTTTTTATAATATCCTCGATTAGAAATATTGTCAGTTTCCTTTTTGTCTTGTCCTACAAAGAATAATTGAAGAAATAGTTCTGGATCTACAATTTTCTGCTGTCCATCTTTCAAGATGATTGGTAATTTAAAAATATTCTTTGTCCAATATCTTTTTAGTTCAGAGACACTATCAAATACCATTAGAGAAGTATTATCTTTTAAAATGAATGAATTTTTTTTTCGACAAAGAGAATACGACTTATTACCAACAGAAAATCCAACTATATGATAATAGTCTTGATAGTTAAAAGTCGATGGGAATGTAGGAACATTTCCAAAACAATACATCATGCTTTGAACCAATATAGTCTTTCCTCTATTGTTATCATCACTTGAAATAATATTAAGCGTATCAGAGAAAGAAGATTCAATAAAAGCCTCTGTAGAATTTCCTATAGCCACTTTATGTATTTTCATAGATCAATTCCATCCTTCACAATTGAAATAAAATACTTTAAAGAAATAACATCAAAATCTGGACAATCATCAATAGCTCTTTGGTTTAATTTTCTATAAATTTTATTCACATCAATCGTTGGGTTAGAAACGATTGTTAAATATACATTCTCAAAAAGTTCCCAAAAACTATCAGCGCAATTCTTATTAAACAAAACCCTTGTTAAAGCGATTTGACAATCATCTAAAGCATTCTTCCTTTTTTCTTCTGGGAAATGGTTAAAAATCGGAATGAATGATGGTGGAATTCCTTTATCAAAGGGGTTACGATTTAATATCCGGCTCAATACTAATAGTTTTATTTCCCCACTAGTAAGATGGTGATAGTAGTCAAGAGCTTCGTCACATCCTTCTATAGTTATATCTTCAAGAGGTCTAATATTCTTTTTACCAGCCTGTTCATTTCTTATCTCATTAAATATAGCAGTCAAAGTTTCTTCGTTTGGGATTATACTACGGTTAATTTTAACTATCGATCTCACATAATCGCTTGGCTTCTTATCATCTATCACGAACTGAACTTTATTTAAGAAGGAATCAATTACCTGTTTTGTAATAGAAGCTGAATCGATATAAGTTTTCTCTTGACACTCTTCTATTAGACCTTCCTTTAGCTTTATTAAAGAAGCTGGTTTTATATTACTAATATCAAATATATTAGTTGAATTATCGATTCGCACCGTATTTGAAACCCCACCAAGAAAAAGCACATAAAAACCAAAATCTAAATCACTTCGGTAGTTTTTAAATAGTGTGACTAGTTCTTTTCCAATTGCTTTTGGTGAAGAGTTTTTTGCCCCTTTAGACTGTAAATCCCAAAGCCGCCTTGCTTGATTATCCATACCTGTCAAATCATTAAAAAAATCCACAACAAAATAATAAATCTCATGACTGTCACTCCTAAAATTCATAAGATGTAACAATGCCTTAGTTTCCATTTCAGCAGCAGGATGTCTCAATCTTTCTGAAGATTTAACTGTATAAGTCATGCCGATACCCCTTTACAATTTGCTACTAAAGCATTTATTTTTTCATTTGAAACATTTAAAAAGGTTTAATAGTATCCACCTAACCCGAACAATATATAGGTTTAAATTACCACATTTTTCATATTTTTTCATTAATTATTCGTTAAGTAGTTAAAATACCTCCAAGATATTTATATGAAAAGTAGCTAATTTTCGTTTTTGACAGGTCGAATTCCTTACTGAAACACCCCACCTTAGACCCGTTTTACATATCATTTTGCATTTAGTTGGGCACTCAAAGTTTCACTTAATAGCTTCTGATTCTTCAGAAGCTCCAAATTCCAATCTTTTTTAGTAGGCAAATCAATTTTAGATACTCCTTTACTCATTAGCTGGACATACTTCTCAGCAAACCCCCGTCCAGCCCTATCATTATCCGTGCAAAATGTTATGTGGTTCACCTTATGGCCTTCCTGCCCCATCCGCTTGATTTCATCAATCATTGTCTGCCGCTTAAGCCCAGACATGGAAACTAAGCGAGTATCTTGTAACTTCCCTTTCTTAATACTCCAGTAAGATAAAGCATCAATTGGGCTCTCAAAAAGATAAATAGAATTAGGCTTACCAATATCTAAAGAAAAACCAGCCGATCCATGACTGTTCCTATCAATCCCTTTAAACATTCGTCCATCTTTCATTGAAGACGTTCCTTGGCGGTCTGCTCCAACGATCTCTCCCTGCTGCTTCCACTTAAACACCACATTCCCGCGCTTGTCCTGGGCAATTAAATCTTTATTATCGAGCCAATTGACAATCTTAGGATGAATTTTCCGTTCATTCGTAAGATAGTCCTTAGCTTTTGTCCTATCGTTCACTTCATAATGAGATGGATATTGATAAGGCTCCTTAGGCTTTTGCTCATGAACAGTGTCTTTTACTTTATAACCTTGCGCGTTCAGATCCAGAACAGCTTCCGGGAAGCTCATCCCATAAAACACCTTTGCAAAGTTTATGACTCCAGCTCCTTTTTCATCTCTAGAGTTCCAGGCATACATTTGGTCTTTAATCACTAGGCTGTCATGCACTTGATGTCGGTAATATCTTCCTTCTCTTTTCAATGGCTCCCCTTTACGCTCAAGATAGTCTATGAGATCCACATTCCGAGCAACCTCCACTTGGTCCGCGCTTACATGTTTGGCCATGCAGCACTTCCTCCTTTCTAAAATTAGATATAAAAAAAGCCAGGGAGAAAACTCCCTGGCTAGCGTTCAACCTCTACTTTTTCTTTTTGCTTTTCCTTCTGCTGAAAAGCCTCCTTATTCCCCTTTCCATTCTGCATTTCCGAAGTGGTGCTTTCTTTCTCTTCATGAAACTCTCGGTCCAGCTTACTTTCGATTTGAGATAGTCGCTGTTCACCACGATCGGTCAATGGTAGTTCTTTTAATTCTTGAAGAGATTCTTTCTTAAGCTGGTACACATCTTCCTTACTATGAGTCTCTTGAAAAGCACGCATCTGATTTAAACGTTCTTGCCGGTCAAAGTTTTCTTCTTTATCCAATTCTTTTCCGACTGTTGGTTCAATAAAGTTCATGAGCTCCTTTTTATAAGCGTCTTTGAAATCTTGATGAGAATATTCCTCTTCAGCCTTATGACCTTTAATAAAAGGCCCAATATCCTTCTCAGCCTTACTCACTTGGCTTCTATACATTTCCCGAAGCTTTTCAGAAGGTAATATCTCACTTTCTTGTTTCTCCTCTTCCATTTCATGATTTGGTTCTTTAACACTCATAGCTTTCTCTCCTTCCTTTTCTTGTTCCATTGATTCTTCAATGGTGGTAATAAATTCTTTAGCTGTTGACTGAACTTCTTGTAATAGCTTTTCATGGTCTTTAAAATCATGATCCTTGGTCCAGTGATGCAGATAATCCAATGAGTAGTCACTGGTATCAATATTGAAATAAGATGCAACGGTATAAGCTGTCATTTCTGCTTGAAATTCTTTCTCCGGTTTGGTGTAGTTATTGGTGTTTTCCTTTGTATGAAGCTTGGCATGAGTTAGTTCATGTAACAAAGTCTTTGTGTCCTGACGCTCCGAGTTGCGAGGATTAAGAGCTACTTCACCTCTTCCTGTGTAACTTACTCCTTTAGCTGCTCCTAACTCTTCATAAGGCTTTACAATTTGAATATTGTTTTTATCAGCTATAGCCTCCATTCCTTGTCGAAGCTGAGTGTAGTTTTCAACCTCCCCATCGATCCATTTGTTAGGAAAGATCTGAGGCAGATCTTTTTGAGTGGCCGTTGTCTGGGAAACATCAAATACACTCCCGGTAGAATAAACAAGACGGCCATCTCGTTTATCGAGTTGACCGTCTTTGACTTGTTGCTTTTCTTTTTTCGTTGCATATTTCAAAGGTTTCCATTCGCCTTCTCCATCTTGAAACTGCTGGCCTAAACGATTAGGCACGAGAACCTTAAGACTTTTCTCTCCTTTGTTTACGGAAAACCCTTTGCCTTTCCAGAAGGCGTAGGAACCTACAGCTTCAGCTCCCGGAAACTGTGAATCAATTAGTGCTGTATTGCGTGGAGAATACCGATGGAACTTCCCCATAAAGTCCAGATACTCTTTCATTTGTTCAGGAGAATGAAAATGATTGGCGATGCTCTGCTCCATGCCTTCCGTCAAATGATTGATCTCTTCTTTCACCTGTTCAGGCGTTTTCTTTTTATAAGGTCGTTTAGTCTTCGCCATGATATTCAGCTCCATCACTGATGTTCATAAGCTCTTCCATTTCCTCTTCATCGTAGTTTGGTTGGGTATCCAGAATTAGTTCCTTGGTTGATTTATTAAACGGAATAAGCAAGTTTTCTTGAGTCATTAAATGCTGCTCAAGATCGGCCATTTCTTCCTCATTCAATGTTAGGCTATATTCCTCTTGGCCCACTTCCATCACAAGCTCCTTATTATCGCTTAAACGCTTGAATACACCTACCTCATAATTGTTGTTAAACAAAAACATCTGTTCATCTCCTTTATTGATAATTACTCATGAATACTATTAAATTGATGCTTATTGTGTCTATGTCGCGCTTATTCTTTTCTGACGCTGATGACTGATTCTTTCTTCTACTGCTTGTTTCGCATCCTTCATCGCTTGGCTCTCAAAGATCGGTGTGGTAACACAGCTTTCTAAGTTTTGGTCCATCGCAAAACCATTCATTAATTCCAGAAGTACCTGCGTATTTTTATCACTACGATTGGCTGCTAACCGCAGTCTTTTCATCTCTTCAGAAAACACGTCTTGGAAACGTTGCGCCATTAAACTCAGGAGATATTCTTGAGAATGGTCGGTTGCCTTCTGCGCTTCCCATTCGCCAATCATACGGTCTAAAGCTTCACCAGGGTAACGAATATGATGCTGTTCCTGATAATCTTTGATTAACGCTATCGTCTCTTCATGAAGCGTGACATTTTGACGCCTTCCCATTTAAATCCCCCTAACTTTCTCTTTCGATTTCTCGTTCTAACTTCTGATGATCCATATCATTGATAAACTGCTCATATGTTTGTCCTAACGATCGTTGAATGCTTCTCAAAGAACGTTGCAATTGAATCCCTGAAGGCATGGACTTATAAGTGGCATTTGAATTGTTAGTTTGTCTAGGATACTGCTGACGATCGTACCGTTTCATTTCTTGCAAAAAAGCATTGCCCATTCGTTTATAGAGATCATCCAACTTGTCTTGTTTGTAATGTTGATAGCGTTTCTTATCCTTCAGTCCATCCCCATAGGCTTGCTTCAATTCATTTACTTCCTTGTCCAATTTTTCATGCAGCTGCTTCATATCTTTGCCATGATACTTATCTAAATACCTTGTCGTTAGTTCATCTATCTTCGGTCGAATAGGATTCAGCGTTTGATAGCCATAGTGCCACTGTCGCTTATCCTTAGGCAAGTGATTATACACATCGAGGAACAGAGGTTTTATTTCTCTATTGCTCCATTTCATGCTGCTATTTTCTTTCTTTGCATTCACCATGTGGTCACGAATCAACGAGTTAATTTGATTTCGTTCTTGCGTTCGATTTAACAAGCCATTCACGACTTCACTTTTCATCGCGTCTAGCGTTTTCGGCTTTCGCTTTCCACGTTCACGAGTCGGGTTTGGTTCGACTGTGGCCACATGAATATGAATGTTATCGGTGTTATAGTGAATGGCCGCCGACCAGACAGCACTCTCTTGTAATCCCTCTTTTTTCATCATCGACTGCAAGGATTTTCTTGTCACTTGCTTCAAAGCATCTTCATCTAAAGTGTGTGTCTTTGAATCATAAACGCCGCGTTTTTGAAGCCAATCATTATCAAATGTAATAACGTCCTGCCACATGATACTGTTTTTCTTTTGAGCTTGTTCAAACAAAGATTTAATGCCCTGCTTTTCTTCCACCGATAAATGATCCGACTGCTGAGTAAACAAAGCAGATGTTTTATCCGGATCGTCCATATAGTGATTATATAAACTAAACATGGACCGATGAGCATCCCCTTTTCCTTTGGCCTCTTCCCGATCCACATACTGTACATAATCTTGGAATCCTTTTTTATTCGCGGTCACGAATTTTGTTTTTAAAACCACCCCAGGCGTTACGGTTTCACTCATGCTTCTTCACCTGGTTCTTCAATCTGCAAGAGATCGTTCATTTCTCGAATCACTGTATAACAATGAGCCATCGCTTGAATGTTTCGATCAACTAATTGCTGGAGTCTTTGTTCACGATTATTTTCTTCCTGAAAGATAGCTAACTGTTGTAACTGAGCATGCAAAAACTCTTGTCTGCTTAACCCTTTTTCATTCGCGAGTTCGTCAATTCGTTGGACGGTTTTCGGATCCATATAACGAATTCTTACTTCCATAAAAGTCCCTCCTTCTGAATAAGGTCCTAAAACTAGTGAATAAAGAGAAGAGCATAAGGGGTTTTTGTTCCCACTTGGCGTGTGAATCCCGGCAGAGCCGGGCAAAACGAGGGAACAAGAAAATCTCCAGATGTGCGGTCGCTGTGCGGCTAAAATAGGAACGTTCATTCGTGTATTCACCTTGATGTGTGGCCCCTGCACAGGAGATGTGTGGTCCGTGTGTTGACCTTTTTCACAACCTACACCCCATTTAGTTCGAAATCATCTCCCGTTTTTCTTGCAACATCTCAACTTTTTCAACGATGGTTTGGATAGTTAGTTCATGTTCAGCTGCCTCTTGATTAATCTGATCTTTTTCATTTTCTAGCTGATGAATTCTAGCCTCCGTTTGCGTTTTCTCTTCCTCTGTTTCGTAAAGAAGCTCTGATTCTAATTCAACAGTTTTCTGATCAATTTCTTTGATTCGTTCATTGATCGTTTGAATGCTTTCCTTCTTCTCTTTTATAGTTTCTTTAGCCTCTTCGATCTCTTCAGATACAGCAGCAACTTCATATTCTTGCTCCGTTAAAATGTTTAATTGTTTGTCCATTTCCACTTTACGTTGATCTGTATAAATACGTGCCAGCTCTTTCTTTTCCTCACCCCCTTTCAAGGAATTTTGAGTACTCTCTTTCGTTAAAAGTGGATTGGTATCTTCCTTATTTACATCTAAGGCCATGACATCAAAGGAAGGACTTACCTGTTGGATACTAATGACATATCTACTTTCATCGCTGTACTCTACGTGCGTTGGAAGATCACGTTTTGGATGCTCTTTTTCCTGAGCCGTGAAGCTTAATTTTTCATCTAATAAAGTGGTTGATCTATTAAGGTTCAAGGTGACAACCATCAACTTTTTCGTTGGATTATAAACCCAGTCCTTTATGGTCAGTTCGCCTGATCCTTGTAAGTTCAAAGGTTCATTGACAGGTGTTTGTTGAACTTTACTCTGCTCTTCATCACCAAAGATAAAACCAGAAAATAGGAAAAAAAGAAGCGCCATGGCCATGACGCTTAATCCAGTAAGATATTTTTTTGAGGTCCCTTCGGTAATATGTTTCGTGTGTTTCTTCATGAATAGCCCTCCTCTTCGACGTCTTGAAAACCTGTTATCTTCCACAGTCCTTCTTCCCTATGAACTTTTATATTTAGAAACACGGGAGACACCTGTTGTTGATCGCTCTGTAAAGAATAGAGCGTGTGTTTAAACTTAACTAATACGCTAGCTTTATTGTTTGTGAGATTACCTGTTTTGATGAATATTTCTACTTCATCCACCTCCGTTTTCCTGTCTCCTTTATAGTTAGCTGTAGGAAAGAAGGTTGCAGCTAAATCTTTGCTCATCACCTTGTGTGCTTCTTTTTTCCTTTCTTGGTAGGTCTCTTTATCCTGTTTAAAAGCAACCTCTATAAACACAGAAACCTGCTTCACTAAAGCGTCATATCTCGCTTGAATGTCAGCAGGTTCCTGTTTTTGTAACGTCATCTCTAATTCGGTTTTTTCTTCCATAACCTTTTCGTTTTTCACCTTTAATTGATGCAAGCTTTCCTGTAGATCATCACTCGATGCTGTGCGTGCAGCATATATGTTAACCGATGTGAGAACTATTAACAGAACGACAAACAGGACAAAAAGAACACGTCTATTCATCAACGTTCTCCTTTCTTAGAGCCCAAGATAAGGGGCAGGATTCACATCAGAACGATACTGTTTTTTGGTCCGAACTTCAAAATGTAGATGGGGACCTGTAGAGTTTCCTGTCGAACCACACTTGCCTACTTTTGTTCCTTTTTGAATCATCTCCCCGTTTTGTACACTTATCGTATACAAATGAGCATAGTGACTATAAAGTCCCTCATCATGTTTCACAAGAACGTTATTTCCATATCCAGAGTTTTTTCTTACCACTTCAACCACTTGACCGTTATCTACGCTTTGAATAGGCGTTACGGCGTTCGTACAAGCAAAATCAATACCTCTATGCATGTCCGGTGTACCATCAAAGGGATCTGAGCGCATTCCGTAATTAGATGTTTGTGTGAGTGCTCCTTCAACGGGCATAACCCAATCTCCTGTTGGTTGTAAATCTGCTTCAATAACTCCGCCTTTAAGGTAACTTAAAACAGCCTCAACATAACCAATATCCCCATAACAAGCTCCTGTTTCTGCCGACTCAGGTCTAATGCAGGAATACATGCCTGTATGCTTCAATTCCTGGTACTTCATTCTTGAAAATTCGATCGCTAACTCTTTGCTGTATTCTCCATTGTTGTGTTTGTTTGCGTAATCAATGAACCCTCCACCGAAGTTATAAGCTTGGAGTGTTAGATTAATATCTCCCCCTGCTTTCTCCAGCATCTCAGAGAAGTATCGGATACCAACATTAATACTCCTTTCAGGATCCTCTATCGTGTTTGGAGGTAGACCAAGAGACTCACTTGCTTGCATCACATCATCAAGACGACCACCCGATTCTTGCATCGTTTTGGCCAAGAGAAGCTCCACATACTTGGACACCCCATACTTTTCAGCATATTCTTCAAACAGAGGACGGTACTCTTCTAGTGCAGCTGAAACTTGCGCTGTTCCATTTACCACATCAACGGACCTCACATCCTCACTGGAGGAAGACTTTTGATAACCGATCAACCCTGTAATGACTGAAGCATACAAAAGCATTTGTAGAAGGAAAAGAGCGACCAGAATACCAATCAACCAAAGCCATACTTTCCGAGGGACTAACCCCAGGAGAAGGGACCAAGGCATCCTTATGCACCTCCTCCAAACAAGGCTAATTCTTCGTCCGATACTTCCACCTTGAAACGAATGTTTTCAACCGCACGGATGCTTAACATCGTCTCCCCTGTTTGTAGGTAAGGGATATCTTTTAATTCACTTTGGCTTAATTGCCCCATGAATATTTGCTGCATCATCTCTAAGTTGTTACTATCTTGCTGCATAATTATCTTGTATTGGGTCAGTTCAAAAAGCTTCTTGATTTCCTCTACCATACTCTGATCCGAACCCTCAGGAACAAAATCACGAATGGTGTGACTGGCATAGAGAAGAGCACCAAAATACTTCCTTGCCTCTCGGCTGAACTTTGTAAGAAAATCAAGAGCACTCTCACTTTTCTTCTTTGTATTAATGATGTGGTGAGCTTCATCCATCAAGATGAGATATCGTACAGCGTCTTCAAAAGCTAATTCTCCTCGATTATAAGCATCAAACTGCGGAGATCCGTTCGTTAGCATGGAGTCCCATAGAAGGTTGAGTACATTAAACAATTGCGCTTGGAAAACCTCTGCCCTCATTTGCGATAGGCCCCTAAGTGTAAACGTAACGACCTGTTGCTCATCAAAGTGTTCGATGGTTGATACTCCATTGAAGAGATGCGCGTAAGTCTCTACAAGGTTACGAATGTTTAATTCGATGCTTTCCAGGCGTCGTTTCCTTTCCTGACTCAACTTCTCCTTTTGCTTCCCTTCCTTGATATTTTCATAGAGTTGTTCTTCGATAAAGGCAAGAAAATCGATGAAGATAGGGTACTCATGGACAGAAAGTTCGGTTATATTTGATTTTGAATCATCGTTCCATAAGCCAAGCTTTTCATAGAGCTTTCTTAATAGATTTTCATATTCTTTCAATTCACTATCATTCGCTTCAGGTGCTAAGAATTTATAGAATGTCGTCAATTTGGATAAATGCTGAGTAAAGGACGTATATTCGTCCTCTGCCGTTCGATACACCTGCAAAGGGTTGATGACCCCATCTGAACCATCGAGAGCAATCTGCTTCCCACCTAAAGCTTCCGTTAACTCCACAAATTCTCCTGTGACATCAAACGTCCGGACCTTATATCCTTTAATCGCATTATCCAGCATAATTTTCTTAAGTGTCGTAGACTTTCCTGCCCCCATCGCTCCGACCATGACTCCGTTATAACTCTTACGCTGCTGATCTCTATGAAAAAGATCAAAGACGACGTTTCCTCCGGTGAGTGTCGTGCCATAGAATGTACCGTAAGGATCGTTTAAGCTAGTAAAATGAAAAGGAAAGCCACCTGCTAACCCTAGTGCGGGTATCGGGTGACCTTCCCTCTTGTTTCTATAAGTGGATTGTTCTGTATAATTGGTGAGTAGTGATCTCCATTCGAATTCCTGTTCGTTTAAGAAGATGGATCCTCGAAAATTCTCGTCCTGTAACGTCGATAAGACGACTTTCACTTTGTCTTCCAGCTCTTCTCTTGTTGGTGCACTTACATAATGCCTAAGGTGAACACGTTTAACGATTTCTCCTTCTTCAGACACCTGATTGTACAGCTGCCGTAAATCATCATAGTTATTTTGCGCTTCTATAATACCTGCATTATCTTTTTCATTAATCATTCTGGAACTCTGTTCAGCCATCCCTTTGTTTAAACCATCTCGGACTTTGTAACGATCGTCAGAGACAATATCCATTGTAGTAATGACATTCTCCATATTGAAAATAGGTTCTAACCAAAAGTCTGAAACATTTTTAGGGAAGGAATAGACATGGACACAAACTTCATAACCGTCTCCTTTTCGAGTAAAGGTTTCCTGAAATTTAATTCCTCCTTGCGGTTGGATATGGGCCAGTAAAAAAGGGTTATATCCTTTTTCTTGTGTTTCTTCGGCATCACTTTTCTTTTTTAGAAATGAGAACATTCCTTAACCCCTCTTCTCTAATTTAGAATTTTGATTATATAGCTTATAGAGCAAATCAAGCTTCTTTTCATCAGTTAACTCAATGACCGGAGCGACTCGACCAAGATAGCGCCGACAATTGTTTCTATACTCAGCAAGCTGTTTAAGGCTAGTCGCGTAAATGTATAAATAAAATTCTCTGTTTGTCCGGTAGGTCTCTAAAAAGTGCAGTTCCTCCCTTTTTCTAATTAAAAAACGTTCATAAAGAGGCGCCTTGTTCTGTGTAATCTTGTAATTAATCGCATCTAGTTGTTTTTTCATATTAACCGGAAAATTCATAGATACGATCTTGATATCCGGCGCATATGATTGAAAGAACTTAGCCATCTTCATGATGTCGTACTCGGTTTCCTGGGTAGATGGAGAATAAATATCTTTACTCTGAAGTTGCATCACGTCCATATAGCCCGTGTCTCCTTTTAATTGAAAGGATCCTTCTTCGGTCATGTCCTGAATGGGAAGAATCTCAGCTATGGATGGAATTGCCACCTCTCTCTTTTTCTTTTTAGCGTTCGACCTTTGCTGCTTCTTGTTTTTCTCAGTAGTTTTTCGTTCATCAAAAAGAGCCATTTTTTCGGAACTGTCTTCTTTAAAGAAAGGTTGGTCTTTCTTATTCTTCTTCATTTAAAGTCCTCCCTCATTTTTCTTTCCTGCTACTTCATGAATCAGGTCAAAAATTACGCCGACCGTTTCATGCTCCCATCCAGACAACCACCGAATCTTCCGTGCTTCTATTTTTGTTAAGTCTCGTCCAAGCTGTTCCTCAAGAAGTGCCTTAAACCTTTGAAACGTATATCCTTCATCATTTAACTCTTCATATTTGATCACTATTCCTACCATCCTCCCTTTCTTTTTTATCGATGGCACAATAAGCAATTCGGTCCCTTGTGACAGCTAAGAACAACGCTTTTGCCATACGCAGCTTTGGATTCGTTTTGGGTCGGATTAACCAACCAACCATCAATAAGATCCAAAAGATTGCATACCACCAGACGAATGAAGAATGAACGACATACCGAAATGTAAAGCCTATGCCGCCGAGGATGAGGACCACAAGTAAGTCTGTAAGGTAAAATAGACGGTTGATCTTCAACTCACTTCCAATTTCGGATGGAATCTTATATTGCAATAAAAACACTCCTTCATAACAAAACGCGGACCAAGTTAAGATTCAGGCCCGCGTTTCTTAATTTTATTTATCCAGTTCTCCGTAGTGTTTCGAGATAAGTTATACGTCCGTTTTGCACTTTGAACCTTAGGATTATTAGTAAATCGCTCACCCAACCGATCTTTCATATATCCTCCTACAGTTCGCTGCTCTGTTCTATATTGATTAGACATAGGAATATCATCTGTACTTTTTGGAGCTTTTACGTCTGGTGTTTCTAATTTGGCGCTTGCAGCTATTTGGTTTGTCTCTTCCTTAGGTTCATTATCGTTTTCATCTAAACGTGCGCTTCCTGTTTCACTACTACCTATATCTTTCTCTTGTTTTTTATCTTTCTTAGGTTGAGTATATATAGGTTGCTCATTGCTTTGGTTCGATGACGGTACGTCCAATCCTCCTGGGGAATCTTCTTTTGTAGTGTTCATAGAGGACCCTTTCTGAGAAGAAGGATGGGACTGACCCTGAGTTTCATAGCTGGATAAACGATTTCCTGCCTCCGGACTTCTAACTTCTTTTCCTCCCAACGAACCTTTTTGCCCTTCCTGATTGAATGTCATTGGACTTGGCTCTTGTTTTTTACTGTTTCCTTGACTTCTATTTCCTTCAGTTGATGATGAATCATTTTTTCCATCTGTCTTAGATTTCCTCTCATCCTTGCGTCCATAGATACCAGCGACCGCACCAGCTGTCCCGGCACCTGTATTCATCAAGGCTGATACACCACCACTTGTAATAGCTCCTGCAGCTTTCTTCACGGGAGGTCCGAGTGTTTTAGAAGCTAGGTAACCACCCATCGCCACATGCCAGGCATTTTTCAATCCAGCATCAATTCCAAAGAGTTTTTGCACGATATTAGGACCATCAATGACAGCCAAACTTCCTGCAATTAAAGCAATCAGATACCCTAGTCCTTCAAGATTATTATTTATAAAAGTTGTGTAATACATATACACACGTAGACTTAAGAAAATCATGATAAGCGAAGCAAAAATGCTTCCAATATTCTTAATGACCGCTTTCAATCGCTGGCCCGTCGAAATATCCGCATAGGCCATGATTAAGGCCACGATATGATTAAAGCCAAGCTCAAAACAGAGCTTGGCTACTTTAATCGATATTAATATCATGGTAAAAGCCATAACGGAAAGAGTTACGATGGCAGTAAACCAATCCACATGCCACCTGTAATAATTTTCTGGAAGGAAATCAAACAGACCACTTTTTCCTAACTCAACAAGCCCTTCTTCGCCATTTGATTCCAACCCTACTTTGTTCATTACAAGCTTTTGTCCTTTATTTGATAGGCTATCGCCATTAGATTTTTCAAAACTATCGTCAATCGTTTCATTAATGGATATTTTATCAATTGAGTCTGGGCTTATATGATGTTGTTCTTCTACATCTGGATCTGTCCAGTCTGTTTCTTCATAAATGACTATGTCTGTAATATGGTCTTCCATTACTCGATCGGAGGTGGTAAAAGAATCTGTTTGTACTTTCGCTACGTCCATCGCATCTCCAGTAAAGTCATTCACTTTCCCCATTCCAAAAGACAACAGAGTAATCGTCATGATAGATATAAATAGGTTCATTGGAATGTCAGATCGATTCTTTTCTTTATTAAATATTAATCGAAAGCCGATCATTCCCAATGAGATGGCCAGCATAATGTAGAGAGCAGGCTGGATGGTTTCGAGAAAGTTAGTCACGGGATCGCTCGAAAAGAAATCCGTTAAGGTTAAGACCTGATCAACCATTCCTTCCAGACCATCAACAATCATTTTCAAGAATAATATCGTTCCCCACCCTACGATCCTTAACCCAGATGTAAAGATATTATTCGTTGATAAGACTTCGGAAAACCTTAACAATATCTCTAACAGTTCTTCATCGGACACTCCATCACCACCTTTATTATTTTTCCCTTTTTCATCCCTGCTCTACTGGTGTTTCCTGTTCTTCAATTAACTTATCTATTTGTTTGCGAATGTGACTATACACTTGTCGGTTAATTTCTTGGTGATCGCCTAAAAGCTTTAAGTTATAAAGAAAAGCTTCCATAGGTTCATCATTCATTTCCTCCTCACTGTGTTCTAAATGAGGAGCAATTTGTTGGTGGATCAGGGAGAATGTGCTTTTATCAAAGAACTCACCCACTTTTTCCTTCCTCCACCATTCCATAGGTTGTTCTGAATCACTGAATGGTCCATTTTGTGAGTGATTTTCCATATCCTCTACCGCCTCGTCTGTCTGTGCTTTATTAGAATAGCCAGTTTGAAAATCAATAACTAAGTCTGCTGGATGAACATGGCGGTGTGGGGTAGAAATCTCTTCTTCCGTAATTGATCTACCTGGACGGAATTCTGAACTAAGATACGTGTGAGCATATTTCATACTGTATTTTCCTGTATTATAAATAGGAAAGGCACGAATCTTTCTTCCTTTCTTATCACGACGTAATAGCACACGTCGCACTACCGTATCTCCTTCCTCCAATTCCTGCAGTTCATTGGCCGTTAGAAGGTCTCTTCCTTCCGTACTTTCCGTTTTCGACTTATCCAGGGAAAAGGTAGATCCAGACCGTGTTTGAGTATTTAACGTTTGCTTTCCTAACTTGGAAGAAAAATAGGAAGCAGAATCATAGTCCGCACTCAATATATAAATTTCATTTCCGCAGTTACCTCGGATTGTGGCTTGCCCATCTTCTCCATACAAATCTTTTAATTGAGCATAGGATTGAACAACTAAGTGAAAGCGAATGTTTCTTCCCAAACATACCGTAATTTTATTTTCCATATCTGCTATCGCAGGCATATTACCGAACTCATCTAACATGAAGACCACTTCTCGTAAGCACTTTTGTCCTTTGGCAATGGCTGCATTTTTTGATAATACATAATACAATTGGCTAACGAAAATAGACGGTATAGCATGAGTAGACGTATCATAATCCGGTGTAACCATAAACACAGCAATTGGCTTATTGGAGTAAATAATTTCTTTTACTTCAATAATGCCTCTAGCAAAAATATAAGAGAAGGAAACCTTGCCCGTTTCCTCATCTACTTTGTCAATCCGAATTGTCATATTATCCTTTTGAACTTCTTTATCCTTTGAATTTCCAGGAACAGAATCTTGAGAAATCACTAAATGATCTCCAGCTTCTAATGAGGTATTAAAGTTAATGGTCCATGTCCCACTCTCTCCAGATTGATTGATTTCAGTGGTTCCATCCGGGAATGAAATTATTACTTTGGAAAAAGGGCGACCTCGCCCCTTAATACTTTGACCGAAGCCCACTCTTTTTAAATCCAAAGAGTTTTTTGCTGTCATTTTAGCTGTTTCACTCATTGTGAATTTCGTCAATCCATTCATCGCTGTCGTAAAAATGCTTGATCGAGTATTCCCTTTGGAAAAATTACTCGTTGCATATTGACCTTTCGCTACATGGGATTGGGGTAGTTCTTGGAAGAATTGATCCAATGCATTGTACTCTTGGCCATCTTCATCCATTTCATTTCTAGTCCCTAACTCTGAGAGCATGTTGGCGACCGTGTACATCGTAATTTTCTCTTCCATCCCTTCGGTTATGCTTTTCTCTGTAACCGCAAGGATCATAGCATTCACAAGTGATTTAGCTGAATCATCCCACATAGGTTCTTTAGCATTCGGATTGTGGTAAAGCATATGAGTAATGGTTTCGCAAAGAGTTTGAGCTGTAGAATAATCCCCATCCTTATAAGATTGTTTAACCAACTCTAGCAAATTGAAGCTCATGCTTTGCATGGGATTCATTAAGTTTAAGACCTCAACCTCATAACCTCTTCTCTCCAGCGTCTCCCGGCTAGAAGCAAATAACTCGCCTTTAGGATCATTGATGACTAAAGAGGGCTGATATTCAGCACGAGAGTATGCATCTATGGTTGGAATAACATAGGTTTGGCCCTTACCACTCCTTGTCGTACCAATAATTAGATTATTGACAGGTGACGGATCAATAAAAGCTTTGTCCCCTTTTCTAGATAACACAGGGCCTCCTTTACCTTTATATGGTTGTTTTCGATCAGGAATGGCCCTGTACTGTTGTTGAATTTCTTTTCTCGTTGCAAATCTCTGGGAACCTTTTTCGTCCGTGCCTACGGGTTTAAAGTTACTTCTAAGTTTGTAAATCATGTTGGCTATACCGACTAAGCCGATTAAGGCCGCTATTCCATAGTAGAGAGGTTGTTCTTGCATATGAAAATCTGTCAAAAATGAAGCTTTAATTTCTATTGGTTTACTGAATTCTGGGAAAGTCTTTAAGGTTGACCACATGGCATATCCCAAATTCCATACGAAAGTACTGACCAGCATCGTGGATATAAAAAAACAGATGCTTAGGAGAATAAGCACCTGTTTTTTAGCAATGACTGATTTCAAATGAATCACCCTCTTATATATTGTTCTTTTGGCCCTCCAGCTCATCTTGTTGTTCCTTAAGCGAATCGATTTTAGATTGATTTTGATCTTCCGACTTTTTCTCTGTTTCTATTTGGCTGTTTATCTTCGTCAACTGTTCCTCAATTTCTTGATACTCATTAATCTTTTTATTCAGTTCATCATTTTTCGCTTCACTGGCCATCTTTTTTGCATCTTCCAATTGACCAAGCCTCAAATAAGCGATCCCCTTTTGTTTATACAGTTCAGGAGACATCGCCATATCTTGAATATCCACCGCCTGTTTGTATTCCCCATTATGAAAGGCTATTTTAAATTCACCCAAAGGACTTGGATAAGCTTCTTGAAAGGAAATCAATTCTTCCAGACCATGAACTTTCATGACTTGCTCAGCCAGTGAAGAAGAGTTTTCCTTGCCTACATATTGCAAAGCTTGATCATACTTTTTAAGTTCCACCAGAAAATGAAGCAATGTTTTGCGCTCCGATTCCGTTAAGGTTTCCATTCCTTGTAACTGATCAACAGCTTTTTTCTGCTGACCTGTCCAATAACCTTCATAAGCCGTTTTTACATTCTCCGTTTTTTCCAGCTCTTGTGTTGTGGCTCTTAGATCTTTGCCTTGATTGCTTAGAAGTATAAATAGAGTGATGGATGTAACTATGGCTACCACTAATGTGGTACTGATCATACTCACAAAAAATTTGCCACGCTTACCAAGTTGCTTCCAACTCGATTTTTGTACTTCCTTTTCTTTCAATACTCCTGTCATATCAATTTGATAAGATGCTGGTGTATTAGAAGTTAATTGTTGAAGGAAGACATCCCTTTTTGTTTCTTCATTTTTATTTTGCATGGGTAACTCTAAAAGCTTTTGACAAACATGGTCATAAATATTTGATGTTCCTTCTGCTCCCATTTCATATGAGCCGTTGTACAGCTTGTCTCCTTCTTCATTAAATATCATGAAATCTAGCAGAATTGGCTTGGCATTTTTCTTCTTTAATTTAGCATCCAATTCTGCTGTTAGAACGACAATTTCCTGGAAGGAATAAGGGTGAAAGCTTGAAATTTCACCATCCATTTTTGATGTGAATAATACCCTCATAAACCTACACTCCTTTAAAAGATCACCTGACTGTCAATGTATTCAGCGATAGCTGTAGCTCCCATTAGAACGACAAGTCCAACGGCACCACCAATGAACCACACGATAGAGCTTTGGCGGCCTCTAACTCCACCCCAGATAAGATGGTAGGCTCCTATACCAAAAGCAATGGCAGCCGAGATAATACCCAAAAGCTGCATGGCGGTTAAAATTGATGCCCCTGTAGATTGTAAATTACTAATGGCAGCAAGCATGGAATAATCTGCAAAGTACTTCATTAAAATCTCCCCTTATTAAATATTTTTGTTCTTGTTTTCTTCATCCACCCCTTTGTAATGGAGCAATGACTTCATAACGACATCTTGGTTTTGTTGAATGTAGTCTTGATGTTTTTCATGAAGCCACTCGTTGTAAGAAATGTCTTGGATGGTTAGCAGTGTCTGAACTAAGTCTTTTGATTGCTTAAGTTCACGATTAGTAACGCCCATTCACCTTCACCCCCTTTCAAGGTTTTTGTCCATAAAAAAAGAAGCGATCTATTAAAGATCACTTCCATTAGGATGAAGTTTCGTTGATGAATTTTTGTATAGCTTGATCCCTATCTTCAAGGGTTTGGTATTTCTGTGTTTTTAAGGAGATACGGTTCTGTAATTGTCCACCCTCATAATAACTTAGAGATTGGAAGAGTTCACTACCTTCCAAACCTATTTCATTCAGATCCATATCCCCATCAAGAATTTTTTGATTCTGAGCATTAATTTCTTTCACATTAATTTCTTCAATATTCTCTTCCACTACCTTGATATGTTCATCTCTTTTTTCTTCCTCAGACGCATCAGTTACTAAAATATAAACATTGTCACTGTCTTGCAGAGTTTCTTTCATCTCACCTGGTGATAATGACTCGACTTGACCTGTGGCTCCTTGAGATCCGCAACCAACTAGGATTAAAACTACAACAAATCCAGCCAAACCACCGACCCAACGCTTTGCCATCAGATCAATCTCCTCTCAAGTGATTTGTATAACGATTCTAACACCTACTCAAATATAAATCCACATTATGGAAGATAGATCTTTATTATTAATGATTGTTTATGGCGAGATACAATCAACCCTATGTAGAAGGATTATTCTTTCTACAATGCACAACGTTTCTAGCCTATACGAAGAACTTTATGTATCTAGGATAAACTATACAAAGCTTCATCAGTTTATACCTCACTTTATATAAGTAAACCATAATAGATACAACGCTTACCGGGTCACAAGATGCGTTTCACGTAACACGCACCAAACGGTAATCGACTGTTAGGAAAGTTCAATGACCTTTCAGTTTCCTAACGTAGATATATACTTTTCAATGTTCAATATGTGCTATTTAAGCACGTGTTAAAATCGTTATATTTACTTCACAGGTTTCAGCTCACTCATAGGGTTTTTGCGTTTAGCAATGGTTCTGAATTGATCATCTTTTACGGTTCGAATTCGATAATAGATACTGGCCAGCTTTTCAGTAGTACCATGACGATCAACCGCCCAAATACCACGCACATCATATCTTTTTCCTTCAAAGGTTTTTACATTGTCAGCTTGTGAAGCAATGTCATAATAAGCAAAGTGCTTTTTATTTGATTTCACCTTATCTTACCTCCCAAGTTTATGGTTCTCCCGCCACACTAAGCTTCAATTGTTCTAATAAAATGTCTATAGCTGAGCATTTACCATCCCTGATAGAAGCTATATCTTCTTCGGAAAGATTATATCGATCATCAATGGATTCAAGAATATTCTCTCTCGATCTTTTTAGCTTAATCGCTAACTCAATGGTTCGAGCTGTATCTTCGATGCTAGGTTTTTTATTTATATGATGCTTTTCTTGTTCTTCACGGTTTTTAAACCATTCCGGTAATACCTCCTGACTTTGTGATTGTTTGGAATACGTAGCTTTATTAGCCTGCTTGTTCTTATATTCAACTTCTTCAGCATCCGCCTGTTCTACTGTTCGTATCCCTTTATTTATCCAGGATTGAAGGATGCTCTTAACGTAGCCCCATGTCGGTTTATTTCGGTCCAAGGAACGCTTCATAGCCTCCACAATTAATGGATCCCCAAGGTCTTCAACCCATTTCACTATTTCTTCTGAGATTTGAGGACGTATAATCCCAAAGTTGTTTTGGTAAAATTGAATGCTGTCACAATCCAATCGTTCAGAAGTTGTTGTAGTAATGAATTCTTTTACATTCTTAACTTCTTTAAGTTCTCTGCCATTCTTGTATGTGTCTTTCTGCTGTCTCTCTGATGACGAGGAGTTGTCGTCTTGCTGTTTTTCTGCTGTTGTTTTGTTGTCGTATTCTTCATCGTTAGATTGATAAATCCCCCAGTTTTCAACGGTTATTACACTATATTTGTTGGTGGTATTTATACTAATGACACTGTCTTCCTGAAGTATTTTTATATAGTCACGAACGGTGGATTCATTCATACTTAATTCAGAAGCAGCTTTTTTACGGCCAAATATAAATTGTCCAGGTTTAAGAGTAACCTTTTGCCTCCCTACTCTCGATTCTGTACTTTTATGGCTTGCCTTCGTCAGACAATAAATGAACACTTTTAACAACTTCTCATTTTCGAAAATTTCACTATGAAGAATTTTACGATGCAGCTTTAACCACCCCTGCACAACCTCACCTCCTAATTTATTAATCTCTTAGAATATAGAGTTTGGTGATGATCCTTCCAAAGCTTTAGCCAATTGATTTCATATCTTTCACAAACAGTAGCTAAATACAGGGTAGAGAAATGAATAACACCAGTCATAACTTCAGCTGATTTCCGTATGTCATGAATCTTAATAGAGTGCTTATCGTGTAATTTTACAGTTAAATTTACATTAGCTAATACATTAATAGCCTTCTGTAGTTCTTCCTCTAATAGAAGTTGTAAGAGAAAATTATCCTCTTCTACTTCCGGTCCCTCTAAGCGAGAGATCCCCCACCCAACATATTCATTAACAGATTCAAGTGCTAACCAAGGATTGTTATACTTCTCAATAAAGTATTTAGTGGATACAGGAGGAATCTTCCGTTCTCCCCCTTCCTGTTTAGAGATATACTCTCTTGACTGAAACATATCTACAGCTAACTGTTGCTGGGTTTTATTTTTGTTTTTCCTTAAATCCTTCATTAACTGCGCTGATTTGCTTTTATTAATAGTTTCCCCCTCCTTACTTATTGATTTGTACCATTGATTGCTTTCTCAGAGGTATATACTAGATTCATAGAGTCAAACAACACCAAAGTTTCTTTCCGGAGCAATATCATCAGATACATCAACATGATTTCTAATCCATGTAATGACTAAATCCTTGGGGTAAAGTGTCCGGCCACCTACATGAACTTTTGGAAAGTCCTTGCGCTTTAATACGTGAGCATCAAGAGATTGTACACTGACATTAAACACACGCTCAGCTAATTTTGTTCGATCAAGTAAATAGGGTAATTCCATTTCTTTCTGAACATCTTCTTGTGCTTTTTTAGCAATATCATAAAAAATATCATAAACCTTGTTATTAAAATCAGATTCGGGTTGCAGTTTAGCTTCAAACATCTACAACATCTCCTTATAAGTTTTTTGTTCCTTTAAGGAACATTGGTTTTCAAAAAAATTTGTCCACTTGAACTCTAGGGCAAAAGCTATGTCCTTCGCTGTTTCTACTGTAGGATTTTTAACTCCTGATTCAATATGGGTATAATAGCTTCTCGATATGTTTGATTTAATAGCTGTTTGTTTTTGCGTTAAATCCTTCTGAAGTCGAATCTCTTTTAACCACATCCTCAATATATTCACCTCCTAAAGTTCCTTTAAGGAACATCTTACAATGTATTATAAGTTCCTTTAGGTAACATTGTCAACAATATCCATATAATTTTTTTACACTTTTAGGAACTTTTCTTTAAGTTACTTTGAGAAACATTTATAATGGATACATAACACACTTTAATCTAGTGAAAAGCATGGTGGTATAAACATGAATTTTTCAAACAGGCTGAAAAGATGCCGACAAATAAAAAAAGAGGAAAATCCAAATTGGACCCAAGATTATATTGCGAGGCAAATTGGTGTAGCTCGAACAACTTACACAGCATACGAGAGAGGTACCAAAATTCCTACTTTAGATACTGTGAACAAGATCGCTGACCTTTTTGATGTATCCACCGATTACCTTTTAGGCCGATCAGATATTTCAGATTATCAAGTGGATAAAAGCAATGAATTTGATTCAATAAAAGAAGTGAATAAATTGATGGACCAATATGGAATTGAAGATGCAGCTTTTTTTGATTTGGAAAAGTGGAAATCAATGAGTCCAGAGCAGATAAGGGAATTGGAAAGTTACTTTCAATATTTAGTGAAAAAGTCTAAAGAGCTTGAGGAAAAAGAAAATAAATAAAAGCAGGGAACTCCACTAAAGAAGTCCCTGCTTTTGTGTTTAATCAATATAGAGTTTGAAATTCCCCATTATACATCAAGAAAAGCCCCTTTAAAGGAAGACTTGATTTCTAGATATCTTGTATCAAATAATAAATTAATGCACCCGTTACTTTATGTACATTTTTTATAAAATCAGTACAAAAAGATGTCGTTTGAATGCACAGTATCGTTGTACTGTGTAACAAGAAATCGAGAATTTTATTTATAACCCCTAGCAATAATTTCAGGATCACCCTTCTCTAATGCAACTTGTAGGCTATGCTTATAAACATGCTTTTTTTCTCTTATTTTTGAATCACGATTTAAGGATTTCCGATAGACAAACTTTTGTTTTAGCACATTTTTTCGTTGATTATAATAAAGAATAAATCTGGCTAATGGTGCTTGATCATTGGAATTTCGCCATATAATTTTGAAGCTCTTCATTCCTTCCCACTCTTCTACACTTAGCATTTTACATAATAAATTTAATTGCAATAAGTTAAATTCAGCATTTATGTTAACTTCTCTTGAAAGAATTAATTTAGTTTCATCGATAAATGGTTCCTGAACAACAGTAAAAGTAGTTATTGTCCTCAATTGGTGTATAAATTGCTCAAACGTACATATTGGAAATCTAGCTTCTAGAAAGTTTTCAAAATCTGTTTGTTTGACGTGCAAATTCAGTTTATTTAAGTGATTTTGGATTTGCTCCCAAAAGTCTCTATAGGTTTCTCTGATGGGATACACATGTTGATGTATCTTTTTTAGATGTAGAGCTAATTCTTTCTTTTGCATCCGAACTTGATCATAGTTATCCTCGCTTGCTAATAGGTATTCCTTTGCAACGATACTGGATAATAACTTCGTTACTATATCTCGTACTTCCATACTTTCTCCATCTAAAATATTCATCTCACAATAACTTTCCATTGTTTTCGCAATGTCTAAGTTCTCTTGAATTAAATCCCCTGTACTGATAAAGCCAGTATCAACATCATATAGCTTCCATAAGAATCCATTATAAATTGCTATATTTTTTATTAGTATCTCGTTATTAACTTTTTCTAAATAGTCCCGCGAGTGTATACCTCTATGGAACTTCTTAATAAACCGCTTCATTCTTTTCTCTAATAGCTTTACATCCATTTCTTTTATAGTAATTTCATTATTACCGGAGGGTGGGGTTTCCTGCTTCACATCCATCGGTTCCTCACTAGTGTTTTGAAAATGTCGATTCAGTGCACGGATTAAATTAGTAAAGACATCTACCCCACCAATAACCCCATAAGATTTTACTGGTTCCTCTGTCGATACATAATAATCGTCTAAATTATCACTAATGTGTTCCTTATCCCCACGTAATTCTGCTTGTTGGTGTATGTTTGTAGAGCCCCTTTGTTGATTCGCTTGTTCAATATCGTCTTCTGTTAGTATTAACCGATTATTCAAATCATCTAGCAAACCCACAAGTGTTTGATACTCTTCCAAATTTGAATCTTTTTCTAAATAATGGTATGGCGAATCCTTCATATTAGCAAAGGTCTTCAACAACATCTGGGTATCATGATACCAACCAACACATTCTAGGACTTGATTCGGTGTTGTAATCAAAATATCAAAAGTTTCTTTTAATTTGTCTAAATTACGGTCGAACACATAAGTGTAGTAGGATTCAACCTGATCAATCTTCTTTCCTTGTGCGGCACAAACATGAACCTGATCGATTGATATGGTCGATTTTAGCTTTATGGTCAGCTTGTTTTGATCCAATACGCCCTCAATAAATTGAATCGTTTGTTTTTGCTGTTCCTGATTTGCCTCTTCCGGCATAAGTTCAAACAAGTCAGTTAAAGGAACAAAATTAAATTCTTCGTCAAAAAAAGAATCGAACTTACCCTTTGGTCCTTTCTCCGCAATAACCGCTTCCGTATTACCGTCCGCACTTGTTTGTAACAAAGCCTGGCGACTACAGTTGGCACTTCCATATACAATGACCTCTTCCTGCTCACCAATAAATCGAAAAACTTTTCCATGATACCTTTTATGATTATCCTCTGTGAAATTCACTTCATACAAATCAAACCTCGAATCATCCTTTTTAGTTAATGGGAAATTCGTAGTTTTGTTTTGTAAATAGATCGAAACCTTTTCAGGGTTATATTTTTGATGCCAATGATTAATAACTGCAAGGGATTGATCAAAGTATGGTGTCATGCAATCAATTCGTTTAATTACTTCTGGTAAGATCTCACTTAATTGATCTTGTATTGACCTCTCAAGATTCATGAACATCGATAGTGCATTATTTTCCCGATTAAAGTTATTTAAATAGTAAAAAGTCTGTAGTTGAGCCATCAATTCTTCCATCAATTTATTATTACTTGGCTTCGTTTGCCAAAACATACTTAAAGCAGCATTAATGATGTGAAGATGATCTTTATTTCTTCCAACCTCATAGGTGAATACGTTGAATAATTCTTTGTTCGTTATAAATCCAGAAGGGGTTAAATTGCCACTACCAATAATCAGCTTTGCCTTTTTTTCACCTAATAACAAATACACTTTTGGATGAAAAGCATGATTAGTTTCCATTGGTGTTACCAGATAACTTTTTCCGAGTTCGGTGATATTTGGATGTTTAACCGAGTCTTGTAAACTATTATGATCAATAAAGAGCCCAATATATGTACAACCATTATCTAACAAATGACGCAGAATCATCTTTTCAAAAAAAACTAAATCTGTGGAAAAGGATGAAAATAGTGCGACCTTATATCCGTTATGTTTCAACTCTTCTAGTATGTTAATCTTATCCACTTAGTTTCACCTCACCTAAAGGTGTTACATGATAGACGCGCTTTTTTTGCGTAATTAAGCCAAGGTCTTCTAAAATACTCAATCCTTGATATACACGAAACGTATTATATACAGGGGTATCTTCGGCAATTAGGTATAGCTTGCCATTGTTCTCAGTAAAGTGATACGTCTCATTATTAGTCGTAATCATTTTATTTAAAGCAACTTTTTGATGTTGATCAAGAATATAATAATTTAAAATATAACTAATAAACTTGCTTACTGGTTTAGTCTTGTGTCCTTCTATCAACGATGTCCAACTTTGAAAAGAAATACTATCTCTTCCACCAAGGCGAAGCAATTCATAATGAAAATCCTGAAAGTCGGCTCGATTTTGTAACCGCAGATTTACATCTAACATGATTAGTAAGGGCTGCCACAGATGATTTTTCACACTTTTTTCTTGTTCTTCCATATGTTTGAGAAATGTTTCACGCCTATCATATGGAAATGAAAGATCATTTTCCAGATCTTTAACCGTCTGTTGTAAATCATAGCCCTGCTCACTTAATTCCACTAACACCGCAGAAATTAGTTCCGCTTTTGTGAATACTCTTTTGGACATTTTATCTAAAAGATACGTCCATATATTTAGGAGACTATAAGTGAAAAATTGTCTCGCCTGATAAATTTCCCAACCAATAGCAACTTCGTTCACTCCAGCTTGTAAGTTTATTTTATTATGATAAAAGCTATCATACATGTGATGTTGCCAATCTTGAATCGATACTTTCTGCCCGTTAAAGTGGTTAATTAAAATCATGTAATAAAGAAGTGAATCTCTCCGCCATTCCCCTTTTGGGCTTTTGGGTTGTTCTGGCATAAACATGTTTGTGAGTAGTTTTCTATCCTTTGAGGAAGCATCTAATGATGCTAAAGCAGCAACTTTACCATATTCAACTAAGACTTCTCTTGGGACATTTATATCTTGCTTTCTATATGTTTTATAATACGTAGTATCTTTTACGTTAAGCTCAAACGCATCGGCTAACTCTTTTCCAAAAGGTGTTAACCTATCAATGTTAACACCTTTTTTTGCATCACCAGCTTTGGTGACCCCCATTATCTTCATTACGTTTCGATACGTCCCATATCCTCCAAATGGATCCTTTACATACTTTGTATCAACAGAAAATCCCTGTTGATCCGAATTCCATACTTTATATCCATGGGTACTTCCAATCACACTATTAATAGTTCCTTCTCGTTCTTCAGCTTCTGCAATGTTTGCTAGAATATAATACCATTCTTGTTTTTTTAAATAAGTTTTAAAATTTTGTACTGACTTTTTATCCGGCACATTTTCAATAAAATCTTTCAGTACCCATGCGAAGAACGACCAATATCTCGCCCTAGGGGTGATGCTAGTAATTCCAGATTGCAATGTATCCGCAATTGAAATCCCAACATAAAGAATCCCCAAATGGTCTTCCCCATTAATCGTCCTGAAATTATTTGTTGTCCACCTTGGGCCTTGTGTCATTTGTACAGTGGTCACCTCTCTATATTGTAGGAAAGTAAATCTATTATAATTTTAGCACAATCTTAGGAACAGAGATGTTGTCACAGAGTACTAGAGATACTGTACATCAATTGATCCTAATCGTCCTCTTTAACGGAACAAACAACGCAATCCAATCTTCCTGAATTGCGTCCTTTTCTAACACTTCTTATTGCACTTAGATAATTTAATGGAATTACCCAGTATTCAAATTTCATTATAGAGGACGAACACTTCCTGATTTAAGACCAGAATTCACATTTCCATATACCTTTCTTATTTCTCTTTCGTTTTCTAATGCTGTATTCCATTTGGACAATAAGGTTTGAGCTATATAATTAAAATATTGCTCCACATGTGTCTCCATGTGATCTTTATAATCGTTAAAAGAATTATAGGTATTTATATATCTAAAATATGTTTCAAATAAAACTGCATCATCAAAATATGTATCAACTATAAAACAATAGGTTGAATCCTTAGGAAAAAAATACTCAGTCATCTTTTTCAATAAATTAAATTGCTTTTTATCTAATTGAAACCATTCATTAGACAGTAACTTTCTTTTTCCTGGATTATTTTTATCATACCTGTGTTCATTTGCTAATTTGGAAATATATTTTCCTGAAAGTACGACTAAAACATCTGAAATTCGAAGACCGACATG
Organism: Halobacillus litoralis; assembly: GCF_004101865.1. Lineage (NCBI taxonomy): Bacteria > Bacillati > Bacillota > Bacilli > Caryophanales > Bacillaceae > Halobacillus > Halobacillus litoralis. Next base: position 1,786,171 of record NZ_CP026118.1, read on the forward strand.
AGTAACAGAATCTTCATTTTCTTTTATTGAGGGAATATCCAATTTTTTGAAGGGGTCTATGGGTATCCCTTCATCAAGAATCAGTTCTGCCGACTGGCTATCAAATTTATTATAAAAGTTCATTTCTGTAATCCACAAGTCAATGTCAAATGTCACCTTGTTCCAATCAAATGAGACTTCATTAAAAGGGGTATCTTGAATAAAATGCTTTGTTTTTCTAATCGTTTGTACTAACCTTTCATAATCCTGTATTTGGTACTTCATTCTTTGAATGTTCTTATTCTTTGTCACAAAAGCTGCCAGGTCTTTCTGAATTTCCGTAAGAACTTCTCTATTTCCCTTATACTTATCAAAGATAGATTGAATTACACTATCACTGGCTTCAAGTTCCAAATATTTCACAAGAGAGTATTTAAAAAGTCGTGCCGATTCTATATATCTTTTTTCTTCTAATTTTAGGATCCACTGTGTCAATCTGTTGTCTGCAACTAGAGACATTTTATTTATAGTAAATAATAAATTGTCAACGTGGTTCTCAAGAAGTATATCAAACAAGGAATTATAAAAATCTAGCTCACGATTTTTAAGACTCGCGATACCATACTTGAAATTCTTGGCCAAAATATCTTTTCCTTTTAATTCTTTATAGTCAGGTAAATTCCTTGAGGAAATATATTTCTTTTCTAACAATTTATAATTCTCTTCAATTTTATGGAGACTTTCCCTATTTATCTTAATTAAGTCAGCAACATAAACATACATGTTGTCACTTCCTAACCGAATTTTTTTCTCTTCATCATAGGGAGTCGTCATCCTAATTGTATCTTGGGGTCCTTTTTCATCAATATATAAGTAATGCATTTTTTCATCCTTTCATATCAGATTAAAATACTTTTTCCCTATTTAAAACCTAATCCATTTTTAGACACCTATCATTCACGTCTTAAAAAATATAAATTTCATTAAAAGATAAACATAATCGAAGTTATATGAATTTTTAATGTAGTACCTATTTAAACGGCTAGCTCCATTGCCATTTTTAAGCGCTCCCAAGATTTTGTCTTACTCTTTCATGTGTTTATACATTACATCATCGCAGCTACGCATATTTTGGTTAGGTCCAGGATAACCTCCAACTCTTATATGAAGTTCTTTTTAAGAAATTTCTAAAATTTCTCAAGGAAATAAAACAATCTACAATAAAATAGTTGAATTTCTTTTTGAAACTTAAACTCTCTAATGATTAATATCTTTAACTTTCTCTTTTGACCCCAACGCCTCTAAAGTATTATCAAAAGCATCCATGATTCTTTTATCAATAAATTTTGGCCTCTTCATTGGGAAATTCCTTTGATATAAAAAATCTTTAAATGAAGTTAGAGGATTGTCAAAAAATTCATTAACAATGTTAAATATAGATCTTTTCTTAGAGATTAGGTAGCAAAGCGCTTCAAATTCTTCTATATCTAAATTCACAAAACCTTTAATTAAATCAGATTCCCTGACATCTTTAAGTTTATCTTTTACAAAATTTTCAAATGATCCTAGGCTGCGACATTTGTTTGTTGTTACTGAGAATATGTAAACTTCTTCAATGCTCTCTAGTTTATTTGACACAGTTGTTTCTATAATTTCTGTAATGGATTTAAATGCTTGTTGAACTGGCTCAATATTCATTTTGTTAAAATCTTTTTTTATAGTTACTTCATCACCTTGTAAAAAAGATGCTGCCCGTACTCTTCTGTTCTTTACTTCAAAAACAGCTAGTTTATTTCCAAGTTTAATCATGACATCGGGAGATTTTTTTGAATTGTTCTCTCCATAATTAAACTCCTCAATAAATTCATAGTGTCCTAACTTAGATTGATTTACACTCTCTTCACCTAAAAGGGCAGCATATTCTTCAAAAGGTCTTCCTAGAAATCCAAGTATTTTATCATCATTATACATTTGTCTCACTTTAAAGAAGAAGGATTCATAAACTTTATCCTCTAAAAATGGTGTACACACTGGAAAGTAACATTCATTACTATACTTAAATAACGGTTTTATCTGAAACAACGAAAAATCCCATGGGTTATGAATAGTCTTCATCGCCCATTTTTTTGCATCCGAATAACTAAAGGAAAGTTCGTTAACTACTTTCACTCCAGTCGTATCTAAATGGGTATTATGATAATAATTTATAGGATTTATAAGCACTGGTTCATTTGTCGATTTTTTATCTGAACTTAAAAACTTGCTTATTAGAGATGTTATGATTGAAAAATATTCCTTCATAGAATAAGGGTTTAATTTTTCAAAATCTGATTGAATGTCTATGAATTCTTTCTTATTATACCTGCTCTCATCAGCAGCTAAATCTAGATATATATATGAAGATCTACCTAATGAAGCGAATACTTCAGGTCTGTTATTAAAATAAATATTTCTAATTAGTTCAATTTCTAAAGATTTGGACTCATCTCTATATAAGGTGTCTCCAATTTTAGCGAATAAGGAAATGACGCTACCTATTAAATCGTTTTCTGATAAATTAGAGGATTTCTTTAACATTTCTTCAGTACCATATGCAAAAATGTATTTCCACAAAGTTAAAATACATTGATAATTTAATATAGTTCTACTAGCTATAACTGATGCTGCTCTTTGTGTTAAAAGTCCTTTCTTCTTTAAATAAAATAAATAACTTCTTTTTATGTCTGGATCCATCTTATCAAGATACTGTAACCTAGATAAAAGTAAAATAGTGTCTTGCAAAGGCTTATTCTCGATAGCATTCTTTATACTTTCTTCCTTACCTTTGATTCCAAACAGTTCACTATAAGTTAGGTAAACTGAAATGTTACTTTTATTTAATTTTCTCATTAGTTCACATCCTTTTTTTATTTCTGTAATTTCAATGTTTATTTGGCACACTCATACCTATAGAGTATTGAAATCTAATAGGTGCTGATAACAAAATCACTATTCATTTCAGTAATGTTATTTATAGTTCCGTAAATTTCTTCCCCTTTTAAAATTTTTTAAATTTAATTCCTCAATCAAAATAAATCTCTTCTTACAATTTTGTAATGTTTAATTAGGTATATTTTAACATTATCTTGAAATCAAGTCTTTAAGATAACTACCCTATTCTTGAAGATAGTTTCGAGATATTTTCCCTATTATAAAATACCAATTATTTCAAATTAATCTCTTATTAACCTCTTTCCCAAAATAGCTGGATTTTCATCTTTAACGTCCGACCAAGTAACACTTTAACTGGTCGATAACCACCTCTTCTGTATCATCATCTCCAAAGTATTTCACCAACTTATTGAATTGTAAGCAATATGTTTTCACATTTAGTAACGAACTGCTTCTGATAGGAGCACCTTCTATCACTCTCCAAAACTATGAACCTTTATTTCATTAAGGTTCATAGTTTTGGAGAGGAATTCCTATACTTTAGGCATTTATATAAAAAGAAATCTTAATTCCCTTTATCTTTCACCTACATTTATATCCAATTATTGTAATTATATGTTGAATAATAGAACGCACGTTCGTATAATGCTTGTAAGGATGGTGATTAGTTTGAGATTTCCTTACTATACAACAACAATTCTAGAAGATTTAATAACTCAGTGGTATAAAATTCACAAATTTACAGAGCCCAATGATTTAAATGTTTACAGCATTGGAACAGAGTCACAAATCTTTGTCACTTGTAGACCTACTCAAGCTAGTTACATGAAAGTAGGAAAGTTTCAAGAAATTGTCTTGGATAGTCGCCTACCATATATACAACAACGAGAGCAATTCTTCCATGAGCTTTGCCACGCAATAAGGCATGCAGGTCGCCAATCTATCATGCCATATTCTTTTTACGAACTTCAGGAAAGAGACGCCAGGCACTTTACTCTCTATGCCTCGCTTCCCATCCATATGATTAATGAATATAACATTGCTAGCCCAGCAATTGTTGACCAGTTATCGCAAGATTTTATGATTCCAAAGAACATTTGTATTGAACGCTTAGAAAAGATTAAGAATCGAATTGTACCATCCGTTAGACCTCAATTCTTTAATATAAAAAAGGAGGGATAAATATGGCTAATTTCCGAAAAAGAGGGAGTAAATGGTACTTTCAAATATATACAGGTATAGATCCATCCACTGGGAGAAAGAAGTTCACATCTAAAGGAGGATTTAAGACTAAAAAGGAAGCTCAGATGGCCGCAGTTGAAGTAGAAAAGGAAGTATTTGAAAACACATATGTTCAAGAGCAAAATATTACCTTTCAAGAATTTACTTTAGAGTGGATTAAGAATTATCGTGAAACCGCCAAAATTAGTTCTGTTAGAAACCGGCAGCAAAACTTGGATCACTTAAACAGATTTTTTGGAAATAAAAAAATAAAAGATATCACGCGTAAACAGTATCAAGCCTTGCTTGCTTCGCTGCATAATGCAGGCTACGCTTTTAATACTTTGGATGGCATTCATGCAACAGGTAGAATGGTCTTTAGGAAAGCTGTGGAATTTAACATAATTAAGGACAGTCCTTGCGACTTTGCAAAAATTCCACGCAAAGTGGAAACCGTTGAGGAGGTTGAGAGCAGTAAAGGTGAGATTAAATTTATGGAAAAAGAAGAACTTATTCGTTTTCTTAATGCTGCAAAGGAAAGTGGCATCGATAAAGACTACCCCATGTTTTTGACACTTGCTTATAGTGGATTACGAGTAGGGGAGCTTATCGCATTAAAATGGTCGGATATAGATATGGATAAAAAAACCTTAAGAGTAACCAAAACTTATTACAACCCCAACAATAGTACAAAAGAGTATCAATTACTGACTCCCAAAACTAAAGGATCGATCAGAACGTTAAAAATGGACGCTGGAGTTATTGAGGTCCTCCAAAAACACAAGGAACACCAGGATTATCTCATTGAAAAGATGAAGAACGAGTATACTCAACTGGATTTTGTTTTTGCTAAGGAAGTTCAGAACCTTGGATACCCTGAATTTTTAAAGACCGTAAACACCCATATGAGACGTTTATTAAAAATTAGTGGCATCGATAAGGAACTTACCCCTCACTCCTTGCGACACACCCACACCTCTCTATTAATTGAAGCAGGAGTAGGAGTTAAGGAAATTCAGCAACGATTAGGTCATGGAGATATAAACACAACCATGAATATATACGCGCACATTACTGAAAACATGGAAGAAAAAGCCTCCCAAAAGTTCAGTGAACTTATGAGAGGCTCATTAGATTTATAGTGTTTTCCCCGCCAGGTATGTCAAAAGTATGTCAATTTGACTTAAGGGGTGAAGCTAAACCCTTGATATCAAGGGTCATGGGGGCATGATTACATCATGCCGCCCATACTTGAGCGGACTTTCCCTCACTTTTCATCTCCTTGAATTCCCCTAAAAATCAATTTACCACACCCCCGAATTCAGAAAATACATTCATATGTTTTCGGTAAACTTTTTCGATTCGTGAGGTTTTCTGTGAGGTTACAAAACCTCACACATATAACACAAAAAAATGGTAACCTTGAAATAGTGAGAGAAGCTCTCCCTTTAATACAAGCTACTACATTTTTTTATGTTATTTAAATCTTATTAAAAAAGACCTCTATATTTAGAGGTCTTTTACAATACAGTGCCTATCGTTACTAAAGAACCCACCATACCTATAGAATCCTTTATCCATCCCCAATATTTTTTTGCTTTTTCCTTATCATGTTCTCTTAAAGCAACTCTCATTTTTTCATAATGCCCCAGAACCTCTTCTTGTTCTTTTTCATTATTGGTATGCTCTATTATTTCATCCTTTAAATTATTTAATGTTTCTTCGGATACACCATGGGCATATTCGAAGTGCTGATCTATTTCCTTAGCTTCTACTTCACTTTCATCACCCTGATTCACACCTGCTAAGTTACCTGTATTATTTAAATTTCTGCTATTATCATGCACCTTATAGTCACCCTCAATATAGTTAATTGTTAAACCTACTCCTAATTCTTTTAGGTGCTGGAGAGCACCGCTATCCTTTGAAAAGGCAGCAAGTGACGGTGGATCGTCTATTGAACTCTTTTCTTTTAGAGAGCTTTTAGCAGACTTGGGCTTTTTTTTTTAGATTCTCTAATATCTTGTCTATAGTGTCCACTTATAGAAAACACTGGAAATATTATATTTTCATTAATCAATATTTCCCTTTCACATTCGCATTCAACATATTGACCGATAAATTGGTCAATATCATCAGTTCTTAAGATAAGGGAATTACATTCGTAGTCATCACAACGAATTTCCCATTCGAGTTTCAAGCGTCCATCTAATGTTAACTTTAGGAGATATTCAAAAACTGTGTTTAAAGGAAGATCAGTAGCTTTGCTGACAATTGTTGGATAAAACCTTTTGACACGGGAATACGCTATTTCTTCAATAACATTTTCAATTTTACGTTTATCCTGATAATGTAACTCTGCCACCACCTCCACCTCCTAGTTAAACGTGGACAATATTACCTTGCTACGGACTTCCTCTATTACTTCTTCTGTAGTTTTATTCGACTTGAAGTATACTGACTTAGGTCTCACTCCGATGTTAATCGAAAACTCTTGCCATACATTATTTACTTCGACTTGAAACTTAATATATCCTCCTGAAGTTTGCAGGTAAGGTCCGAGAAGATTGTAAAAGGGGGTATGACGCAAATCCTTCTCATTCACCTTCAAACCCACATCACCCATTCCAGCGAGTATAATTGCAATAAATGGCGAAGTCAATAGTTCATCACCTAAAATGGATTTTGCTTCTTCTAACTTTTGCTGCAGTGTATCAATATCATCGTATTCATAATATTCATCTATTGCCCCGAGAATATTTACTATCGTTTCATTTTCCTTCTCATTAAAAGTATCAATAAAAGTTTCAGGAAAAGCTTTTGATTCAGTAAACCTTCCATTGTGCAGCTGGTCAGCAATATCTTCAATCTTAGAACCATATGGTGCCAAAAAATTATATTTGTCCAAAGTAATTTGTTGATTAACATAGGAGGCAACTAAACCAGCTATTTTTAAAGCGTCATCAGGTTTATCACGGACCTCAACCAAATTTTTCGTTTCATTAATATAGACTGTAGCCGTTTTTGTCGTAGGCAAAACTTCTATGTCCTCACCAATTATCCGCCTTGTGCCATCTTGATAAATGAAACGAAGGTAATAGGAATCTTCATCAATCTCTGCTGCGCTCCTAAGTTTAGGATTTATAAGTTCCTCTTCCTTATAAGGAATTTTTTCATTGAAAGGATTGTTTCTCTCACGTTCTATGATACCTTTTTTCAATCCCTCTAGGGAGTCGCAAGTAAACCATGAAACCGAGGTGTTCCCTGCAAAAACTTTATTATAATGATTAAATAAAAAATCATGTTTCTCTCCAGAACTTTTTCTTTTCAAGTCACTCCATATATCCTTTGCTAGGTTGAAGGCTCTATCATTTGTATCAATACTCATGGCTGTAGCTATTTCTTGTAAGTGCTTTTTTGGCAACTTTACAATATCGGCAAATGTAACGACATCAGCGATCCGCATCCCAACTCCCCCTATATATATCCAATGCTTCCAGACTAATACATATAAACATTTATGTAAATTTTTTCATAAGTTCCATCCAAATACAACAACAGTCCTGTGGAATTATTAAGCGGTTTTTACTGTTAGAGCGTAAAACAGACTCGACAAAGCTTTTTACTTTTATGCATCTATACTTCATGCAGTAATTGGAGAAGTATAGAATTAAATTATGTGGACATCCATAATATCGTCTACTTGGAATGAAGTATGAAGTTTATCCTGCAGCCCAATGCATTTTATTTTTCTATTCTGTGGATCCAAGTGCACCACTTTCACTTTTTCATCAGAGTAATCAAACCCATTATGAAATCGGATCTCTACTGGCAAGTTATCTGTCAACGCTCTCTGGAGTTTGAAACCTATCTCTTCCCATTGCTGCTCATCCAGAATCGGCTTCTCAATACGCTCATCCTCTTTCCAGACTTGCTTGATCATTTCCACATGCTCCGGCAACATTAAGGATGTCCATTTGAGCGTACCTCGATCACGGTTGCGGTTATCCATTGACTACACCTTTCCTTTCTTTGTAAGGGTACACAGAAAGAATTCCGTTTTTACTGAACGAACGTACCTGATTCCGGTTGTAACAATAAGCGAGAATATGATTTTCACGGACTTCTACAACGCGGATCTTCCGTTGAGTCATGTTTCCTTTTCCATCTACATAGATCATCTCCAGAATCTTCTTGGTATCAGCAGCACGATTCAATACTCCTATCATTTATCATCACTCCCTTTTATGCGAACGTTTGTTCTGTTAATATATATGTTATCACAACATCATTAGAAGTAAACTGGAAAATGGAGGAGTTAACATGCAGACCTTTAAGGATTTGGAGCTGGCGATTTTCCAAAATGATCATGCTCAAAAAATAAAAATGAATGAATTATGGTTGGAACAACAGATGATGATACACCCTGTGCTTGATATGAGTGGGGACCCTGTGATTTTATCCATGAACTTTATGGGAATACCTGTGGAGTTTAGTGAGGATATAGAGGATTTTGAGTTAGTAGTTGATACATAAAAAAGGCTCCAGAAATAATCTGGAGCCCTACCACCTATACCTATTCCGTGCATGTCTCTTACGTCTTTTTCTCTATTTAGATGGCGATACAATTATAACATTAGTTGTAATTATATGGTGGATGTGTTTTATTATTCAATTTCAATTTCTTTTCCCATAGCATACTCCACTCCTCTTACTACAAGTGCTGCAGCTTCTGCTCGAGTAATTGTTTGGTTAGGATCAAACATCCCGTTACCAACTCCTACAGATATACCAGCTGCTTTAGCTTTTGTGATTTCTTTCTGTAAGAGTGAATCCTTTTCTACGTCCTTAAATCCTGTCTCTTTCAAATTTTTCTCCATTTGCTTTTCATCCTCCTCCGCAGCAGTGTATTTGTCCATAGCTGCGTTTATGTGTTTTTGAGTGTTAGGTCCAAAAATTCCGTCCTCTTTAATCCCTTGCTCCTTCTGAAATGATTTCACGGCATCCTCGGTAGCTGGTCCATAAGATCCATCAAGCTCACCTTTATAATGACCCAGCTCTTTCAAATCACGTTGAGCCTCCAATACTTTAGCGCCAGTATCGCCACGTTTTAGCCAGTTTTTCTCCGTAACATTGGCACCTTTCCAGGCGATATTAAAGTAATCGCAAATGCCTTGGCCATGTTCAGCAGCAGTTTCTATTTGATATGATTCTTTAATCATCAACAAAGCTTCGCGCCGGTCGTCCATAAAACCGTTTTCCGTCAATACGGCAGGCATGTTCGTTTCGCGCAACTCATGAAAATTATTCTCTTTATAACCCCGCCAGTCCTGTTTCGTTCCTTGCTTAAGATACTTTGCAATGCTGCGGGCCAGGTCCCCGCTCATATATTTCATATTTCCTAAATATACATGGGTGCTGATCCCGTCGGCTCTTGAGTAATCAAAATCAAAACTCATAGCGTTAAAATGAATGGATACGTAAATATCCGCGTTGTGACGGTTAGCTGCGTTGGTTCTGTCTCTTAGCGAGGTGTCCTGGTCGGTAGGTGCGACTAACAAAACCCTAAATCCATGTGCTAAAAGTATCTCAGACAAGAAAGCTACCGTTTTCCTGTTGAATTCATTCTCTCGAATGGATCGGCCAAGCTCTGGAATGTAGGGCGTGCGTTTACCAGGGGTGCCTATACCATGCCCGTCACTCAATGCTACGGTTTTACCATTCCATATTTCTGGATATAACATTTTAGCCATTTACTTCAGCCCCTTTTTTTGAAGTTCCCTTTTCTGCTTCTTGGCTTTCTTACTGACGTAAGTGTTTTTCCAAACCGAATAAACCCCCACCACTAACATCCCAAAAGCGATAATGACCGTCACAAATGCACTAATACTAGCTTCCGTAAGCCACTCATATCTGATATTAAGAGTGGCCAAAAATGCCATGACAGCTGTCAAAAAACCACCTACAAGTGTTGCTACATCTTTGATTTGCTCTTTCATTTTTAGCCTCCTATACTAATAAACCGAGATAAAAAACCCATCACTGCAATAACCACCGCCACCCAAGCGGGAAGGTTTCGCTGCCAATTGTCTTTCTGTTTGATGATTCGTTCTACATCGTCTCTGTCAGCCTTTTTCTCCATCTTTTCGTCCCATTCTTTAATGTCTTTTTTATTCTGCTTGGAGACTCTATCAGCTTCATTAGCTACTACTTGTGTTTCTTCTACTTTCCTTTTCATATCCAGCACGTTGTCCAACTTTTGGTTTTGTTGAGCAAGCGACACTTTTACATCCATGAGAATAGTCATGAATTTCTCCATGTCCTCCACTTCCTTTTGCTCTGACATGCTCGACCCCCTCAATGCAACCTTTAAATTCGAAGAGGTATAGCACCTCTCCCTTGGCAAATAAAAAGTGGCTCACCTTATTGGCGGGCCACTTTATTGTTTATTTCTTACCTTTTTTATTCCCTTTGGCATATTTCCCTTTATGACCGTTCCGTTGGTTCGCTTGCTTGGTTTTGGATTGACCTTGCTTACCCATGAGCTCACCCCCTTCATTTTTTCCATAAAAAATACACCTCCATGAGTGTTATGCGATTGCGTATTCTTCTCCAGTAATATCCTGGTACTGCTCCTCTGTAAGCCACTCATACTCAACAAAATCGCCTACATCCGACTTGTCGTACAAACCCATCTGGTAATAAGTCCTAATTGCATTGAAATACATAAAGTCCCTCCTATATTAATTAATTCCATTGCGAGCAAGCTTTAAAAGCAAATCGGAGTTTAGTGCTTTTGCATCTTTTAGCTGCTGGCCTTGTTCAGCCATAGTCTTCAGATGCATTGCATTCATTTGAAGTACTCCTTGCACATCCATCTCCAACTTTTCTTTGTCCGCTTTCAGCTGTTCGAATTCCTTTAACTGAATCGCTGGGCGATCAGGTAAAAACTTTTCTGTTGACCAGGTTTTTGTTGTAGGATCATACTGCTTCCAGACGTATTCTGAATCCATGCTTTCGATTTCTACGGCGTTAGGATCGTTCATAGCATCCCTTGTCATTTTCACGCCCGTACAGATATTGTCCCCGTTTAATTCTGCATAGAATTTCATGCTATCCCTCCTTTATTTTATGGAAACTCGACGACGAACCATTGAATGAAGTAGCGCTGACCTGAATCGCCCCTGCGTACATTTAATGTAGTAGCGTCTGTAAGTTCCAGGGCCCACTCGACGTCCGCCCCGTCCAATCCAGACGAATAAAGGCTTTCACTGTAAAAGACCGCGGCCTTATTCATGTCTACCGCAGAAATAGTAACGTTTAAAGCGCTTAACGTCGTATCAATATATCCGCTTTGTACGTTCACACCATCCTGGAATTCGATGACTTCCCAGGAAAAGTACCTTTGGGTATTGTAGTTATTCGCTGATGATAACTCAATTTCGCTTGAGGTATTAAATTTGGCTAATACCTTAGTTTTTTGGATCGTCGCTGTGGATGCATCGCTTGTATGAAAACCCTTTGGCAAGACAATCGATTTACTTAAGTCCACAGGGCTTATAGTTACAATACGGGAATAACCAGACCCTGAATTATTTCCACGCTGCACGCTCTTGATCGCGCTTGTCGTGATTCCGTTTACCCCGTCCGTCAGTTCCTGGAAGGTCGGTATTCCGTCACTGTCAGCGTCCGCGACTGTTCCACCTTTGCCAATAACGGCGTCGCGGACCTGTTGTTTCCCGTTACTGACAGATTGCTTTAAATCGACGCCATCCACAGTTACAGAAGCGAAGGAAACGTCGGCGCCTTGATTCGCGATCTCCGCCCAAGGACGCCACCCATTATTATCACTAAATCGATGGAATATTTTATTTGTCGTCACGTCCATGAATAGCTGCTTTTTATAAGCAGAAGTATATACCTGCTGTATAAGGTACCCATTTGATCCCGAAGGCGATCCGTTTAAATTGCCATTTGAAAGGTAATAGAATCCCGCCCCGTTTGGTACGTTATCGACATGGTAGTCGATCCGCTTTGCCTGGGTACCTAAACCATATGATTCTGCCCAGTCTTGCACAGCATTGGCTTTCGCCTGGGCGCCTGCGGTTGTTTCCTGTTCTTTCCACGGTTCCCAAACATCTGACGCCTTTGTTCTAGTATAAACCCTGTTCATTCCAGAAGTAGGATAAACCCCGATAGCCACCTGAGAAGCAGCCGTTTTTGATACTTTTATATGAATTATGGAATAGGTGTCTGTCGTAGGCGCGTTTACTAGGTCAAAACCGTCGTAAAATCCTGTATTATCAAGAGTGTCTACATCCGTTTGCTGTGCCAGCTGCTTCGTATCAGACCCTAATCCAAAACTTTTCGCCCAGTCTTGCACAGCATCGGCTTTCGCCTGGGCGCCTGCCGTTGTTTCAATCGTCTTTTTATCCCAGGTTATCGGGTCCCCCGCGGTCATTGTAGCGTTGGTACTTTCCCATACTTGAGAACCACTATGATGCCCTGTTTTTATAACAGTCGCCTTTACATTACTACGCTCGAAGGTCCATTCCCCAGTATCTTCGTCATGTTTAGCGTTATGCGCTATATAGGTCCCGTAATCTAGCGTAGTACCGTCACCCTGGTACTTCATCCATCCCAGCGCGCCGTAGACCCCTATGCGACCATGCCAGATACGGGCGTCTGTTTCTAAGTCACCTGTCATTTTGTCGCCTGACTTATGGACGACTTCGCTGTCGACGGCGATCTTTGCCCACTCGTTCCAAGTGCCATTAACTTTTGTTCTCATATAGTTGTCTTGATTATGAAGGTCAATGTAAATCTGACTCGCATAATCCATTCCAGGATGATGCTGATGGATAAGATAACCTGCGGCTGTCGGTTGATTTGTTGCGTCAGTTCCTATATAGAAAAACCCGTTGGTAGTGACATTGTCTAAATTTCCCGTAAAGCGTGAAGGTGTGCCTAGACCCATGCTTTTCGCCCAGTCTTTGACTTCTGTCGCTTTCGTTTGTGCGCCTTCGGTTGTTTCCATTTGAACCCATGAGGACCATACCCCATTAGAACATATCCTCTTATACATATTACCTACCGTACTTCCGCCCGAAGGGAAATAAACCTGTATTATATATGCGGTATCTATAGAAGTAACAATACAGAATCCGTTTGTATCGCCAGGTCGATTAAGTGCTGCTGTTTGTCCATAGTAAAAACCCGACTTATAAAGATTGTTAAAATCACCTGAATATAGGTTTGCTGTTGTACCTAGCCCGAAGCTTTCAGCGTAATCTATCGCCGCTTGTTCGGCGTCATTCGCCTTCGTTTGGGCACCGTCTTTCGTTTCAACTGTTTGATCAATCTTTTCCCAGTTCTCATTCAACATTGTGGTAACATTAAAATACATTTCATCTTTGGGATCTTCACTTGTTACCATGTAGAGGTCAAGGTTATTTGTATTATTCGGCACCTGACATCCCTCCTAAAAAGAAAAAGCATCCAATGTGGATGCTTCCATTTCATTTATTGTTAATTTCTCAACTTCATCAATAAAGTAATACCTGAATTCAAATTCAAACGGCAAGTGAGCTGGTATTATTCGCAATACACTTTCTCTTACATCATCCAAGTTTGAAGGCACCCCATAAAAACTGGTAAAAGCAACGATGATTATTCCATTTTCAAACCTAGTCTCTACTTGACCGTTTGTATATGCATCAACCACTCTTTTGAGCAGAATATTATGGGATGCATCGCCTTTACGCATTTTTGCTTTAACTACTGATCTTCTTTCTTCTAGGGAGTTTTTATAAGACGCATTTACCCCATACTCCTTCTCCCACCACTCGATGGTCCATGTTGCCGTATTAATAGAAAACTGTAATAATATTTCATCTAAGATATCTTGGATCTTACCTAATTCATCTCCCCTTATGTCCATTAGCATTCTCATGATATCAGAACGTTCATAAAGGTCTGGTAAGCTATTAAACAACCTTTCTCCTACAGGAATCGACTCGTCTACAAATATCATGTGTAACTGACACTCCCTAATGAAGCCGAATCTGTTCTGGATAATGTTATATTTTCTAAGCTCCCGTTTAAGGTTATATCTCCAAAATCGAGCACGCCTTCAGCTTGAATTATAGCTGCAGCGACACCTTTAACTCTAATAACAGCTCCCGGATCAAGCTGATTAAAATGTTGATCCAGTGCTTCCTCTACATTCCCTTTAACTTGACTTAGGGAATAATTATCTGTTGGTTGTAATGCTGGAATATTAACATCAACTACGAATGGATCGACAGTAACTACAGTGACTATAGCTCCTATAGGTGCTTCACCCAAGCCTGCCCCATCTTGAGTAGGGTCAATATGGGTTTGAACTTCTTGTACTACCTCTGGTGATGCAGGGTTATTGTTACGGTCAAAGATAATTAATCGGACGGTATTAGCCCCGTCCCATAATGAATCAACTAACACGGTTCCTACACTTGCAATTTGCTGAGCCCATGTTACATAGTCGCTGATATTACCTGCGCCGTCCGCTTTTTGATTATCTTCAAGAATTCTTTTTCTTAAAGACTCATCACTTTCAATGTCAAACCCTCCAGAAGTACCTGTTGAGTTTTGAACAGCAGTTACTCCATCAAGGTTTGTAACCAGGATACTTATGGAGTAAGGTTTTACGTTACCACTTCTCCCTGCATTAACCGCCTGTATCCCTATGTTAACTTCACCATCAGTATCTATTGAGAGCTCTTCTGTAGTCTCGAATTCAATAGAAGGTGTAATATTGTCAGCCGGCGTTGCTACTCTAGTTCCTGCTGGGATTATAGTGCCGGGTTCTCCTGAGAGTTTAGTTTCTCCGGTCGCTTTCACTGCGTCTTGTCTGGTCAATCCACGCTCAGAAGCTTTATGATCTAAATAAACACCAAAAGTTGTAGAAACAAACCCTCTTTGTAAGACCTGTCTGCACCACTCAGCCGTTTTAGCAAGCTCAGGCGATAATGGAGCCATGGTGTCCCATATAAAGGTACCTTCTGATTTATCTAAATCGTTCCCCATAGCATCGAGCATTCTTTGGAGAATTTCTTCTTCTGATTCTTCTTCTAAAAAAGATGGTAAAGGCAACTCATTCATGATGAAAAGTTCACCTCCCCGTTTACTGTGCCTGATACGTTTCGAATACTTTGCACCTCAAAATCAAACGAAACTTTATCTTTTTCCCAACCAAAGTTGAAATTTCGAACATTCGCTGTTCTGGGATCAACTTCCAAACATTCAGTAGTCATACGTTTTATTTCACTCTCGATAGCTTCTTTGGTTAATCCTCTTCCTAATACATCATTAAACTCCTGGCCAAAGTCCTCAGAATAAATCAAACTACTATACCTTCGGGTTCTGACTGCTTTCTTGCACCACTCAATCCAAGAGTCTTCTCCATCCACTTGAACAAATTTACCTGTGGGGGAAATCGAAAACTCACCTGTTTCATAATCAAATACAACACTTCTACCAAACCTAATGACATTACCAGGTTCTCCTGAAGTAATATTAGTTTCTGCCTGTTGGTACGCTTTCTCAGGAAAGAGTTTGCTCATCTTGCCACCACCTTGCTGATGATTACATGATCTTGGCCACCATTAACCAACAGAACTACCACACGGTCTCCCTTGGATAAACTACTGGATTGAGATAGTTGTTCGGCAAGAAGATAGTCAGAGATGGGTTCTTTAAAATTGTCTAACTTTAAATCGAGACGCTCGTTCATTGTCCCCAACTCACCTCCAAGCCCTTGCATGGTTCTTGAAGCGTGTTGTCGATTGCTATTATATAAGTCTTTAGCTACTTCTTTAAAAGGATCCCTGGTCATAATATTTCCTCCTGATATGATCAAGTGAGCCCATTTCAAGTGTCATAAATCCGCTTGCTTTTAAGTCGCGTTTTACTGAAATAACATACTGTTGCGCATTATCAACTTCCACTAGATCACCTACTCGAATTACGTTAATATCTAGCCCTCTTACGGTAGTAGTCTGATCTATCCCTGCCAGCTGTTTGTTTCCAGCTTTTTCAGCATCTTTTTTTGTTTTGACCTTATCATCTTGTAAGATCTTTTGAAGAGTACCGAACTTCTCAGTATCTTTGGACACTGTAGCAAGCACAGGTGTTTTTTTGTCTTCTTCCTCTTTCCCTAGGACTTTCACTTGTGTTACAGCACTTTCAAGTGTTTTTCTATTTCTAACTTCTTCATTGGCTTCTAAAATCCAAACATCTCTGTTACTCCCAAAAGGAACTAAGTCCAAACGATTCCTGTTCATCCGGGGGATAAACAAATCTCCCCCTTTATCGGACGTCTCAGACAGGTCTCTTTGAATCATTCGGTAGATTGGTTGTGCCCTATATACAGACTTGGCCAATGCTATATGAGTATCAGATATCTCCCCAAGAGGAATTTCCCAATCAGAGGCATATTCTTTCAAACGATGAGAAGCAGTCTTTCCCTTGGAAAATAAATATTCATCCTCACTTTTAGCTAAATAAATTGAGCGATCATATGCCTCTATAGATATATTTTTGAGTCCTTTCTTGGCGTCATCTACATCCCATATAACACCATTAAATATTTCTCCGTAAGAAGTGGTATTAAATAATTTACCAGTCACCTTAAGCTCATCCCCACCTGTTATTACAGGTAAGTCGGGGTGACTTTTTATTGTTAAACTCATCCTTACGGCAACACTATCCAGCTCTTCTTCCATGGATATATCCTGAAGCAAGTCATTAAGAATGTACTCATTATTTAATACAATCTCATAATTCATGGCATGACCAACTTCTGCCCTGGATAAATCAAGTCTGGATTTGATCCAATAGTGGATTTATTTTCCGGTATCTTATAAATCGATGGCCATTTACTTCCGCTACCTAACTCACTTTTAGCGATATCCCATAAGTTATCTCCTTTAACGACAACATAGACCTTTGGTTTTGGTTTTGATGGTCGTGATTTGGGCTTTTCTGATTTAGTGCTTTTTCGAATTTTAATCTCTTTGTATGCCCTGAATTCAATATCAAAATAAAGATCGCCAGGCTCACCTCCACGGATTTGTGGAGAGATACTGGCGATTCTGTACATGTCATTTATGGGACTTTCAGTGATTAATAATCGTATTGGCTTTCCTGATTCTCTCACTTTCTCTAATTTTTCAAAAGCATCATGCGGATCCGGAATGTCTTGATATTGACAATAGGAATCAGAGTGTAGAGGAAAAAAAGAAGAGAATGCAACGGTTGGCACCCTCTCTCCAGTAGGAATATCTACTTCCCCTACATCATTAATATCGATTGTCTCAATCATTTTTTCTCTTATGATATCCACAGTCTGTGGGTTAACAGGAAAATGAAAGTCTCCAAACTCCGATGACAAAAGGTAAAAGTCCATACCGTGCACCTCCTACGATTTATTTGACAAGTAAGCTTTCAGTTCTTTCGCGAATCTCCAACCTACTTCTTCAGCGATTTCATCAATTCTCTCGTCCAAGTTATCTCCGTCGCCTACCACAACTTGTCCTATCATCCCTTCAAAGTCCATTTGAATGTGAGTTTCTCTTCCATTATCACCAGAGTAGTCCTCTTCCGGTGCTTTGTATTCGGGCGCTTGATATCTAGGTGCATTCCCTACGATTCCACCTTCTGCATAGGGTTTAACACCGAGCGCTTCACCAGTCTGTTGCCATAAGCCAAGAGCTCTGTCTCTTCTCTTAGCACTTAAAGGAATGATAGACTCTGGACCATCTTCGGCCACTAATCCTACGTGAGGGCTGCTTAATATTCCGCCCTCTGCATGAGGTGTGATTTTGTTCATGACCCAAGAGGCGCCCCTTGAAATAGAGCTACCTAAGCTTGATGCAGTGCTCTTCGCTTTATTAAAAGCGCTAGTGACCGCACCTGCCAAACGGGATCCCCAGCTGCGGAAAGTACCTACCAATCCACTGAAGACACTGGATGCTGAAGGAGCAATACGAGCGATGATTCCAGCAACTCCTCCAGGAAGTCCTCGGACACCACTGATACCGCTAGATTCAGCACTCTTCATTCTGGAGAGGAACAAACTAGTTAGAGGACTCAACTTCCCTGAAGATAACCCTGGCAATCGTCCTAGGATGCCTCCGACACCGCCAGGCATTCCACTCACTCCGCTAACACCTGAATCTCCTGCTGAACCCATCATAGAGCCGAACAACCATCCAAGAGGGCTGAGTACTCCTGATGAAATCCCAGGAAGTCTACCTAGAATACCACCTACGCCTCCAGGCATGCCATTTATACCTTGGATACCCTGACGGCTTGCTCCTCCCATTGTTCGACCAAGTACACCACCCAAAGGAAATAAAGCAGCTGCACTTGCGCCTGGTACGCTCCCAGCGATTCTGCTTACTCCTGAAGGCAATCCGTTAATTCCTGATAACCCGTCCTGTTTGGCAGAACCAAACCATCTGCCGAACTTGGGACCTAGTGCCCCTAAAATAGAACCTGCATTCCTCGGGAGATTCTGTACCGTTTTCTTGAAGCCAGAGGAGAACTCATCGACTTTTTCTTTTGCGGGACCGAAATTTAGTTTCTTAGCAAAATCGAATGTTTTCCCTCCGAGTAATCGTCCGAGCGAATCCCCGCCAATAGATCCGGCTATACCTCCAACAGTTCCGCCAATAGCTGTTCCTATGCCAGGAACCACAGAACCGATTGCAGCTCCAGTTGCGGCTCCGCCTAAACCTCCAGCCATTCCTCCGGCCGCTTGTGATTTGGCTCTTCCGCCTTTGGCAGTCATCATTTCAAGAGCACCTAAAGCCCCGCCTAATAGAGGCACCTTCTTAAGGAAGCTTTTACCTTTTGATAAAAATCCAACAGCCGGAGCTTTAGGAGGGGTGGGGCCTTGTGGTGGTTTAGGTGTTTTCGTTTTCCTGGTTCGAGCCTGCTCTTTCCTACGCTGAGCCCGGGTCATAGCAGTGGCCGCTCCCCCAGAACCAGGTCCGCCACCTTTTCCGCCTTTCTTGCTACCGATTAAACCTTTAGTCTTTTTACCTAGCCATCCTGCTAGTTTAAAGCCACCAAGCTTCTTCGTTAATCCAGCAAGTATCGCTGTCGCAAACACGGTACCTAACATGTTCCCTTTGCTTTCGAAAGTGCTAGAGTACACGTTTCCAAGTGATTCGAGAGCTTTGTTGATAATCTTTCCTAAATCGAAGTTATCTGCAAAACCCTCCAAGAAAGAACTAGCTGCGGTTGACCCTGCGTTTACGAACGGGCTTTGGTCCTCTTCTTCGGCCTTTATTCCTGCTAGTGCCATTAACGCAGCACCGAAAGCAGAACCTACCCCCTCACCCATCGTAGTGGCGACAGATTCCATTGCACTGCGACCAGGACCGTCATACCATTCAGCAAATGGCTTAGCTACGAATTCATCCCAAGCAATGTTCATCTTGCCTAAAAAGTCGGCTTCTTTAAATTCACCAGACGTGACTACATCAACTACAACCTCAACACCTGCGTTTAGTTTCTTAGACATAGACTTACCGAAATCCTCGATAGCTTCCTGGTTGTTTGTTATGAAGGACTCAAGTCTCCCAAGTTGGTCGGTAAGATTTTCTACGAACGATCGAGCTGCTGGCCCTAGACCCTTTTCTCCACCAATTACCATGAGCATACCGCTCCACGCAGATCCAAGCATTCTTACAGAGTTATATAAAGTGTCCCTCATCGTTCCTGCCATGTCTGACGCGGCGTCTTCAGAATTGGCAAGTTGTTCTGTATAATCAGCTATTGCTTCTGACCCTGTATCCATAAGTTTTGAAAAAGCAGGACCAGCTTCAAGACCGAATATTCTGTAAGCTTGAGCTCCTTTTAACCCAGCAACCTCTGCTGCTTTGACGATTCCGGGAAGGTCTTTCAATTCACCAGACGAATTGGTGACACTGACTCCTAAACGATCAAGCTCTTTACGCGCCGTACTTGTCGGATCGACCAGCTGTGCAAAGATTCCTCTTAAGGCTGTACCTGCCCTTTCACCTTGAATACCCGCTTTACTAATCAAACCGATTGCTGCAGAGGTCGCTTCTATCGTCTGACCTGCATCAGCTGCAGCAGGGGCTGCGTAGGATAGAGCATTTCCTAATTGTTCAACATTCGTATTTGCCGTGGCTTGTGTCTTAGCCATGACATCTACTATTCGTTTGTATTGATCGATATCGTAACCAAATCCAGTCAAAACATTGGAAGAAATGTCGGCTGCCCTAGCTAAGTCCAGTTGACCAGCAGTTGCTAAATCAAGTGTTTGAGGCAGAGCTGACATAGATTCATTGGCCTTGAAGCCTGCCATTGATAAATAACCCAGTGCATCAGCAGTTTCTACTGAAGTGTACTCCGTTGATTTACCTAATTCTTTTGCCAAGTCACTCATATCGGCAAACTCTTTCTTTGTAGCCCCCGAAACAGCTTGTACTTTGGCCATAGCTTGCTCAAATGCTCCCGCTTCTTTCAAAGCACTAACACCGAGAAGACCAGGACTCAATGCAATAGCGCCCGCTCCCATCATCACCGGGAGCGAGGTCATCATGTTTCTTAAGCCTTCAAAAGACCTACGAATTCCCCTAAATACTGCGAAGGTTCTATCCTTAGCTGTTATGGTTATTTCCCAGGCCCTAGAGGATACTTTGCGTAGTTTGCTATTCACTTGTTTAAGCTTGGTCGATACCTGGTCCGAAAGGGAGACGCGTGGTCGAACTCGAGCATTCCCGACCTTTTTGATTAGTTTCTCTGTTCTGTTGAGCTCTCTCATCAATGATCCTTGCAGGCGTGATTCAGGGGTCAGTACACTGCTGTCAATCTCTTTGAGGTTCTTCTTCGTCCTAGTAATGTCACGTAGTAGAGAACCCTTGGTTTTCATCGTTACTTCTACATCTTCCTTTGATAAAGATTCAAGAAGTTTGTCAGTACGTTTCACTACTGAAGTAACTTTATCCTTTGCATCGATCACTGGTTGAGCTCTTGTGTTGCCTAATCTTTTAACCAGTCGTTCTGCTTTATTGACCTTTTTGGTCATGCGGTCTCGTGCATTTATGATTGGACTTACCTTCATGCTCTTCAGCGCTCTCGCTCTACGCTGTGTCCTGTCGAACGTTTCTTTGATGCGCTTCTCAGCACGCTTGGCCCTTCTTATGGCATCGTCATCATTCACATCAAAGATTATTTCCTCCCGGTAAAATTCATCAGCCATTCAATCCACCTCCTTGCTGCTGTTTTCTTCTCTTGTTTTCTTCTTCAATATCAAAAATAACCCCCTGATATATGAAACGCTTCTCCTCAGGAGGGAGGTTCCAGATATCAGAAGGATATTTACTTAGCTTCTTGGAAGCTTCCCAGACGAGAAAACTTATTCCTCGTCGGGATAGGAGTTTTTTACATCTTCATCCTCAGTCGCGCTGTCATAGTAACCGGATAGATCAAGGACAACATCAGCTAGTTGATTAATCTCACCGGCAAGTAACACTCTTTTGACGACCTGTTCGGCACCAGAGGCTTTGAAAGTAGATAGCATATCCGGGTGATCCCACTTCATTTTCTCGTCTCCACCGATGGCCTTCGTAGCTGCTGCTACAAGAGCACGGTTGAAACGCTTGGTATCAAGATCATGTTTCTCTTCTCCACGTACACGTTTGACGTTTGTGAATCGCTTCTCTAGCTTCTCAATCTCCCCTTCACGAAGTCCGGACATTAAAAAAGAAAGGTCAATACGATCAATCGTAACCTTCCTTTTCGGAATGCTGGCCTCTTCAGACGCAGCGAACAAGCGATCCAGTACACTTTTTTCATTTACAGATTTATTAGTCAATATAATTCCTCCTCTATTATTCCGCTTCGATTGGGTCTAAGAGTTCGAAGCCTTCGAAAGTAAATGGTGTTTCTTGTTCTACTTCTTGACCAGCAGTCCAGTTTGCAAGTTGTACGGAATCCCACTTAACATTTTTAAGGCGCACCCGTTCATGACCGTACGCCTCTGGATCTGCCAGTTTTGAGATAAGTTCTGTTTTTACAGGTGCCCCTCGGTCATCAGCTGCCCAAGCATGTTTCTGAATCATCTTCGAAGTGACCTTGTAACCACTCGCCGTTCCAGTTCCATTCAATCCTGTGACTTTATGTTTTTGCCAGCGAGTCCCCGACAAGTTTAATCCACTTTTCGAAATTTCAACTTCCGCAGTCAAGCTGTTTATATTCTCTTGCCATTCACCGTCTTCCCATAACTCACCAAAACTACCATTAATAACGCGATCTGCATCTTGTGACATATATTTTCACCGTCCTTTTATTATTGGTGGTAACCCGTACCATAGATTTCTTCCATCGTATCGATGTCTGCAACACGATACTCCCAGAAGAATTGATCTTTTCCTGCAGTGGCCATTCGTTCTTGGTCCATTTCTACTGTAAAATCTGGTGCAATCAAAGTTGGTGACAGTGTTTCAAAATAATTTTTCAATGCGGATAGCACATATGCTTGTCCATCAGGATTGTTTGGTACTTTCCCGATAAACTTCTCAATAGATTCACTCGAAGTATCCATATCAATCGCATCTTTCACCCGAACCATCTTGATTTTCTTCCACGTATCGTTTTGATTCTCCCGTAGAGTGTTTAATGTGTTTACTCCACGTTCGCACCTAACCTTCCCATTTTCATAAGACATGACAATGGTTCCAGAAGTTACGGCTTCTTTCTTTTGCTCGTATGTTAATCGTGGCTTTACATCAGTAAATGGTGTAACTGCGAAAGTTACGCTCTCTCTTAAAGGGAGGCCAGATACAAGACCAGCAAAATATGAGGCGACCTCAGCACTTGAGTACCAAACTCCGTCATATTCGCCACTAACACCTATATTGACGATACCCTCGTAGTCTAGTGATCTAGAACGATTAAAACCAGTGCTAGGTGTTTCATCATCTGTGGCTGACCCGCCTAGGAAGGTTGTAATTTTCTTTCCTTGACTTCTTAATCGCTTGGTCCATTCCGCGACAGATGCTCTAAGATCAGCATCGACAATGCCGTCTAAAGTAAAAGCATCAAAACGGTGCGCTTCGAAAGCGGTTAAAGCATCCATATATTGTTCATTGGTTACACTAGCGACTCCAGAATTACCACCCGCTAAAGGTTCGTTCGTCACAGAAGCTAAAGTGCCATCATTATCCTTTGTTGCAGTCAACCATTCATTCCTGGTGCTCGTATTTACAGCAGATACCAGGGCATCAATATCAGAAAACGGGACTTCAAATAACTTTCTCGTTCCCTCATAAAGGATCAATTCTTGACTCCCTTGTTCTGTTAGACTATCCCGGATAGTAACGTTAAACTCCAATGATGTAGGGTGTTTAGTAGTCAGCGTTAAAACATCTACCGCAGCTCCATCCTGGAGTTTCACACTGGCCTTAGCTTCAGAACCATCGGCCACCCGGTAACCTATTACTTTGTTAGGATTTCCTAGTAGCATGAGGGAAATTAGTTTAAATGCAGTGAACCCACCACCAAAGTCAGTGTGATACACGTTTTTCAATTCATCTTCACTGGTAATTTCAACAAGTTCACCTACAGGACCCCAGTTTGCCTTCACAGGAATAGCTACTATTCCTCGAGTTCCATTACTAGATGTATTCTTCGCTGCAGAAATGAAGCGCATATACGCTCCGGCTAGAGTTTTGTCCTCACCAGGACTCCATTCTCCTCTTCCCATTTACTACACCTTCCTTTTCATAAATTTATTGATAGCAGATTTTACCTCATCCACCGTAAAGATTTCCTTTTCAAAACTATTCAGTGCTCCAACAACAACTTCAGGAGAAACGTTGAAAGCAGCATTCGCATTGGTAACTAACTCACTTTTGTTGTAAGTCGGTTCTTTCTTAGCTGCCTCTTTTTTATTGACGTGATCTTTACTATCTCGTTGACTCATTACTTCACCCCACTTCCCCATCTGAATTCATCTGCTCAATCACCGTAACTTCCTCATAAGGACGTTTAGTCCTTCGTTTTAATCGGAGTGTGATTTGACCTCTATTTAATCCATCAGCAAGAAAATCCCCACGAGGTTGAACGACTGTCATGAATTTTTTATTTTCGATGTCCAAAGGGACCTTAATGTCTGACATGAATTGTTCAACCAACGCAGAAATTGCTCTTATCCTAAGGTTAGGAGATTCAGAGATTACATGCCCCACAACCTCTTTCCTAACCTCGAAGGACGCCCGGCTTACACCTTCCACCCGGTAATCATTCAGCCTCCACAACACTGAAGGTCGCTTGTAACCTAAAGGTAGACGGTTTTCGTAAACTGTCCATTCTGGGTTAGCCGGATCCTCATTTAAAAGCTCTCCCGACCAACTTGATAGAGCCTCTAACCAATGATCTGTTAAAACATCTGGTGACACGTCCACTTGCTGAAGAGCCATAACTGCAAATCGTAATCCGCGCGTTATAGCATCCCATTCATGATCGGTTACATCCTGGCCAGACGTCCCTAGATACACGCAAGAAAAGACAGCGCCTGTGGTCTGATCGGTAATTAGTTGTTGATCCAATGCCTCTATAATTTTCTTTTGCAGGTCATCCACTTTAGTGAATGTAGTCCTCGAAACATAAGGCCATATCTCAACAATTCTTCGAAACCCTACCCAATCACTATCCTCGGTATCTACACCTTGTCTGATTACTCCATAAGGCTTTTCCGATTGAGGTCCAGCCACATGAGGTTCATAGACGTCTTTGAATTCAGGTATGCTATTCATTAACTGTTCTCTTATGGCATTCCTCATCGTTAGTCCCTCCTGAATAATCGGTGCACGCTATCTCTCATCTTGTTCCAATGGACGTCAACAGTAGGCCCAATAATCGGTTGAGCTTTTATACCTGGATGAATGACTTCCCTTACTGGGTGTGAAGCGCCATACCAAAATAAGGCTTGCTTGTTTTTCGGTTTGATTTTATAGGGTACCCCTTTCGGACCGTGAATCCCTGTTCCTTCCTCCAGATAGTTACCAGCTTCAGACCCGTGAGATAAATAGGTAGTTACTTCATCGCCGTTTACTTCCACACCAGAGTGGATGGATTGTCTTGTGTGTCCTGTTCGGTCAACCCATTCAGCATGAGTTTTGGCATATCGCTCCATAGTACCAGCGTAGTTATCTGCCAAAGCATGAAGCTCCGCTTTCTTCCTATTCAACTTTTGCTCATAAGAAAAAGCCATCTACCCCACCCTCTCCAGGTCGGCTTGATAGCCTACAATCTGATTCATAACGATTTGAGGACGAACGGCGGTAATGACGAAATGGCCGTACCCTCCAGCTTCAAACCGATCTTCTACATTTGTTCCAGATTTTAAGTCAGCCTCTGAATCAGCTAACATCGACCAGCTGTCATTTGTTTGTTTCGCCCCGACAACACCATTTGTCTCTTTCGTTTCTGTGGTTGAAGCTTGGTAAATGCGCACAGTAAAAGGGCCAGGGTTAGATTCTGCTTCATCGAATCCACCCCCAACCCTTTTCTTTTCCGTTCGGGATATAGTGATGTCTGTCGGGTTTCTCTGGATATTCCATTTGATATGGTCTTTCCGGACTTTAACGAAATCCATTTAGAGCACCTCCGGAGGCTTTATTTTAAACAAAACCCCTCCGGAGCTTTCCTTACCCATCTCTTGATAATGATTAGCCATTGCCATTGCATGGGTCATCTTATCTTTTAGGGAGGTTAGTGTGTACTGCTCATCACCTGTAGAATACTTCTCAATATCCCCTTGGAGTAGGGCTGCCTTTTCAGCCCACCCCTTGGATGCAGCTGTGTAAACATTCGATGATTCTTGGAGCAAACCATCCAGTTCAACATCACTAAAGTTCGTGTCTGCCTCCGATCCACCGCTGGGAACCTTCTCGTTCAGCAATTTACGCAGCTTGTTTCTCAACTCCTTGGTTGGAGTCATAGTACTTCACCTCCTTAGGATTGACCAGGAAGCGTAATTTCTTGGACGTTTTCATCGACAGCTGCGAATACACCACGCCAGAAGTCACCAACAACCTGACTTTCAACCAGACGAGTGATGTCGCCCATCGTAGCATTGATTTGAAGGTCTTGCTTGATAAGTTCCTTGAATCCTCGCTTCGGACGGATGGCGTATAATTTGCCTGGAGCCACTCCATCATATGCATATTTCTTCTTGCCAACGTTCGTTTCATAACCATCGTAATAAATCACACTCTCCACACCATCCAAAGCGCGGTACGGTGTTCCGTTGATGGATACGCTGGCCATTGCTTCTTCGATATCATACTGATCAGCAGAGTTAGCCAAAAGGATTGTTCCTGGACGTTTCGCTGTCCGGGTGTCTTGCAATCCTTGCTTGATTGTTTCACGGAGACTCAACAGATAGTGGCTATCTGCTTGTGCAATTACCTGCCTGTTCTGGTCAACATACTTTGGTGCCGTTTTGTTGGCCGCTTTGTAGGTATGCTTGAGAATCGGCGCCAGGTGCAGGTGGTTCAGCATCGCGTTATGGGCTTCACCAAAGGCTCTGTTCAAAAGCTCTAGGTTGAACGATGCATTAAACATATCGATTTCCTTCGTGTACTCAAAACCTGCAGCATAACCTTTAATATATGCAGTAGGCCCTTGCTCAGCGCTCAATGATCCAAATTTAACCTCTTCACCTTCCATGTGTTCGAAGAAAATGACGGAACCATACTGCGCCCACTTCGCTTCAAACTGTTGAGGAAAGTTAGGGTCTTGGATACGCTCATAAATTGCATTGTAAAGCACCGGGACTTCTTCACGTCCGAGTTCGACATCAAGAACAACTTTCTGCATGAGCTCTTTTCGGGTCTTCTCGTTGGTAAGCATTTCCCCGACAGGCTTTCCTAAGTCGTATGTCTCCATCTCTCCATTTACGATCCGCTTTTTTGTAGATAGTGGCGCTCCATTAAGCGTGAAGCCAATATCATTCTCAATTGTTCCGGATCGACGTTGTTCTTTTACTGTTGCTGGACTAATAATTTTCATGTCTCTCTATTCCCCCTTCTTAAACTTGCGGTCCTAAAATGAAATGAATAACGTTGTTTGCATCCTTGGCTTCTGTAACAAGCCCTACCGAACGATAAGGAACAGGTTCCGTATCCCCGGATTCAGCCGTTTCTGTAAGTTTTTTTGTAGATGGATTAAAGTAAATCTTCGTACCTTTGGCGAAATCTTGAGACGTACTGATTTGATCTGTCTCAAATTCCGCTTGTTCAATGTTCAAGATGACGTCCGTTGTTTCTCCAGCTCCGGTTACCGCAGATTGCATTGCGACACCAATAAAACCATCTAATTCATAAACCCCACCAGCAGCTACGGTGGTATTTTCCGGAACAGTAACGTGAACACTTTTTCCATCACCCACTTTTGCTCGATTAGACTGGTGAGTCGTCGTAGGTACAGGTTGTCCTTGAAATGGCATTTAAAACGGCCTCCTTATAGCGCAGTGCGCTTTGTTTTTAGTCCTTGTGATTGATTACCCTCGGGAGCACTTGTTCCGATTCCAGCAGGTGTATCTTTGTGATAGGAATCAATGATGCCCTTGACCACTTTATCGTCAAGGAAATTATCCAATTCACCAGAAATTTTGTCCTTCTCCATGCCAGGCGTCAGTGTCTTGGAATGATAAGAGAATAGCTTGCCGATTTGCGTCTCTGTGTTATGAATATCTTTCTTCACAGCGTCAGACTTCACTTTCTCATCCATCATTTCACCGACTGTCTTGTTGAAGTCAGCACTTTCTTTCTCCTTCATCGCTTCCGCAGCTGCTTCAGCAACTTTCGTGATGTCCATTTCTCCTGAGATTCCCAGCTTCCCTGCTACTTCCTTCAGCGTCTTCTCAGCTTTTGTTTTCTCATCGAGCCAGGAAGAGTCCATTTCTCCTGCTACCTGATCAACCGACATCCCGATTTCACCGGCGATCATCGGAACTGTAATTTGTTTGTTCTTAACCATCTGTCCAAGTTGTTTCAATAATTCTTGTGGGTCCATGCGTCTAGCACCTCCATTTTTATTTTCATCCTTACCTGGTCCCGATCCGTCAACGTCCCACATCTCACCGGAAGTGGCCACAATCTTAGTAGGCATCCCTGCCCGGTCGAGCGGTGTCCAGTCAATTGACAAGGCGTCATAATCAACTACCTGTGTTTCTCCATTTGAAGTCTGCAGTTTAGGGTATCCGAAAATACTTACCTGTTTAATCCGACCTGTGCGTATCCAACGCTTCAGATCAGGCGCAGCCTTATCAATAACTCCACGAAAAAAAGCTGACTCCCCTTCCATCTTCGCCCCAATCCAGTGAGTGACCGGTTCTTCAAACCGATTCTTCACTTCTTCAGGCTTCTGATGGCCGAGGAAACCAGCCAATGTATTTCGCATTACCTTCTCGACAATGCTCTGCAGTGCGAATTTCGTGTAGTTCCACCCTCGAGTGGATGGACCTGCGGGGATCTCGACAACAACTTCCATGAAATCATCATCGTGTTTCTTGAAATCATCTAGATTCACTCCTGATGCAAGAGGAACGCCAGTGGTTTTCATCTCACCACTTAAATTCCCAAATAGCATCATAAGCTGCTCTTTCTTCTGTTTACTCAATGTTTCTCACCCCCTTTCAATTTTTCTTTTATTTCATCAGCTTCTTTGAGTATCCTTCTGCTTTTCAATCCATTCATAATTAAGAGGATACTCCCCGCAAGTAACAAAAGAGCAATCACAATACGAAGCACATCCAGTACTCCTTCAGAGAAAATGAACACGACCGGGTCTGTCATCCTCTTTCACCCCTTTCCACAACTTCGTATTCACTATCATGGATAGGGATAGGGTGTTCTTTAACCTCAACAGATGCAACGATTATACTTCTAGGTGTCCAATGATCTTTTTTCACTGTAAATATATCGCCATTCTTATAGACACCATCATTTAGGTCAGGAAGGGCGTCAACTATTTTTATTTTTTCGCCAGGTTGAGGTCTGCCTTCTCCTGAAATGTATTCAAAATCAGCCATAAACTCCCTCCTTTATGCAGCTTTATAGACTTCCTTGTACCATTCTTCAATTTGCGGTTGTGACTGCGGGTTCTCCCGCCATTCTTTGAGCTTATCAACGAAGTCATCTGGATCTTCATGAACAGGCAATAAGCTACACAAGCAATTCGGGTGAGGCGGAAACATAGGCTCCTCACCAACAGGATAAACACCCCTACCTAACCCGTGATCAGCATTAGCAAATGTATCGCAAATATCTACTACTGGATGTGAAGGGGATAAAACCCACTGTATGCCCTTGGAAGATGGGGAAACTCTCACAGATTGGATGGTGCCTTCTCCAAATGCGGCAGTCATTTCAGTTCTGGCAAGTCTGAGGGCTTCATAGGAGACATCCTGAGGTATTCTATTACCAAGACGCTTCATCATATTCGGATAATCTCTAGCTAGTGTCTGCTTGCCGTTCTGTGCGTATTTTTCTAATGAACGTGCAACCTCCCTGACGTCTTTCCCCATTACAATTCCTTCTTGGATGATAGTCCTTATCGAAGTGCCCGCCTTTTGGCTATTCCGCCATATTCGGTCAGAAGTACTCAATCCATTAATAGTCCTGGCATAAACCGCCTCAGCTGCCCGGACATTAACCTTATGGAACCTACGAATCATCGGAGCTTTGTCGATACCAGCTTCATCTAACAATTTGTATGTGACACCCTGGCTATAAGAAAGACCCGCTTCCACCGCTTCTGCTATGAATTCTGCTGTAGCTTCATCCACTTCTCCATTTAGAGAAGCTATTTCTTGAGCAACCGCCTTTTCCAACTCCACTAAATGACGAATCTTCATTTCTGAATCACCGTTAGCTGCTAAACCTCGGACTTCTTTTGCAATATTCTTGATGATTCGTATATACATAGATTTTATTTTTTTGTCTTGCTTCAGCCGAATCTCAACATATTTCTTCCTGGCTTCCAGTGCGTATTTCGCGTAAGGACCAGAGTGATACCTCAGGCGCTCAACCAACTCCCTTGCTGACTGCCCGAATAAATCGCTCATTTACCCCGTCCCCTTACGTATCTGTTCCAGTACCTTGTCTATCTCTTTTACCTGGCTCTCATTGAACTGACTGTCTTCCAGGCGCATGTTCATGAGTCTTGTATGCATGATCTTCTCACGCTCTCCTGGCACTTCTTGATCATCTGTTACGAAGTTGTTCATCGTATCGATGTACTTTGTCAATAGGTTGACTGCTGACTCCAGGGATACCACCCCTTTGTCTACTCCAATACTCATCGCTTCAACCATAGCTTTAACTTCCTCAGCAATATCTTTGCCATCACGTGGGTCAATATCATCCCACTGCAACGTTGTTTTAAATGTGCTGTATGATCTGTTATCTGCTTCGGACGTCATGGCCAATACGATTCGGCACATACGCTTGAAAGGCTCGTCGTAATGTTCTCGTTTCCTGGCTATTCGCCGAATTAGAATAGGCATCTGCTCTTTAACACTGGATAAGCTGGATGGCGTATGAACCCCGAATACAAATTCCGGAGTCTCAGACACATCGACAATGCAATAAAAGAGGAACTTCAACAAGACTGCTGCGTCGCCAATCGCACTCTTCACTTCAACAAACTCTGCTTCTTCCGTCTCGGACAACATCAAAAGCTCATGTCCGTCCAAGTCTATCTGCCCGCCTTCCTTAGCGAACTTCGCCGGGTCCGTCACCCCGAAATTGTTTCTGAGGAATTCCCCTACGTCTTTCAGCTTAAGTTTAAGCCTAGGAGTGCTATGCAATTTAGAACCTTGAATAGCGTGAAGCATAACGTCATGATAGGCTTTCATGAACGGTTCGATAGGTTCGAGATCAGAACGACCGAACTCTTCGTGCACATCTCCTTCATTTTTAAAATGCACAATAGGTATGAATCCCCACTTGTTCAGTTGTTCCCCCATCTCCATGCCAGGGGGAACTTCGTCGTCCGTAGAAATCACCCGCTTATCCTTGGTAATCCTTTGAGTTATCTTTGAGTTCACCTCCACTCCAGTTTCATTCATCCAGGAGTGAATAGATTCAAGAATGTATTCAACCGGATTCCCAGTGACAGGGTCTCTGTTTATTTTTGTGACCTGCTCAGGAGGAATGATGTTATACATCAGCCGTGCGCCTTCCTTCGGGTATAGCTTGTTATCATGAACATCTTCTCTGGTGATCCAAACAAAACCATCACCCTCTCGACCAGAATTTCTAAGTGTACGCTGCATCTTAGAAACGTTGTCGTCGAAAAAAGCGTCCAACGCCTTCTGTGCTTCTTCATCCTCTGATATCGGTCGAGGAACCCCCATAAATCCAACTGTCGTGTTGACAACTGGCTTCGCAAAGCCTGCCCCGAGTTTGTAGTCATCAGCAGTGTTGTGGTAAAGATTCCTGGCTTTATCAACGTCAACTCGAGAGGAGTCTAGCTTGTAACCTGAGTTCATCGTTCCGCCAAGGAAGTTCCAACCAAGCTTATTCGATAGTTGATTACGTAGCTTAGACATTTCCCCCACTGCTTTTTGATACCAGCTATTAGCCATATACTTTCACCCCCCGTAATAATTGTGCAGAGTCCTCATCCATCACTCCTTTAACCTTGGCAAACGCCAGAACAAGCGCATCTGCACGGTCGGGTGACTTGACTCCTCTTCGCTTCATTTCGTCTTTTGATTCCAGCTTGATTTTCCCTTTAGATGTAACGGTGTACTTCCTCGTGGTGAGCTGGCCTATCATATCCTCATCATTCGGAATCTTGATAGCATCAGCTTGCAGTAAATCTCTAATATTCGCCCAAGACTCTGTTCCCCAGTTATCGTAATGATCTTTGTCATTAGCAACTCCACCGTTATGACAGTCAACCACTTTAATATGCAGCCCCTCTTCTCGAACCACTTCTCTGAGACGGTCGGTAACAGCTCCACCTACGCCGTCATCATCGACTTTAACTGTGCATCGAGGGCGCCCGTAAGTACGCATCATGTCCCTGGCCACTTGAATGACGTTTCCTGTGGTGACCATCGTGTCCTGTTTGTTATACCAATTGAAATAAGGAACGTGATTACCAATACGAGGAACAATAGTCGTCTCATCATCGCCAAAACGCGCAACGTCGACTCCAATCTCTACTTCTGCTTGATCTGGAACAATGAGGTCCTGGTTCTCGTCTTCCTCGTACACATCTCTTGCAGCTGCTTTCTCAGCGAGCTCCAAGTAAATGAATGTGTCCGGCTCACTTCTAGGAAACTCTCCATCAACACGGACACGAACCACATCACTATCGCGCCCGTATTTCCTCTCGAGCATGGCGATGTTCTTTTTGCTTGTTCTCTCGCTGTCTCTGGAGGATACTCTGTGTGCTTTATAGTTGGACCGGTCTTTATGGTGGGAATCATAAAAAAAACCGCTGGTGCGGGTTGGGTTACCACACATCAACAGTTTGTTTTCGTTTCCGGACAACGTACCGAAAATTGCTTCCATGATCTTGTCATCAATACCTGACGCTTCATCAGCAATAAAAAGCATGTAATCTTCGTGGAAACCTTGCATATTTTCAGGTTTGGTAGCTGTTCGGGCAGTAGCAAACCACCGCTTCTCATATCCAGCCATATACACTTTGGTTTTCGTCCACTTCAAAAGCTTCTTCACTTTAGAGGTCTCAAGCCACTTGGCAATCTCTGCCCACAATACGTCGTTCAATTGTTGCCTGGTGGGAGCCGTACAAACTACCCTCGGATTCGGTCTGCAGGTGAGGAACCATATCGCTGCCACTGCTTCGATACCGGTTTTACCTATACCTTGGCCTGATCGGACAGTAACCATCGGATGACCCGCTAAGTCTCGAAGGATGGCTGATTGAAATTTATCAGGATAGAAACCTAGCATATCTTCAGCAAAAGCCACTGGATCATCCCAATACACTTCCAATAAATCTAAGATGACATTATACGGCTTCGTCATCCTCCATCACCTTTCTTTTCGCGGCGTCGATCGGCCACCTCTTTAAGGGCTCCAACCCAATCCTCTGTATTCTTATCGTCGTTACTTCCTTCTATCGCTTCTGTTTCAGCCTGGGTCTTCGCGATATCAGCACGCATTTTCTCTTCCTGTAATTTACGTTTATCTGCTTCAGGCAACATGTCAAAGTACTGCCACAACTTGTCCAGAGCCTTCATTTTGTCGGCCAACTTAACAGACACGCCATCACGTCCATGTTTGACCTCTGTAACAATCGTGCCGTCAACTAACTCACTGTCTTTAAAGAACACTTCGTTATACGAATCCACCCTTGGAACAATATCCTTCACAGTTCCATCCTGATTGAGGAGAACATCCTTCTTACCGGTATCGACATCTTTTCTCGTAAACGTTACGAAATCCGTGATGTCTGCGAATGCGATTTCTGCATATTTGCGAAGAACGTCCATGGCATCCAGGAACAGCGCGTCCGTCATGTTGCTCTTCAGGTCCAGGATATACTCACGAACCTTAGCATTTCTTAGCAACCTGCTCCCTTCTACATGAGCGCTATCAGGAGCATATCCCGCTTTGATAGCAGACTGTGTAGCATTGAAGGTTTTAATATAATGAACACAAAAAAGCCTTTGCTTATCAGTGAGTTCATCACTTGGCAAAGACTCTGGTTCGCTCGCTTCTTCATCAGTAGCATCCCGTATTTGATTCGTCTCTTTCTTATTAGTAACGCTCCCTTTCGATTTAGTAACGTTACCATTCAATTTCTCGTTCCATTTGTCCTGGCTTTTCCACTTCCTTATCTGCGAAGGAGAGCAATCCAGTTCTTCAGCAATGTCTTTTAATTTCCGTTCACCATTACTGGCTTTCCATAATTCGAATGCTTGGTTACGTCTTGGATCTCTTTTTCTGGCCACTACATCTGCACCTACCCCCAGTTACATTGGAATCCGCGCTTACTCTTCTTTAACCAGATACCAGTATTCTTTATTTCTGATACCTAAATGCGTAGGGTTGCCTAATTCATCGTAATAGTCAGTAAACCCGTATCTTCTAAGAAACTGATAGGCTTTTTTTCTTCGCACTTCTTCCCATCCAATTACAAGTTCTTCGTTGCGATCCATTTTTCCGGCAAAGTCCAATATGTGGTCCATCGCCCACTTCATCGCTGTTAACGTTCCATTTCCTGTAACTATGTTTTTCGGTTTATTTTTTTGATTATGTTTGAACCAGCGATTTGCTTCTTTTCGCGAACCTATATAAAAACCGACGAACCATTGATAAGAAATCTCAGGATCAGCATCTTCTATATAGGGAGCTCTCAATCTATAAAAATATAAATTAACCTCTTGGCCATTCGGCAGCTGCTCTCTCAACCGATATTCACTCCGTCTCTTGTTATAGACACGCAGCATCCTATTCCCCTCCCTGTGCTTAACCACAAAAAAGAACACTCTATAAGAGTGCTCCAGAATTCGTGTTTTAAGTTCATTCACCCGGGAGGGTGATAGGCGCTTAGAATTTTTCTATGTGCTTCGCCCGAAGAGCAAAGCCGCGCCGACCTGCCTCCCATTATACCATATTAGGAAAAATATTCTTCACTTATAGTTGGCAAACGTAAGACGATTTTAGCCGTTCAATTCCCGTAATAATTCCTCTTTTTTATTTTGCAATTTGCTTATGAGGCTTATCATTTCATCCTGTAATGAAAAAATAAATTCTTGGTCCTTATCGTGGATATTAATTTTAATACTTGTGTATTCATTTAATTCCTCTCTGGAAAGTACACTCAAAGATATGCCACCGACCAAACTCTCAAAAGAAAGGTCGTACTTTTCTACAATACGATGTTTAAACTTCTCTAATTCTCTTATAGGATTTAACATTAAACTATTTTCAATAGACCTAATTCGACTCCTAAAATTAAGAAACAACTCATATGTGTCTGAACCTATGTAGACTATATCGCTCTGAATATTATTGAGCCTATTTTTTGTGTATTCTTCATAGGCGTCAGTTAATTCCAATGAAATTTCATTGTTCACATTATGAAAGGTACCTTGATCACTATATGGATCTATCCTTTCATTTATTTTTGAAATTTCCGTGACACCATCATCCAGTTTAATGATACATCTCTCAATATTATCTATCTTTTTAGGAAACTCATCTTTCTTCCTTAACTTTTCATTTTCTTTAATGGTAATTAAAACCCCGACCAATGTTATAGTTCCACCTAATACTGCTCCTATAAAGCCAATAAACCCAGCGATTATTGTGTCATTCCACCCCAGAAATAATTTGACTATCCCTAAATATATAAAGATATCGGCTATAATCAAAGACGCCAGTATCAGTATCGCAAAAAAATTATTTTTTATAATTCTCACAACCTCCCCCCTATGTAATTTAAATATTAAACAACATTAGAACTATTGTGAATAGATAACTGTGAGAAGAGCTCATTCCGCTAAGCAGAATAAGCTCTCTGAAATTCGCTTTTCTATTTTCCTTTTCGATCTTTCATAGTGTTTTTGCACTGTACCCTTTTTTATATACATCATTTCAGCAATTTCCATAAATGAATACACGCCAACCTCATGCAATAAATAAACATCTTTTTCTCTAACGGTCAATAAAGCAAGAGCGTCTTCTATTCTTTCGTTGTCCCATACCGAAACTTCTTTCCCATCGAACTGATTTAATTCTTTGCGTTTGTTATTAAAGAAGCTCAAGGTGTCATTATTACTTTTTACAGTGTTTTGATACACAGAACGTCGATCTAAACCTCTCTTAGCACCAGGTTCCCTTCCCCTTACCAACCATCTTATGATGAGTTCATGGTCGCTGATCATGCTTCCATACATTTTTAAATCATATGTTTCTTGAGCTGTCCTTTTGTCTTCAGGAATGGACTTGATTATCTCCTTCTTAGTTTTTAAATCCTTCAAAGAACTTTTATACTCATAAATTAAATCAATCACATAACCAGCTCCCTTGTTTATCTTTGTTTCATAGCTCCACCCTTGCCCCTTCGATAAGTAGGGCGATTCACTCCCATTAGGTCTTCGACGTCCCGGTGACTCATACGCTCTTTCTTCTTCTTGGGTGTATTTTTCTTAGGGTGAGGGGTCTGTATGTTATTTTTGCGCTTGTACCTTTTGAGTTGATCACGTAACTGTTGACTCATTTGACCTCTCCTTTTCAAATAAAAAAGAGCACCAACTACAGCTGCGTGTTTGCAACTTGTAATCAGTGCCCTGGTTGTTCCAGTAGCTTATTTAATTACTGTTTCCTCATCTTCTTTGTACCAACGATCGCCGTATTTCTCCTGTCCAACTCTCATAAGATGCCAATATTTCTTCCGGTGCCTATCCGATTCCGTTTTAAGGTTTCTTATCCGCCTGTTTAAAGCATCTACTAAATGGGGTTCTTTGCTGCTAAATGCTTTATCTGTTTCTCTGGAAAGTGATCTTATCAATGAGTTTTTCAATGTTTCTCCGTCTTCTCCCAACTCTTGTTTCTTAGCCCTCTTAACCGAGCAACCACCGACATATACTCCAATGTGAGGAGGTATTTCATCTTTGACCTTATCGAATAACTCCCGAGGCATGACATAGTAGTTATAATGCCCGCAAAAGGTATTATTGGACTTACTTCTAAAATCAGAAACTGAAACTTTCACTTCATAGCAACGCCATATTCCGTTAGTATCATATGTCATGTAATCAACTCTTTCATTTCCAAACCACCCTATGGTGACTTCAAAACAACCAAATACGCCTTGTTTTTTAGTGGCTCTATATATTTCTTTTTCAAGCTTTTCGGTGAGTTCTGTTTTAGCGATGATCATCACCCTCATTTCTTTGTATAACTGATTTCGTATAGCTGCGGCTTACCGTTTTGCCATGTAATCGTCTGTTTACCGAATCCATCGCCTGGAGTATCTACTTTTTCGAGGACCCCATCCTTAACTCGATAAACTGCATTTTCCAACAGGTCTATTTCAGCCGTCGATTCTAGTTTTCCCGCTGCATCTGCCAATGTATAAGCCCCCTAGTAATATGCTATAATGAGATTGTCAGATTACATTAAAGCTGGGGCTTATGCTCTGGCTTTTTTATTTGTCCCTAATTTCAAAGAAAATCTTTCTCGCTTCAAACCAAGAACATCCATGCTGTCTCTGGATCACCTTCATGTACTCGGCAAAGAGTCTCTGATTCGCCACGAAAGCCTGTGAGTTCACCTTCTTATTGCATTCCAGTGGTGATTTCACTGATTGGGGCACTTCTATTTCCACGGGTTCAAATAATGCCATTTGTTCCATGATCCATCCTCCTAGTTAATAGTCATCGTATAGTAGCGTGTAAACATCCTTTAAAGCATGAGTCTGTTGTACGTCATCTTCAGAGTATTTCTTAATAAAATGAAATTCATGTCGATAAAGTTGGTAAATATTATATTTGGAGTGATTAATTTGTCAGAAGTACTACCTATTGGACTTTTAGCTCAAGACCTAAAAACTTGGGAATCTGTGATTGTCTCAGAAATGCCTGAAATTCCTAGAAACGAAACAAAATATAAAATCAAGGGCCATCATTTATTCGAGACTATTCATGGACATACCTTAATTTTAGATTTGTATAATCATAAAGAGGATAAGGATATCTCAATAAGCTTTCCGGACATTGAGGAAGTCAGATTAAATGACCTTTCCAACCAGCACCAACATAAATATTATTTAGAATGTAAAGTGAGATTACTAGATTACAAATTAAAAGATAAAAAAGGGGAAACTTCTATTGGTTTCAATAAAGATGAGTTTGACGACACAACCCTTATGAAAAACTCTTATATGAAATACAGACTAATTCTAGTTAATTAATCTATCACCCAGAGTGCTCGCTATAGAGCACTCTACCGCTTCACTATTCTTTTACTCCTTTGCATAATTTTATGTCTTAACCACTTGAATAAACGACGAACGGTTTACCTTCCCAGCGAGCATTAATAACTTCTGCAACGCTCTCAGTTTCCTCTGAATTTTCGTACTTGAGGATTTGCTTTTCTTTTGACACTTCTTCTACATCCTCAATCGGATAACAGGCATCTTCGCGATCATCGATTTCTTTTTGATAATAATCGACCGCATCCTCGGCATAGTAAGCAGCTACCGCATCGTACTCATTTACTTCAAACACACCAACATCTTTTAAGCCTTTAGTTTCTGCGATTTTTAATTCTTCCATCATCAATCTCTCCTTTGTTTTTTATTTCAGATGGCCGTTCCTCTTTATGGTCTCAGCAATTTCATTCGAATACGGTTCGTCTACATTCACAACCAGATAAGAATTGAAAGGCTCTTTTCCGTCCCTTGCTCGACCGTCTTCAATCTTGCTGAGATAGTGGAACAAAGCGCTGTCCAACTTCCTCTTCTCTTCCGGTGTCAGATACTTCTCACGATCACGTTCATTGATAATGGTGTACTTGCGCTCTCTTCCTTCGAGGATCGTTCCTTTGAAAGCCTCCTCTTCCTTTTGTTTCTGAGGAAGAATAGCTTTGATTTCATTGTTAATATGCGGCCAATTGTTATTCATTTGTTATCAACTCCTTATACCTAACCAAAATCCCACTATATTTTTTGGAATAAAAATGATAAAATTCACTCATTACT
This sequence comes from Halobacillus litoralis, assembly GCF_004101865.1. Taxonomy (NCBI): domain Bacteria; kingdom Bacillati; phylum Bacillota; class Bacilli; order Caryophanales; family Bacillaceae; genus Halobacillus; species Halobacillus litoralis. The sequence continues at coordinate 1,825,081 of NZ_CP026118.1, forward strand.
TTAGATGGAGGTAGATTTTTAGTTGAATACATTTACAAACTTCATAAGAAATGAAATTGTTGCACCAATTCTAGGTGTACTGGGTGGCATATTTTTCATTTACCTTGTCGCCTATTATGCAGAGCCATTAGCAAAGGTTCTTTTTAAATAGATCATTCAATTTGAGTGATCTATTTTTTATTAACTTGCAGCTGAGCACCCTTTTTCATATCTTCCTCACCTTCCAACCGAGTTTCTGCATCATTTGCACTTCTTTCGCTGATAATGGCTCATATACATAAACCCGATGACCTTCAGTTATTTTGAAAAGGTAATACCATTTTGGTTCCTTCATACGATCACTCTCCTTCAAAGAGGTCCAGTAGCAACCAACCGATAGCGACGAAACAAGCAATAAATGAGCTCAGTCACCATGTTTCAAATCCTTTAGGTTTTCTTTTCAAAGACTCGACTACAGCATCAATATCATCAGCATCTACACGTCTTACTTGATAGATTTGTCCATTCATTTTGATGATGTCCTCTTCGCCTGGAGCTAGGTCTACCAAGTGGGCGACAATCTATTGAGCGTTCATAACTTCACCTCACTAATTTCCACTTCTATTCTCGGCTTGGAGCTGTACCACTTGCTGATCGTAAACTCGACCACCTGACTGTCATCGTTCCAAATCACTTTGTTCAAAGCATCCTTGATTCCCTTAGCGTAATTATCAACGTCAGGTTTAGTCACTGGTCGGTACAATCCTGACTCAGCCTCTGCTGTGCGCTTTTTGGAGAAGCTCTTGAGCAATGGCTTATAAACTTTCACTCTCACGTTCAGTGGCCCTTCTAGTAAATCTGAGGGGGCATGTTGAGAAGCAACCAACCCTACATATTGTTTAAAGTCCTTAGATTTCTGAGGATCATAGAGAATCGTTTTGCCTTTTTTGGTTTTACCGGCTCTTGGCCTTCCTTGAGCAACCGCCTCACCTAATACTGTGAATTGAATCATTGAGCTCCCCCTTAATCAAAAAGCGTTATGAGAGTCTTATTCTGACACTTGGTACAAACAGAATAGATGCCTGTACGCTCTTTCCGAATATTAAACTCTTTTCCGTAGCAAACCTTACCACCCCAGCTGACATGGTTAATGCAAACCATCATCTGATTCGTGTATTTGCATTTGATGACCATCCTCTTCACGCTCCCTTTGAAACTTCTCCCAACAAACCGGACCATATCCACGTTCACGACTCTTGGAATCTATGAGCTTTCTTCCGCATCTTCCGCATTCGAGATATTTATCATCCATGTAAGACCTCCTAAGGTCAGGCGTTACCATCCCTTCTCCTGCACATAAAGAGCAAGGTGGTTCTTCTTGGCAGCCTCTCCCTTTACATGAGGGGCATATGACTAAATGATCGTATAAGACCATAACCTCACCTCAATATCCCGTAAGCTGGCGCTGATGGTTGACTTCGTTCTTTTTCAAATAATCCTCTTCAATCTGTTCTAAGGTGAATCCAAGCATTTCCCCTAAACCTACAAACAGGTCTGCTATATCCAACCAGTCACTATCATCAAGGTCCTCATGTAAGAATTCATTGAATGCTAAAAATTGATCGTTTACTTCATCTCGTTTCTCGGGCACAATACTCTCCAAATCCCATTCATCGGGTACATGGAGTTCTAATCCAATACTCAAAATAAAGTGGAGACAATCGACGTACTCTTCAAGAAGTGGATTTCTAAGGCGTGGCATGGACTTTCCGAACGAATCTATTTCTGATGTCCATTCCTCCGTTTTCGGTTCCTGATCATTACTCCAAAACTTAAATCCACGCCACTCATTTGCTAATTCACCAAGTTCCACTTGTAGAGCTAGAATCTTCCGTGGTAAGAGGTCTTGTCCTTCAAGCCCCTTCTCTTTAACGATGTGAGCATCCAGCCCACCTTGTATTTCAAACAGCTTTTTTAAATTCATGGCTCCATCCTCCTAGCAATTTGACACCTGAGATTAATGTGTATCTGTTCCAGCTCCGTCAAAGTCATGTCATCCGTTCGCTTACCGACACAATCTTCCGTATATCCCATCGTCCAAAGCTTGTGTATGAGGTGATTTCTGCGTTCCTCTACACCTTCAGATAACCGGGTTGGTGATAGATTCATAGATTAGCCTCCTTTATTTAACCCGTTTTTCAATCAACGTTTCTCCATTTCCGTTCTTCATTCGTACTCCTGGATTTTCACCCTTTATAATTTCCAAAGACAATGTGCCTTGTTTTGCAGCATGTCTTGCTTTTCTCGCAGATGTATAACACTTGGAGCATAGCCCTGTTTTCCATGTGTACTGGTTTGTTCGTTTCCCGCATATTTTGCACAAGGGACGATCTTTCTTACCCATCTAATCCCTCCTCAGAACCATTTATTTTGATCACTCGTAACGTCCACTTCCATCGCCCTAGCCATTGCCAGTTTACTCACCAATTCTTCATAGCTGAGTCCATCTAAATCCTTGAAACCCATAACCAGTAGCTGATCGATGATGTGTTTGGTTTTGTAATTCAGTTCACTGACTTTCATGAGGAAGCTCCTTATCGAAACGAAGTTCTACCGGACAAACTAAAGTCAGGTATTGGTTCCATTTGAAGATAGATGTTTTTAACCTTTCTCCACTCCAAAATCGCACTTTATCTTCTTCAACGTGTTCAACCTCTTGGAAATCGTCTTCATAGTGGATTAAGTCGCCCCCTTTATACTCATTAACCTCACGACCAATCTCAGCCCACTTGCGCCGTTCCTTCTCTTGCTCTTCTTCCTCTGGAGTGGCTAATCGGATAAGAGGACTGTTTATTGAAATTTCATTAAGATTTTGAAAGCCTTGATGGTAACCATCAACAACAATGTGTCCAGACTTCGTTCCTGTCACTTCCATTACGCATGTATGATATTCGTTCTCATAAACAATCCAATCACCGATTCCATATAGTTCTTGCACCTCATACCATCCGCATAAGAGTAAAGCGAATTGTTGAGGGGTGAAGTCTTCATCTAATGAATAATTGATATTCGGTTTATGCTCTATGAAATCCCTCATAACTGGATCAGCGTGCCTTCCATTCGTGAAATGCTTGAAATCTTCATATTGTTCTTTCGTAATTTTGATTTTCTCCATATCATTTCCCCTCCCTTATTTTCTTCTTACACACACTGCACCGCCCGGTTAAGGTGTTGATTCGATGGATTCCTCTAAACCGACAGTTAAACCACCTTCGTAACTTCTTCATGTTGCACCTCCCACTGCTTGCTCAACTCATTTTTGATTCGCTTAATCTCTTTCTTCGACCGTTCCTGAGCTGCCAACCGACATTCTTTATTCGGGCAGGGCATAATGTGCATTGTCGAATTCGTATAATCATAGCGGACCCCTCTGCCTCTACAGGTGGGGCAAAAAATGTTTTCCTCGCTCATAATCGTCGATCTCTCCCTTCCAGAATTAAGTTTTCCGCACCATGTTTCATTCGGCTCACTATCCTTCCGCCCTGGATAGATCCGTATTTATCGATAAGTTCTTCTGCTGTGTAGTTAGAAGTGAAAACTGTCGGCTTAATCTCCCTGGTATCAACCAATTTAAGTATTTTTTCTGAAGCCCATGTTTCATATCCATCTTCCCGCCGGTGATATTCAGCTCCTACTTCATCCAATATTAATACGTCCATGGAGCCTAACCGCTCATACACTTCTGATTCCTCAAGGGAAGAGTTTCGATCATACGAACTTCGTAACAACTTCAAAAGGTCGTCAGTCTGGATGAACATTGTCGATTTACCGAACTCTCGTAAATTTCTGGAGATGCATCGAGCCAGGTGACTTTTCCCGACCCCCATTCCCCCGCGAAGTATTAAAGAATGATTCTCTTTCTCCTCACTATCGAATTGTTTGACGAACTGAATGGCTGCTTTCTTCGCTTCTTTCTCGGAATCATTCTCTGGAAAGTAGTTCTTAAAGGTTGCGTCCTTTAAAGATTCGGGGATAACCTCATACATCTTGGAGAAGCCTATGTTCTTTCGCCTTAACTGCATTTCCTTGCGCTCTTCTTCTGTAGCTGCTGTTTTTGGTAAATTGTCTTTTAAGGTCTGGTTATCGCAATTCATGCATCTAGATTGCTCAACTCTATCTCCATCGGTAGTAATTCTTTCGATGATGGGAACAGTGGATCCGCAATTTTCACACTCTCGCTCGCCAATGGGATTAATCCCTCTCATTTGTAGGTGTTTCATCACTTTGTTCATGCCGTCTGCTGTACCATTCATCTCCTGCACCTCCTAAAATGCACCTGAATACTGTGGTTGTTTACGGTCTGGACCTTTTCTGTTGTTCCAAGAGTTCCGCTTATTCTTGTGATCTTCCATTTCCTTTTTAGCTTCTTCTATGGTTTTTAGTTCCATCTTTGCCCAGGTATTCATGATTGTTTTTGCAAAATTAAAAGTGTGCCCACCCTTACCAGATTCCTCTAGAGCAAGGGCGACCAACTCAGCTGGAAGTCCGTCTTGATCTATATACGCGTTCAGATCATCAACTTGGAGTGCACTCGGTTGTTTGTTGAAAGCCTTTAAGTAAATGTCAAAAATATTAACCTCACGCGTCTCTTCCTCTCCTACCTCTTCCACCTGAACATCCGAAGGTTCAGAACTAGATTCTTCTTCCTCGGCAAGTTCCTCAAACTTCACCACTCGTTGTTCAGAAGGTATGATCTCGTATATGGCCATCTTTCCGCCCTTTCTTGATCGGAATCGTATGAAACCAGCTTCCTCGAGGTCTTGTCTGGCTCTATCGTTCGTTTTAGGGGACTGGCCGGTTTTTGCTTCGAGATAAGACGTCCTTACGGTGAATGTATCTTTCCACCCCGTCTTATTGTTGATGTGCATGAGAGCATTGAATAGGTTGATTGCCCTGGCGGGTAAACCGCTGACACTCACCTGGCTATAAAAAGCATTTAATTCCTTGATGTAATTCATTTTTTACCGCCGTCCCCCTTAACTATTTTTTAACTATGATTGCTTTCATGCCTTCGATTTTTTCTAATTTCCACCCTGGATTTGTGTTTTTGACATATCCAGAAACGTAACCCTTAAACATTTCAGCCCTTTTCTCATAACCCTCCGTCATCCATACATAGCAGTAGGGTATTGCGACTTCCCTCCGATTCACGGCACATACACAGCCTTTCCGGTCAATGCTTGTATCTCATCTTTAAATCGTCTCTCATCGCTGTTGTTATCCGATAAATGCAACAACCATATCTCTCTCACTTTCTGTAGATCATTCGCCTTCAGGAACTCTTTAACGTTTTCTAAACTGAAGTGCGAACGTAGTAATCTCTTTTTCATCACCTTTGGAATTCGTCCAGCTGCAATATTCTTGTTAAGTATGTCTAGGCTGTAATTACACTCACAGAGGATATGTGTGAGGCCCTTGAACTTGTAGCGAATGTAATAGGTATCTGTAGCGAATAAGAGCTTGTCTCCGTCCTCATTCGCAAGCAGAAAACCTAGTGGTTCAGCTACATCATGTTCAACCTCAAAAGGTAAAATCGTCCATGTTCCAACGGTGAATGGTTCTTTTGATTTGATAGGCTTTACACGGTGTCCCTCAACGCCGATAGCCTCTGCCGTTCCCTTTGACATGTAGCAGTTCTTTCCGTTCTTGATCATATCCGGGACTCCAGCGCAATGGTCCTTGTGTTCATGAGTAATCAGACAAGCTTTTATTTTCGAAGTCTGGAAGTCTAGCTTCCTCTGGATCTCTTTGAATTTGATTCCTGCTTCAAGGAGCAAGGGGGTTTTGCCATCCGTTATGTGGTAGCAATTCCCCTTACTGGATGAAGCAAGGGCTTTAACTTCAATCATCAGAAATTGGGTCCAGACGTCGTTTGAGCTTCTTTCTGTTCAAAATCCATAGCTGCTTGTTCCAAATCACCGTCTGGTTGATCGGAAGGTTGTTCTGGCTCTTGCTCTTGTTCGGGTTCGTTGTATTCAATATCGATAATCTCGCCGTTAGCATTGGTTTGAATTTCTTCCTCCAATTGAGCTTCTTCAGCTGCCTCATCAGTATGATTAAAGTGGTCTAACACTAGATTGCTATCATTACTAGAGTTCAAGAACTTCTTGCAAGCTCTATTGATGACCGATTTCTTAGCCATTTCTTGCTTGAATTCATCATGCGTACTGCCCTTCTTTTCCTTCTCTTGATCTTTGCCCCAGAACTGTGCTTTGCTCCAAGCTTTACGCAACTCTTCGATAGTCATTAACTCTTGATAGACTTCGCCATCCTGAAGAACGATAGTGGCATATGCGCCAATGATGTTTTCTTTATTGATATTTCCGAACTTTTGCTTATGAGTAAGGTTCACAATACGACTGTTTTTCATTTCGTAGTCCACTTCATCACCTTCATAAATGACAGCTGCATCAATCGATTTTGCACCCGTGACCTGTTTCGTGACGGCCATGGTTCCAAAGTAGCTTCGTTGGAATGTGAGCGTGTTACCGTATACGATGAAGTACCCTTGTTTCTTGGCTGGGTTTAGGCCTTGGACAACCATATCTAGTAATGAATTGGCTACACTATCTCTTGTACAAACCTCAAGCGCTGGACGTTTATTTTTATCTTGGATGCCCTGCAATGTTAACCAAGCACTTTTCATAGCATTTTGCGGTGAATAGCTTGGAGGAAAGTGAACATCTCCATTTTCTTGAAAAGCCTTCACTTTCTCCGCCACCACATCAACGGTATCTTTCTTGATCATCGCTAATTCGTTTTTATTCTGGCTCATTGAACGTTCCCTCCATTTGATCTGTAATAGGATAAATCTTCATTTGTTCCTCATCAACTTCTCTCTTAACATTGGATGTAATATGTGTTTCGAATGAACCGTAAGCGCCAAAGGAGTTACTACCATTTTTGGAACGTTTTTTAATATGAAATTCATTGATTGCTTCTTGAGCATTAGGAGCTTCCACTTCAAATTCAGTCCTAATTTCTTGAACCTCTTTCACAATGAATTTGGTCATTTAAGCTACCTCCATTTCTTCTGCATGTTCGACTCTTAGCTTTTTATCTGGCTCGCTTACTACTAAGCTGATCATCTGGCTATCTAGGTTAATTAAGTCGGTGACAGCTTCGGCGTTATCGATAAAGATTGGAACCTGAATGCCGTAATGATCAGACAACGTATTGATGATGTCTAAGCCGACATTGATTCTTGCTGCGTTATTTAATCCGGAACTGTAAGGGACTCCATCAAACAGCGTTTCACACGTTTCTTTCAAACCTTCATTGATTTGATTGTCAAAAAGCTTGAATCTAGCAAATTTAAATTTCTCGTTGATTTTGCTAGTTAATAGATTCACTTTCGATCGAATGAATTCTTCGGTTAGATATAGCTGCTCTTCTAATTGCTCGTATTCTTCACCAAGCTTCTCCTGTTCAGCTTCCAGTTCTTTCACTCGCTGGTTACTTGCCTCAATCTGAACGAATTTCGCTAGGTCTTGATCAATAGCTCTCTTTTCTTGTCGAAGGGCCTCAAGCTCCGACTGAGCGCTACTGACCGACTCTTGAACATTGCTTCTTAGCTGTTCAATCTCTTGATCAACGGCTTGCTTTTCTTCTAACTTCGCCTTGTACTCTGGAAGCTCTTGATAGTCCGTTGTATTGGATTCAAGCTTATGGAGTTCTTGCTTCACTTTCTCTAAATCTTCTTCTTTCGTTTTGAGCTCATATCTCAAGTTGATTAATGCTGTATCATGATTTCCGATTTCTACACCAAGAGCCGTCTTTTTCTCACTCTTCTGCCCACCTTGTTCATTGATGGATTCAAGTTTATTTGCCTTGTTTTTATTAAATTCGCCTTTAGCTTTTTCATGAGCTTCTTGAATTTGCTCTTCTGGAAGTGACTGTCCGCATGTCGGGCAATTCTCATCGTGTTTGGATTCGAATTCTTCAGCATTGATTTTGTTATAGCGATCCCGGAGCTCCTTCATTTCTTTCTCCAGTTGTTCTTGTTGCTCTCTGTTCGATTTGACTGCACGTTCTTTCTGATCAATATCTCTTTGAATGCTATCCACTTCTCTAGCTAATCCATTCAATTCATTCCGTTTACCGTTCGTTTTATTATGGTTCAGGTCAGCTTGTTTGTTTTTGATTTCAAGCAGCTGGCCCTCAATCTCACGAGACTGTGTTTGCTTTTCACTTACTTGGCTACCATTATTGATGCGATTGATTTCCTCTTGCTTTTCGTCAATTTGTGATTGGATATAAGTGAGCTCATCGTTTAAATCCTGGCGATTCAGTTTACTTACATCGGGTTTGGAACGGTTTACTTCATCGATTCGAACAGGAATGCGTTCAAGTTCCTGGTTGATTTCTTTACGTTTAGCGGCAATAACCTTCTTGTGATCTTCAATGCTTCGCCCGTCTAGAAAATCAAGCAGCTTCTTCAAGCTAGGATTGGTTTGAATAACCTCTTCATCCGTCACGTCCCCGGCGATTTGAAGAAGTATTTCTCTTCGTTTCTGCCAATGAAGCTGTTCATTGAAATAGCTTGGTGACGTTAGAAGTTTAAATACGTCTTCATCAATGATTTCTGAAATTTTACTTTCAAATTCTTTTTTCTTGGAAGGTACGTCATCAATGAAATGATCTGTGGTGTGTCCAGTAAACTCTTTCTTTGGACCAGATCTTTTCTGTGTCCATTTTTCGTAATACACCTTACGAAGCTTTAATTCTTTTTCATTGAGAGTAAAGACTACTTCGACCTCATGCTCCAGGTTGTGCATTTCATTACCATCGCCATCAAGATTCTTAATGGAGAAGTCCTTCTTGTTCTGACTATCTTTGCCGAACAGCAACCAAGTAAAAGCATCGAACAGTGTAGTCTTTCCAGTGGCGTTGTCACCGTATATGCGGACGTTCTCTCCGTTTGGATCAACAACGAATTTTGTTACACCTTTAAAATTTTTAAGCGACAGTACATTTAGTTTTAGGTTTTGCAATACCAGCACTTCCTTTCAGGTTTTGATATTCATTTGTCAGTTCGATCAAATCATCATGATCTCCGTATTGAGCGACCATCTTGCAAAGGATGATGTAATTAGCATCTAATCCAATGCCTAACTCGTCTGGCTTCCGAAGTTCTTCTGCGTAGTTCATAAGGCCCTCCTTGTCGTTTTTATTGATTTAGGGCATAATGTAGATAGAATGTTTTTCAAAACGTCCACGTTGCTGCGTGGGCTTTTTTTAATGAACACTTTTGATTTCCTTGCCGCAAATGCCGCAGTACCTCGCGTCTGCTGAGTGGTCAGAAAAACCACATCGATCACAGGTGTAATTCATGAACTTTCACCTTCTTTCTGATGCCAGCGCATCGTTGAAACCAGGAACGTGGATAAATGGAAGACGTTCGTTAGAAAAGGAGGAGTTTCGCTCCTGGTCTCAACGACAGGCTGACCCTGTCGACGTTCTCTGCACTTTCATGCAGTCAATTCATTTTCTTCAACTCCTTACTGCCTTGCTTGCGACTAACATGCATGGTATATTGGAGTTACCAAGCTATATGTTTCACCTAAGTCATCTGGACGTCCATCCAGGTGGCTTTTCTTTTGTTCCAGCTTCCGTTGCTTATTCATCTAATCCCTCCTAACCACTCGTACACATCGCGTAATATAGAAATCCGAAAGCAACCACAAACATAATCAAGTAGGCTACATCCAATTTTGTTAGGCGCCTATTCATGGGCGTGACTCACCATTGCGACCGTAATTCCTTGACTCTCTAAATCGATAGACACTTGCTTTAAACGAACGTGATTTTCCTTTCGTTCTTTGAGGAACTCCAGTTGTTCCGCAATATCGATCATCCGTGTAGCTGTCATTTTGACTTTAAGTAAATCACCCTGAGCGAATTCTTCTTGTAGCTGATCGGTTAAGCTCCAAAATTCTTTTGTAAGTTTTACCGCCTCTCCAATGTCTTTAATTAGGTAGTTATCTAAATTATTCATGAAGTGACGTACCCCCTTGATTGAAGCTTTCTATGATGGTCTTCCCAGAGTTGAGGCCAGCTGATGTTGTATTCCTGACATATGGTGGCTACATAAGTGGTAGAGGCATGGATAACATCAATGAACTCTCTGGCTGACTGCTCTATGTCCTGCAACTCAAATGATTGCGTAAACTCTGGTCGATTAGTGATTTTTGCTTTATTCATAGCTTCGATAGCTTCCTGGAGCTCTTCCTCTAGCTTCGATTTAACTGCGGTGCGGTGTAGATCAACAGCAGGACCATCGAGTTTGGTAATCCCAATCCCTGTGTATTCAAAGGCTGCTTGTAAACCCAACCATGGGTCGTTGTATTTCTTTGTAAAGTGATGGGCTGTAGCAGGAGATATTTTACGCTCCCCTGATTCTTGCTTGGTGATATATTCTCTTGACTGAAACAAGTCCATGGACATTTGATTTTGAGATTTCCCCTCTTTCAATCGTGCTTCACGAAGCATTCGAGATGCTTTTCCTTTTTCCAATTTTCACACTCTCCTTTGTACCCAAGAAGGTACCTATTTTTTATTTGATTTGTTGTTATAGTTAAGGTGAATTAAATGATTCTAAGTTTTGATTCTCTGTTGATGTTGTCTTTGACCCAATTCGTATGTTCATCCATCCACTCAAACAGCTTTTCTGTTCGTACTCTTGGGTAACCCAGCTCACGACAGACAGGGAAATCTAGTCGGTTAAAAAGCTCTGCACATTTGGATTCACCGACGCCAGTCAATTCCATGAATTGTTTCCTAGTCAATACTGGCGGGATTTGATTTTGGATTTCATGCCTTTTAAGGGCTTGATCTACAGCTACATTGATAACTTTTTGAAATTGTTCTTGGTCGAAAGTAGCGTTAAACACTTTAAATCACCTCCCTAATCACTTGCTGCTGATTAAGAGTGTCAATCTCCATTCGAAGGGACGTGTCAGGTTGCCAAAGGCTAATGTATCGAATCCCTTCTTCGAATTGTTTTTTAGGAAGATCACCGTATCTTGGAATCGTGAAGTGATTTTTAAAATCTCTCCAGAAGGCTGAAAACACTTGGCGACTTACTTCTCCATAAGCTGGAGCCTTCTTACCGCCAATGACTTCCATGATTTTGGCGTTCGCTTTTTTCTTGATACGGTGCTCTTCTGCGCCGTCAATTCTCATGGTTTCTTCCAATTGAGTCAGGCGGTTATCATGTTGTTCTAAAGTTTCATCGTGTTCGATTGAAAATTTCATGGCTGCCATGAGTTGCTCTTTCTCAGAAAGTACTTTAGGTTGTTGTTGTTCCATTTCTTCAAAACGTGTGACGTATTCAGCTGTAAAGAGGACTCCTTTTTGTCCAGTCATCTTGTTAGCTACCATGTCGCAACCTTTCCGAGTTAGAAGATAACGTTTGTAATTGCGACCCGTTCCTGATTGGTAGGTGCTTTTCATGAAGAATTGATCAGCCCCCAAATCTGGGTTTTGATTAAGAACTGCAAAATAACCATCAATGTCTCTGATTAAGTGATCATGACGTCTACCTGTCATTTCCGCTACTTCACGACTATCTGCAAGAACTTGTCCATTTTGTGTAACAAGATTTAATTGATTCATTTGATGACCTCCATTTCAGTTTCCAACCTTTTCTAGTAATCTAGTACTAGGAAAGGAGGTAATAACGTGGACTACTCAGATGTAAACAAAATTGAAGTTCTTGATTCTGTTGAAGAAGTTAATAAAAAGCTAGAGCGCTATTGGACGTTGCTTTCGGTTCAAACTGTTACGGATGGCGCACAAAGTAAATTGAGTTACGTTGTTGGCTGGACCCACTCCGAAGATGAAGAAAACTATGTTTCCAGAAAGCGCAAAAACAAGGACATATTCTAAAACTCATTCGCTTATTTTTTGGTTCATAGAAACTGTTGGTATCCGCTCGGCAAGATCCTGAAGAAGATATTGAGCTTCTTGAAAAGTAAGATTATGTTTTTTACAAACCTGGTAAATTTCTTTTTGGATTTCAATTTCCTTTTCAACCTTTTTCTCAGCTTCTGTTGCAGCAGGTGCTGAGGATTGTCCGTTACTCATATGACTCACCTCCTAAGCAGTACTCAGTTTCCACCACCGCACTCAGTGTCGAGTCGTCGCGATGACCAGGTCATTTATTATGGCGTGGCTCATATCGTCGCTCACTCTCGCTCGTCGGCACTCAATGCGATGGTGGAAGTAGTTTTAACTTCCAACTCATTCACAAACACATATCGTGCGGTTGTTCACTAAAAAAAATTTCCTGAACGCTTTTTTTGTAGTAATTAGCAATAGAAACTTTAATTTTGTCACGGGGAATCCTTTGTCCATTCTCGTACATCTGAAGTGCACTAACGCTAACACCTAGCTGTTTAGCGACCTCTTCTCGTGATTGACTTCCTCTTAGTGCAGTTAATTTTTCACCAATGTATTTCTTATCCATGTTACACCTCATTTCTGCACGATTTGTGTTGTTAACTAGAATATTACACCGCACGTTTTGTGTTGTCAACACTTATCGTGTCTTTTTTCAAAAAAAATAATAATAACACACGAATTGTGTTATTATGACCACAGGTGATAGATATGACAAATTTTGGCGATATACTTCGCAAACTAAGAAAAGAACATAAATTGAGTCAGAGGGAACTTGGTGAAAAAGTACAGATAAGTGAAAGCTCAGTCAGTATGTACGAAAGAAACGAAAGAGAGCCTTCATTTGAGATCACCAATAAATTCGCTGACTTCTTCGATGTGTCTTCTGATTACTTACTTGGAAGGACCCATTCTAGAGAACCTGAAGATTTTTCTGAAGAAGAAATTGAAGGATTCTTCGGTTTTGATTTAGATTCGTTAAATGAAACAGAGGTTAAAGAACTGAAAGCTCAGTTGCGTAAAGAAGTTGAATTTTACCTGTGGCAGAAGAAGAAAAATAAATAAAGGGGTATTTTATGGTAATTTTTCTTTTGCTCGTTCTCATTGTAGTTATACTTTTCGGTAAAGAAATTAAATCCGCTATATATCTGTTTGTAGGTATATCTTTCATTTACTGGATAGCCACCTCTTTATTTGATTGGGGCTCAAACTTGTGGGAAAACCATTCAAGAGCCATAGTTATTATAACTTTATCTATTTTTGGCGGGCTGTATGGTTTTCAGCGAAACCGTAGACTAGCAGATCAAGAAGGATTAATCGTCTCTGAAGAAGAAAACGTTGCCCACACTTACAACAAAATAAATTCTTCCACTTCAGAATATAAACAGGATGAAGAGAATGATTTTAAAGAATATTTTCACCTATACAACCAAGCTAAGGATCTAGAAGGGACCTCTCCGCTAGAATCGCTTGAACTCTATATACACATACTTACCGAGTACAGACCTAAAGGGATGAATTATTACGAGCGTCCAACATATATACTTGAGGAGATTGGAAGTTACCAGGAAGCGATTGATATATGTGATAGAGCTATCAAAGAGATAGAAAACAATTTATTTAAAGGTGATCTTTACTCATTTAAAGATAGAAGAGAACGCCTCTTGCAAAAGCAAACTAAATATAGATTATAAGCCTTATGAAGGCTTTTCTTTTTAATCATAATACGAACATACATTCTCGTTAAGGGGTGATTACATGGAATATTTGATGACAAATCTGGAAAGAAAAATTGAAGAAGAAATGATCTCTTTGGGCATCGTGCAGCCCGCCGACCTTTTGGACTTAGAGGATATAGCCAAGAAGTATAACGCTTTTTTTAAGACGCATGCTCAAAGATCAATATCTGGAATGGTTCTTGGTGTCGATGTAATTCGAGTAGACAACCGAATTCCCTATTACAACCAACGTCAACAGTTCTTCCATGAACTTGGCCATGTTGTTTATCATATTGGCGATCAGAAATTCATGCCTAAATCTTTCATGGAGTATCAGGAGTTTAAGGCTAGGAATTACGCTCTTCATTACGCTGTGCCAACATTCATGCTTCTGAAATTGAAACTTCCTCGGTACCGTACAGAGGCAATCCGTAAGATTGCTCATGTATTTCAGGTCAGTTATGCGTTTGCTGAAGAAAGATTTATTCATTTTGAAAGACAGGTTACTGGCCACCACTTTTACAAGGAGATCTATAAACCAGGCAATTACCAACACTCAAATGATAGTGAAGAAAAAGCAATTGATTTACACGATGACCTACCTTTTTATGAACAACCTGCATTCAAAAGAATGATTTCGGAATTGAAAGAAAAGGGAGCCACCGATCAAGAAATCCAAAGTCTAATCTATCAGATCGAAAATTCCAAGCGGAAAAAATCTGTGATGTGAATTTCTATTAATCTACTACTACGTCGTTGTAGTAGTAGTTATATAGTTTAGTTTTATGTTTAGTAATATGCGACAGTACGCGCGTCAATTTGACGCTAGGTCTGTCTGTGGAAATAAACGGAACGTCATATTGACGTGGGGTCTGTCCGTTGTTCTGTCTGAGGAGTTAAATGCAACGTCAATTTGACTGTAGTTCTGACGTGCGTTCTGTCTGTAGAGTCAATCCCTCCGTCAATTTGACGAGCGTTTTGACTCTAGTTCTGGCTATGGAAGTAAATGGAGCGTCATATTGACGCTTGTTCTGTCTGTAGTTTGGTACGAAGTTTTCTTGTTTCTAGGAGTTACGTCTTGAAAAATGTACCCATCTTACCCATCGTTTTCATTTAAAGTACCCCATAGGAGGTGTGGATTTTGAAATGTAAAAAAGTAGAACTAAAGACAGGAAAAATCAGCTGGGAATGCGTAGATGATGCGCCCCGGGATCCTGCCACAGGGAAAAGGAGGCAAATTACCCGCAGAGGCTCCACCAAGCGAGAAGCCAGAGCCCGAGTAGAGAAGGCTATACGGTCATTAATGGAGGACGGGATTGATGAGAAAGTAAGTGGCAATACGACGTTTGAGACAGCTGCATTGAACTGGCTAGAGGTTTATAGTTTGACAGGTGTGAAACGGAGCACCATACGAATACGTGAAAAAGAAATAAAAATACTCTTGAGGTATATCGCAAAGACACCTATCTCCCAGGTGACTCACAATATGTACCAAAAGATTTTGAACGACCTGGCGCCTGATTACGCGAGAACATCAATCCAAGGTGTGAACACTACGGCTGGTATGATTTTCAAGCATGCTATTAAAAACAAATTAATAAAAGATGATCCCTCGATTGGTGTAGTTGTTCCTAAAAAGCAAAGAACCGTTGAAGATATCGAGAATGAAAAAGTTGAGGAGAAATATCTGGAGAGATCGGAATTGGAATTGTTTCTATCCGCAGTAAGAGAACACGGCCTGGACCTAGATTTAGAACGTTTTTATATGTTGGCTTTTTCCGGTATGAGATCTGGGGAGCTCTGTGCTTTAAAATGGCCAGATGTGAATTTTACAGATGAGACAATTCGAATTACCAAAACTATTTATAATGAGAACAACAATATGAAAGATTATCAAATTACTCCTCCGAAAACGGAAGGATCTATCCGAACCATCAATATCGAAAGAGAGATTCTTGATCTATTAAAATCTCATCGGAAGAGGCAGATGAAAATCCACAATGAATATCGCATCCAGTTAGAAGATTTCCATGAGGGTAACTTCGTTTTTTGTAGAGCCAATGGATATCCGTTTATGCAGAAGAACTTAATAAGTAGGATGCAACGATTAATGAACTATGTGGATATAGACAAACACGCCACTCCTCATATATTCAGGCACACAGCCATAAGTATGATGACGGAAGCTGGAATTGACCTGGCGACAATCATGGAGAAGGTTGGACACGAAGATATCAAAACAACTATGAAGATTTACACCCACGTAACGAAGAAAATGAAAGAGGACGCTTCCGGAAAGGTAAGGAACCTTTACGAAAACGCCCTCCAACATATCAATTTCAATTAAAATGTGAGGTTTCTGTGAGGTTTTTGCTAGTTCACTAGCATAACACCCTGCAGAAGCCTTGATAAACCAGGGTTTTAAGGCGAATTTTTACATCATGCCGCCCATTCCGCCCATGCCACCCATGTCAGGCATGCCGCCGCCAGAACCTTCTTCATCAGGAAGGTCAGCGACTACAGCTTCAGTCGTCAAGAACATAGCTGCTACGGAAGCTGCGTTTTGAAGTGCAGAACGAGTTACTTTTGTAGGGTCGACGATTCCTTGTTCGACCATGTTCACCCATTCGCCTGTTGCTGCGTTGAAGCCGATGCCGACTTGTTCGCCTTTTAGACGTTCGACAATGATGGATCCTTCTTGACCTGCATTGTGAACGATTTGACGAACTGGCTCTTCAAGGGCACGAAGTACGATGCTTGCACCAGTTGCTTCATCGTCTTTCAATCCAAGACCTTCAACAGAGGTGATGATGTTCACTAGAGCTGTACCACCACCAGCGACGATGCCTTCTTCTACCGCTGCTCGTGTAGAGTTCAAGGCGTCTTCGATGCGTAGTTTACGCTCTTTCAATTCTGTTTCTGTCGCTGCTCCGACTTTGATGACAGCTACGCCGCCAGAAAGCTTCGCAAGACGTTCTTGTAGTTTTTCTTTGTCGAATTCAGAAGTGGATTCTTCTGCTTGGGCACGGATTTGAGCAACACGGGAAGAGATTTGCTCAGGACTTCCAGCGCCTTCGACGATTGTCGTGTTTTCTTTTGTGATGACTGCTTTGGACGCACGGCCAAGCTGGTCGATCGTTGTATTCTTCAATTCAAGTCCAAGATCTTCTGTGATTACTTGGGCACCTGTCATTGTTGCGATATCTTCCAGCATCGCTTTACGACGGTCACCGAATCCTGGAGCTTTGACAGATACTGCGTTGAATGTACCACGAAGTTTGTTCACAACAAGTGTTGCAAGTGCTTCGCCTTCAACGTCTTCAGAGATCAATAGAAGTGGCTTGGATTGTTGAACCACTTGTTCAAGTACAGGAAGAACTTCCTGGATGTTGTTGATTTTCTTATCTGTAATCAAGATGTATGGGTCTTCTAGTGTCGCTTCCATCTTGTCCTGGTCTGTCACCATGTATGGAGAAGCGTAGCCACGGTCGAACTGCATACCTTCAACTACTTCTAGCTCAGTGTTGAATCCTTTAGATTCTTCGATTGTGATGACACCGTCATTCCCAACGCGTTCCATAGCTTCAGCAATCAGTTGACCTACTTCGTCATCACTAGCTGAGATAGAAGCAACCTGGGAGATGGACTCGCGGCCTTCGATAGGCTTAGAAATTTTACGCAGCTCTTCAGTCGCTACGGCAGTCGCTTTTTCAATTCCGCGACGGATACCGACCGGGTTTGCACCAGAAGTTACGTTTTTAAGACCTTCGCGGATCATGGCTTGTGCAAGGACTGTTGCCGTTGTTGTACCATCACCAGCGATTTCGTTCGTCTTGGAAGCAACTTCAGAAACGAGTTGCGCTCCCATGTTTTCGAAGTGATCTTCGAGTTCGATCTCTTTAGCGATTGTCACACCATCATTAGTGATCAGTGGAGAACCGAATTTTTTATCTAGAACGACGTTACGTCCTTTTGGTCCGAGTGTTACTTTTACAGCATCTGCTAACGTATCGACACCACGAAGCATAGAACGACGTGCGTCTTCACTAAATTTAATTTCTTTAGCCATTTAAAAATGCCCTCCTCATAAAAATCGTATCTCTAAGTATATTATTTTTATAGAAAAAATAACTACTGAATGACAGCTAGTACATCAGATTCGCGTAGAATCAAGTATTCGCTACCTTCATACTTCACTTCTGTTCCAGCGAATTTCGAATAGACGACGCGGTCACCTTGAGCAACTTCCAATGCAACTTTCTCACCGTTATCTGTGATACGGCCAGAACCGACTGCAACAACTTTACCTTCTAGCGGTTTTTCTTTTGCAGAGTCAGGAAGTACAATTCCGCTCGCAGTAGTTTGATCTTCTTCAATAAGTTCAATAACAATACGATCACCAAGTGGCTTTAACAATTAGGACACCCTCCTTGATAAGGTTGATTTCAATTTTTGTCGGTTATTAGCACTCGTCGATAGTGAGTGCTAACACAATTATTATCATAATCAATTCGCTTTCATTTTTCAAGTATAAACTATCGATTTTTCATACTTCTTTTTCGACAAAATTCGCACGATAACCCTTATTCCTTACGTGTGGTTTTGAAACTGTGATAGAATACATAAAGTATGTATATTGAGGTCATTGTAAGGTCATTGCACCTTGTCAGATAAACTGCAATTCAGAAGGAGTCGTGCATCTATGCCAAAACGCTATTGGTATATCATCCTGGCCTATGTCATCACTCAGCTTTCTGCTCTAGTCGGGGCGCCATTATTAGTCGCTTCCGGGATGAGTAGATTTGATGCGATTGCTGTCTGGTCAGTCTTGAGTTTCACCATTGCTACCATCATCATTCTTGTCATGCTCAAACCGGATATGAAAGAAGAAATGGTCCGCAGTGATAAAGCAGGCCCAGGAAAGATCATTCTATGGTCGATCACCGGTGTATTTCTTGCATTGTTCGCACAAGCGATTGCCGCTACCATCGAGTCTGAACTATTAGGTATTCCCCCAGGATCTGAGAACACGATGGAGCTGATGGAAATCGCACGTGAATCACCATTATTCATTTTGCTCCCTGTGTTATTCGCTCCGATTACCGAAGAAATCATTTTCCGTAAAATCATTTTCGGATCGATTTACAAACGGACTAATTTCTGGCTGGCGGTACTCGTGTCCGCTCTCGTGTTCGGTGCATTCCATTTCGATTTCAAGCACATGTTAGTCTACTTCTCCATGGGAGTCGTATTCGCCTTCCTATATGTCAAAACAAAACGAATTATTACACCAATCGTGGCTCACATGGCGATGAACTCGTTTGTTGTCGCATCACAGTATTTTCTTACTGAAGAGGATATCCGCCGGATGCAGGAACAACTGGAGACCATCTTTATTGGAGGCTTTTTATAATTATGAGAACTTCACCATTATTCATGGCTTTTCTCTATCTCTCGATGGGCGTCGCTTTTACGTTTATCGCAGCTCAGGCAGCTGAAGAATCCGTTTGGAACACGACGACTGTCATCTTAGCGATTGTCGCTACGTTCAATATCGCCGTAGCGATCCGCTTGTACAATCTCCACAATAAACTTAAACAGTCACAGAAAAAATAAAATCACAAAAGCAGGCTCCATAGTGGATGCCTGCTTTTTCTATGCCTTATTATCTGAAGCATCTTCATCATCCTGTACCCCTTTTAAAATGAAGGAGAAAGGAATCGCGATGATCAAAACGATGGCGGAAACGAGAAACGCTTCATTCAATGTCTGCAATGTAGCCGCCTGCATATCGATATCAGGGCTTGCGGATACTTGTGCTCGTCTCACTTCATAATAAATCGAGAAAAAGACGATTCCCAGCGAAGAAGAAATTTGCCTGAGGATGTTATTCATCGCTGATCCTTGGGCGACTAAATCCTCTGGAATACTGTTCATTCCGGAAGTCGTCGCAGGCATATTGCCCATCCCCATGCCCAGGCCTCGGACCGTATTCAATAGAAGAATGAGCCAATAGGGTGTAGACAATTGTAAAAAGCTAAACCCCAGAGTGGCGAGCGCCATGATCGTCAATCCGGGTGGTACCACATATTTCGGTCCTTTTTTATCCAGGAGTCTTCCCCCGATGGACATGAATACCCCACTGGCTGCCGCTGCCGGTAAGAACAACAACCCTGTCATGACTTCATTCAAACCATACACATTTTGAATCAATAACGGCAATAGGAAAATTCCTGAAAATAAACCAATCGATGCGGCTGAAGTCACAAGAATCGACACCGAATAAGTAGGCACTTTGAACACAGAAAGATTAAGTAGTGGGTCCTCTTGTCTATTTTCATAAAATACAAAAAGGACGACCGCAATCAGACCACTGATGATCAACATGATGTTCAATGGATCAAGCAGTGTATCAAGTGTCCTTCCTCGTCCTAACGCAAAGAGCACCGCTCCGATACCAGATGTAATAATGAGAAAGCCGATGAAATCGAACCTCTTCTCCGGATTGGTTTCTGTTCGTTCTAAGAATTTCGATGATAAAATCAAACCCGTCAACCCGAATGGAATATTGAACGCAAACAGCCACGGCCACTCTAAATATTGGATGAGAAAGCCACCGACTGTAGGGCCGATCGCAGGGGCGACCATTGCGGCTACCCCATACACCCCCACAGCCAAGCCCCTTTCATGACGTGGGAAAGAGTTGAAGATAAGTGCCATTGCAATGGGCATCATCAGACCGCCAGCCATACCCTGGATGGCTCTTGAAAGAATGACCATTCCAAGTGTTGAAGAAAAGAACCCTAGAGAAGATCCGATAAGGAAGATACATAATCCTGTCAGGTAGACTTTCTTCTTCCCGAACCGGTCTCCGAAATAGCCTGTGAGCGGCATCGTCATCCCCATTGATACCATAAAAATAGTGAGGATCCAGCCGACAGCTACGGCATCTGACTCGAAAATTTCAATAAAACGAGGCAGGATCGGATTTAACATGCTATTATTCAGAATGACAGTGAAGGTTCCGAATAAGACAGAAACGACGACTAGCCATTTATTAGGTAATTTGCTCAATGTGGTCCCCTCCCCTTATTTCGATACACGAACTATTATCCACTATACCACGCACGCCTATCCGTTAACCCACATGCACTCTTTTTCACACAATTGGACTGGAAAGTACTCCACAAAAAAAGGACGACCTTGTTGGTCATCCCCTCTTATTATTCTTCTGCACTTCCATCTTCATTCAAAGGATAATGTTTTAAAAAGTAAACGAGTGCCTGTAATTCGATAGCAAGATCGATATGGTGAACACGAACTTGAGTGGGCACACTAATCCTCGCCGGCGTGAAGTTCAGAATACCTGAAACTCCCGCTTTGACAAGACGATCCGCAATGCCCTGCGCGGCAGATGCCGGTACGGTCAAGATGGCCACAGACAAGTCGCTGATCTTTTCTTCAAGATCATCGATATGATGGACACGGACGCCTCCGACTTCACTGCCAATGCGCTCCTCACTAGCGTCAAAAGCCATTTCGATTTTTGTATTATTGTTTTTTGTAAAGTTATAATTCAAGAAAGCTGTCCCTAAGTTCCCGACCCCGATCAAAGCGACCCTTGTCGTTTCGTCCTGATCAAGAGTTTTACGGAAAAATGACAGCAAATATTCTACATTGTATCCATACCCTTTTTTGCCCAGGGCACCGAAATATGAAAAGTCGCGGCGGATCGTAGCTGAATCGACCTTTACCGCATCACTTAATTCTTTTGATGAAACGCGCATTTTCCCCTGGCTGTGTAAATTGTTTAAAAAACGATAATAAAGCGGTAAACGCTTCGCTGTCGCCTGAGGGATCTTCGCCTGTTCCATATCCATAGCATCTGACTCCTTTACCGGTCTATTCTTCGATAATCTCCGTTTTTACCCCCTGTTTTCTCATCCAGGTAAGTCGGACCAATCACCATTCCTTTATCAATGGCTTTACACATATCATAAACCGTCAAGGCAGTGGCTGAAGCCGCCGTTAGCGCTTCCATTTCCACGCCTGTACTCCCCTTCGTCTTAACAGAGACTTCAATTAAAAGCTTGGGGGTTGAACCGAGCTCCCAATCAAAGGATACGTCGATTCCTTTCAATGACAATGGGTGACACATCGGTATCCAATCTGATGTCTTTTTCGCAGCCATGATTCCAGCTACTTGGGCGACAGAAAGGACATCTCCCTTCGCCATTTGCTGGGTGGTGATTTTATCATAGATTTCATTATTTACTTCCACACTTGTTTTCGCTACCGCCGTCCGTACTGTATCTTTCTTCTCAGAGATATCTACCATACGAGCACGGCCCTGGTCATTGAAATGACTGAATTCCGCCATTCACACCTACCCCTTTTGTGAAAAATGGTTACGGTACTCATTGAAACACTACTCTTATTCTACCAAAAAATCAAACAGAAGTCGTTAAAGATTTCACAATCTCCAACGCATTCTGTTGCGAGTCAGCTGCAGGATAAGATACACTTATTCTATTGAGGTGAAACGACATGATTCTCATGCAATTGAATCAATTGACGAAGCGTTTTGGTGCAGAAACCATTTTATCGAATATTAAATTAGAAGTACAAATGAATGACCGGATCGCCATCGTCGGACGGAACGGCGCAGGAAAATCAACCTTGTTAAAAATGATGGCTGGAGACATGAGCCATGATGAAGGGAATATTTTCAAGCCGAAAGAAACGACTATAGGCTATTTGGCACAGAATACAGGTCTGCAATCGGATGAATCGATTTGGAATGAGATGGAGAAAGTTTTCACTCATTTGAAAGATCTTGAAAAAGAATTGCGTTCGATGGAAATGCAGATGGCAGACCCGGCATTAATTGAAGATCAAAGTCGCTACCAACAGCTGTTGGCCGATTATGACCGTAAACAGGAATACTTCAAAAGTGCCGGCGGCTATCAATATGAAGCTGATATCAAATCCGTCCTGAACGGTTTGAACTTCCATAACTTTAATTGGGATACACCGATCACTTCATTAAGCGGTGGACAGAAAACCCGGCTGGCCCTTGGGAAACTGCTGTTAACCAGCCCTGATGTCCTGATCTTGGACGAACCGACCAACCACTTGGATATCGACACCCTCGGCTGGCTAGAAGGGTACTTACAAGGATATCAAGGGGCCGTGGTCATTGTCTCCCATGACCGTTACTTTTTAGACAAGATCGTGAACACTGTCTACGAAATCGCTTTTCAATCATCGAAGAAATATCATGGAAATTACAGTGACTATTTGAAGAAAAAAGAAGCCGATTATGAGCAGGAGTTGAAACGGTTTGAGAAACAGCAAGTAGAGATCAAACGGATGGAAGACTTTATCCAAAAGAATATCGTCCGGGCTACAACAAGTAAAAGAGCGCAGAGCAGACGTAAACAACTGGAGAAAATGGACAAACTTGAAAAGCCGAAAGACGATAACCAGTCCGCGAAATTCAGCTTCCAAATGGAAAAAAAGAGTGGGAACGATGTTCTCAAGTTAAGGGACTTAGCCTTCCGCTATGACGACAGCTCTTCTTATTTGTTCGATCACCTTTCTCTCGATTTGAACCGCGGAGACTCTGTTGCGCTTGTCGGTCCTAATGGTGTTGGTAAAACGACATTACTCAAAACGATCATAGGGGACCTGGAAGCTTCTAAAGGAGAAAAGATGATCGGTACTAATGTGCAAATCGGTTATTATGACCAAGAACAAACGAAATTGAACTCAAAAAAAACGGTTTTGAATGAATTATGGGATGAGTACCCGATGAAGAATGAAAAAGACATTCGAACTATACTCGGTAATTTCCTTTTTTCCGGCGAGGATGTTCTGAAGCCGGTTACTGCTCTTAGTGGCGGGGAAAAGGCACGTCTCTCCCTAGCTAAATTGATGATGCAGGAAGCGAACTTTTTGATTTTAGACGAGCCGACCAACCACCTGGATTTGGACAGTAAAGAAGTGTTAGAAGCTGCTCTTGTCGATTACCCTGGTACGCTTTTATTCGTTTCCCACGACCGTTACTTTATCAACAAAATCGCTACTCAAATCGTAGAAATGAATCCTGAAGAAACACGGCTCTTCCTCGGGGATTACGACTACTATGTGGATAAGAAGCAAGAAGAATACGAGCTTCATCAAATCGAAGAAGCCGAACGTCTTCAAAACGAACCAAACAAACAGGAACCACAAGCGAAGAATAGTTTTGAAGAAGATAAAGCCGTGAAACGGGAGGAACGCAAGAAAAACCGTCGCATTGTTGGTATTGAAGAAGAAATCGAACAGCTCGAGATGAAGCTGGAAGAAAATGAAGAACTCCTCTGTGACCCTGAGGTCTATCAGGACCATGAGAGATCCCTGGAACTCACCGAAGATAACGCAGAAAAGCAGAAACAATTAGAAACCCTCATGGAAGAATGGGAAACCCTCCATGAGTAATGGTAGTTACTGACACCTCAGGTCATCCAATATCTGGATGACCTGAGGTGTCAGTTTTTTACATGTATAGACGTGTATGAATGAATCTTCATTATCCACACACTTTTCAACACTTGAACACTGATAATTACAGTTTTCAACAGGGTTATGTACATTATCCACAGATAAAAAGCAATTTATCCACAATTTTGGTAGCGATTCCTTTGCTATTCTTATCCATCCACAAATATTTTATCCACTGTATGTTTATGCACCTGTGGATATGCAAAATGATAAAAATTGCAAACTTATCCACAGCCTCCTGCACAAAAAGGAAAAGCTCTCCTTTTTCAAGGAGAGCTTTATGTTTATTGTTTTCTATCACCATACAACTCTAAATCTAAGCCTGGGTTCGCATTCAACTCCCAACCGGAACGATGACCTTGATTATAAGCAACAGCTCCCGCAGCTGCAATCATAGCCGCATTGTCTGTGCATAAGTGCAGGGGTGGAATGAGCAATTCCGTTTCACTGGATTTGAACTTCTCATGAAGAGCAGCACGTAGCCCCTTGTTAGCAGCAACTCCACCTGCTACAATCATTTGTTTGACTCCATATTCCTCTGCTGCTCGGAATGCTTTTGTTGATAACACTTCAACAACACTTGCTTGGAAGCTTGCCGCTATATCTTCAGGTTTCAAGAACTCATCCTTTTGCTTCGCTTTGTGAAGTCTGTTAATTACAGCAGACTTCAGACCACTAAAACTAAAATCATAAGAGCCGTCTTCAAGCCATGCTCTTGGAAAATCAATCGTCTCTTCCCCGTCTTGAGCTAACTGGTCGATCTGCGGCCCCCCTGGGTATGGGAGTTTAAGTGTTCTTGCCACTTTGTCGTATGCTTCCCCTGCTGCATCATCCCTTGTCTCTCCGATGATTTCGAACGAGCCGTGCTCCCTCATTAAAACAAGCTCTGTATGGCCACCAGACACTACTAACGCTAACAAAGGAAATTCGAATTCTTTTTCCAAACGATTCGCATAGATATGCCCGGCAATATGATGAACCCCTACAAGCGGTTTTTGTTTAGCAAAAGCGATGGACTTGGCTGCATTCACACCTACAAGCAAGGCCCCGACGAGTCCAGGTCCCTCTGTTACTGTTATTGCATCCATATCATCAATCGTCAGACCGGACTCTTGCAATGCTTCTTCCAAAGTGATGGTCATTTGTTCAATATGATGCCTTGAAGCGATCTCAGGTACAACCCCTCCGAAACGTTTATGGCTTTCAATTTGAGAAGCTACGATGTTTGTCACTAATTCTGTTTCATTTCTTACAATCGCGACAGCCGTTTCATCACAG